>CALLAT010000074.1 GCA_938002085.1 uncultured Pseudanabaenaceae cyanobacterium
CAGACTGCTCTACCCCGCGTCGGCTTATGAAGTATAGCCTACATTTTGCAGTCTGGGCTACATTTCTTGGGAACCGCGCCCAAATTCTCACAGTCCCTAGCCCTAAGGCGGTTTTACACCAAGCCCGATCCAGTGGCGCTCGGCTTCAAACAGCGGGGCAACGAGGGCAAACCGTTGTTAGCCCCTGGAGGATTTAGGGGCTCTTTCACCAAGCAGCGACTCCATTGAACCTCAGCTTGCTGTCCCTCACATCATTGCTAAATCCCCCACAATCTCCAAACGCTTAACCGCACTCAACGTGAGGAATTGATCTGAGAGTTTTTGGGCAATGTCCGGTTGAATCCAACCGAGCTGTTGCAGCAGGTGAATAGCCACAGCATATTTGGCTCGCTTGGCTCCATCCTTCACCTTGATAGCCAGACCCATTCCTTGCCCCACAAGACCTAGGCACTGAATGCCTTCGGCACCAGATTTGCTAACGACCTCTCCGGCCGTAAGACGCATCAACTCAGTATCAAAGCGCCCTTCTCCCGCAATCAGCTCGGGATAATGAACCATGGCACGGGTGATGCGTTCCATATCCAGGCTATTGCCAGCCGCCAAATGGGCGTACAGCGTCGCCATCTGGCTAATCTGCATGTAATAAGTGGGCATCCCACAATCGTCTCTGGCACCAATCAGCTCTGCCGGGGGCAAACCAATACATTCCGAAACTTTCTTAAGCACGAGCTGCTGCACGGGATGCTTGGGATCCAGGTAGTCTCTCGTGCTCCAGCTACATTGTTTGCAAACCGCCAGCATTCCAGCATGGTTGCCCGAGCAGTTGTGGTTGAGAGGGCTGAGTTGTCCTTCGGGAATGGGGCAGCGTAAATCAGAGGCTTCTAAGCCACTACGCCACAGAATATGAAAGGCCTGGCGGGCTAGGGGCGGGGTTCCATCATGGGACGCGCACATGATCGCCAAATCGCGATCGCTCAATCCCCAGGCTTCTAGCGTGCCTGTGCCTGTGACGGCCAAAGCTTGGATAGGCTTCAGGGCTGACCGGATAAAAGCGCTGGTGTTGGGGTCACCGGCTGCCATGCGAACTCGACCCCGAACATCACAAAGCACTGCTTGCGCCTGATGCTGAGATTCAATAATGCCTTCTCGCAGAAGATCGACAGTGATTGGATTGGGAACCGGGGACATACGGCTCATAGTGACCCTTAATGATTTTTGTACGGAATGCGTAGAATCGTTTCGACCTATCTAATGGAATAGCGGCACACAATCCAAAGACAGCTCAAGCCTGCAGCAAAACCGTTTGATTCAAACAAAGTTCCAAACCATAGCACTGGCCAAGAAAAATCCCCCAATCGCCAACAAGCTCATCTGAATTCGCTTCAGCAAAGGGTGAATTTGATAGGTTACAACCAGCTGGTCTTGGGCCAGCATCTCGGTGGGCTTCGTCCAATATTGGCCGTCATACCAACCGGACTCTTCGTAGAAGATTCTTTCGGCGCTGAGGCGATCGCGCACGTAAGTCCAGCCCAAATATTGCTGCACCAAAACAAAAATCACGGGAAAGCAGCCTCCAATGGCCGCAGACCAGAGACACTGAACAGGCAGCTTCACGAAAGGAAAGCTAACCAGGCTAATGGGCATCACGAGCACCAAGCCAATCGCCCAAACAATCGCCAGCCGAACCAAAAACGGAAGCCTTTCCAGCATCGCCCAGCTAAAGAACCAGGATTCTTGAAGATCTTTAAATTCGTTGAGGGGTTGCTGTTCCTCAGGGACCGGACAGAGGGTTGTAGGGGAAAGCATTAAATTCTTGACGAAGCGCCGACAGGTCCAAGGGACTTGCACTACTTTAACGGAAAAGTTCCAGGCCATCGACCCAGGACAGGCTGCGGGGAAACCTCCTGAACCCATCATGACTCTGCTCAAAGTTGAAGCCATGGGCAGCATCGGGAACAAAACCAACTTCCAGGGCAAGCACAAGTCAGGTTAGGTCTCTAAACCACAGATTGCTGCCCTTGGGGCTCCCATTCCACTCGTTTACCATGGCTCCAGAAGGCCTCTAGGTTGTAGAACTCTCGCTCATCCGCCATAAAGCAATGGACCACAACATCTCCGTAGTCAATGAGAATCCAGCGCCCTTCGCCCATGCCTTCCACATGGCGCGCTACTCGCTCAAACTCAACCTCTACGGAATCTCGAATCGAAGTCGCGATCGCCTTAACTTGGACGGGAGACAGGCCAGAAACCAGCACAAAGAAATCAGCCAAGTAGGCCACATCCGCCACATCCAAGATGACAATATCGCCCCCTTTGCGATCGTCAGCAGCTTCTGCCACAGCCAGGGCGAGTTTGAGGTTCTCAGCACTGGCCGTACTGGGACGGTCCTCTGCTGAAGCATCCGTTTCTCCGGCGGGGGTATCAGTCTCTAAATAGGGAGCTGTATCGATGGGACGTTCTGTCATAGGGGCTGGGAAATTGAAAGTTTTAGGCGTGATGGGGAGAGCGTTGAAATCGCTGCTGCTAAAGCAAATGTCCCCAGAAAGCGCGATCGCTCCCTGGGGACATTCAGAATTAGCCGTGCTCACGATTATGTCTCAACGTTTCTGCCGACTCACCCAACCCATTCACATCGAAAGGATTAAGTAATTCCGCAACAATCCCACTCAAATTTGGGAAACGCAAGACCAAAACCATCACGGCAGTCGCACGACTCAAAAGCCTGTGCAGTGGTGACCGAAATCGACACCCAGGGCTGCTGCCCCCAGTGTAACGCCGCCTAGGGCATCTTCGGCAGGCTCGTTACAGTCTGAGTCATAGGCTGACCCAAAGGCGCAGGCTTGGCTTCGGGCATGAGGGATTCGAACAGGCTCTCATAGCGATTGAGGGCTTGGTCAAAGCTGTACTTATCGAGGGCGTACTGGCGGTTTTTCTCACCCATGGCCTGGGCCATCTCAGGATTTTCATAGAGCTGAGTGATGGCAGCAGCCAGTTCTTCAGAGGCTTCCGGAGCCGTTACCAGGCCTCCACCGCTATCTCGCAGCGCATCAGCCGCAGGACCATCATTAGGAACTGAGGCAATGATGGGGCGACCACTGGCCATTAGGACCTGGGTCTTAGAAGGCATATTGAACGCAACAACGTTGCTCTTTTGGATAATCATGCCCACATCCGCTGCGGCCAACATGGTGGGGAGGCGATCGCGGGGCTGTAGCTCCATCAGGTGGATATTATCCATACTGATTTCATGCTCATGGCACCAAGCCTTGAGCTTCTCCACTGCCGGGCCTGCCCCAGCAATCACAAAGCGAATATCTGGAATGTGGGCAACCTGCGTGGCTGCTCGAATGACCGTTTCAATGCCTTGGCTGTGGGCAATGTTGCCGGAGTAAAGGGCAACGAACTTGCCTTCCAGACCCAGCTCCTTGCGGAACTCGTTGTCTTCTTTTTCCAGCGGTTTGATGAAATTCACATCCACCCAGTTGGGGATGCAGGAAATCTTCTCAGTCTCCACACCCTTGAGATTGAGATTCTCGGTGAAGCGATCCGTGATGACGCTAATCGCTGTAGAGGAGCGATAGGCAAACTTCTCCAGCGCTTCGAAGACGCGAATAATCGCCTGGTTCTTGAGAATACCGAGATGAATCGCGGCATCGGGCAAGATATCCTGCAAATTGAGCACCACAGGACAGCGATAGACCGTTCCGAGCAGCGCCGCAGGCACAGAGACAGGCAAGGGCGGAGCGGTGAGCATCACCACATCGGGACGCCAGCCTCGCAGGGCTTGGAAAAAGCTAGTCGCGACGAAGCTGCCATCTAGCAGAACGCGATCCACCAAGCCAGGGTTGGGGCGAATCCAAACATAGCTGCGCTGGATGGTCACGCCATTGCGCTCCTCAGTGACGTAAGCCTTGCCGCGATACTCCGGGTGAATCTTACGCTCTGGATAGTTGGGCATGCCAGTAATGACGCGCACATCATGACCACGGTTGGCTAACCCTTCAGCCAGCTCTGTCATTAGGGGCGCAATCCCAATGGGCTCGGGATGATAGTTGTAGGAGTAAATTAGGATCCGCATGCTTAATGACTGAAGGCTTGGACATAGTTCACATGGGATCTCTGGAGATTAGAGGCTTCAAGATCCCGTAGCCAGGAAGACTGTCCAACTTCCGCTGCGATCGCAATGACTTCATGGGTGAGAAATAGGGCATCAATCCAAACAGATGCACCAGAGTTCCAAACATTCCAAGGCAAATCACACCTAAGAGAAATTGGAGGCTCGAAAACCCAGAAATATTAGCGATAGCATCTAGGAGACAGGGGAGGGCTTTGTCTCGTCTCCCTTAGATTGCCCAGGTCACCGGGAAGGACTAACGCAGCTGAAAAGTTCTCTGGGAGCAAATTTCAGGATTTTCTCGCAGCAATAAAAAAGATGTCTCCACAACTATAAGCAGCACTAATTTTGCATTGAAAAAAGGATTTAAAGAAGGCGTAACCAGATACCTAGAAGTGAATACATACACAAAAAAAGGGCGTCATTGTTGTAACAATGACGCCCTTTTTTCAGAGGTAGCCCATCCAGGATTTAATTCACTGATGGCGATCGCTTAACCGTAAACGTTCTCAGACCGAGAGCGGCCACTGGGCAAAGAATCTCCGCCTTGGGAAGCTTTTGCCTGGGCCTTTGCCTTCGCTGCACTACGACGCAAAGCCGTCAACCGAGAATCGTAGATCTTGCGCTTCTTCTTCTTAGGCGTTTGCTCAATGATGGCCTTAAGGGCACTGCCGAGGCTGCGGTAGGCATTGGGCAAAGAGTAGCCAAAGCGAGTTGCCAAGGAAATGGCTCGCTCATCTGCTTCAATCGCTTCAAGCAAGCGGCGCTCACCATTATTACGAGCATAGAGGCGATAGCCTGCAAAACCAGAAAGGCCTAGGGCTAAGAGGAGTAACAAACCATCCTGCACCCAGAGTTCGCCGACCGCACCGCCTAGGCCAATGGCCAAAGCCGCCATTTCCCAGCCATCCCGAGGAATTGCATCATTCTGGATGCGACCGACTTCATGCCAAAACAGCAAATTACGCTGGTCCAGGGCAAACTGCTCCCAGCGAACCAAGTCGATTTGGACTTCGACCTCATCCTTGGCAATTTCTTCGCAGGTAATTAAGAGTGGATCCACAGCCGTAGCGGCTTCCACAAAGACCCAGCTCTGTAGCTCAGGCGGCAACAAGCCCTTGAGCCGCTGTAGCTCACTCATTTCAGATCGGGCGGTGTTGGCAAACGAGGTCATGGCAGAACTCAAATGATTTTGGAACTGCAGGCCGCTGCGATGTAATGCAGAAATCCAGCCTGGGTAACGCCCCTAGCATGGCATTCGTCATAGCCATGGAGCGCAAGGTTTGCCGGATTGTAACAGCCTGGGTGGAACAGACACTGTTCCTTGCTCTTAGTTATAAGGTCTCTGCCCAGGCTGCGTAAAGCCTAGCGGAGGGGAGATTACCGTCCTGGAGCTGCGGGAACCTGGGCTGAATTGCCATTGATCAGAACAATTTTGCTTCACCTAAGACCGTAGAATAGGTAGGATTTGCCGCATTTTGCTCGGCGCGCCCTCCGCACGATAGACCTCACTACAGCCTATGCCTCGCCGCACTGACCTCCGCAAGATTATGTTGTTGGGCTCCGGTCCCATCATCATTGGCCAAGCCTGCGAGTTTGACTATTCCGGAACCCAAGCCTGTAAGGCATTGCGAGAGGAAGGCTATGAGGTGGTGTTGGTGAATTCCAATCCGGCCACGATCATGACTGATCCGGGCATGGCCGATCGCACCTATATTGAGCCGCTTACCCCAGAGCTGGTGGGCAAGATTGTGGAGAAAGAGCGCCCCGATGCGATTCTCCCTACCATGGGTGGCCAAACAGCGCTCAACATGGCAGTGGCTCTCTCCAAGGACGGGACTCTAGATCGTTTAGGTGTGGAACTGATTGGAGCGAAGTTACCTGCGATCGAAATGGCGGAGGATCGGCTTCTGTTCAAAGATGCCATGGCTCGCATCGGGGTACCCGTTTGCCCCTCCGGTATTGCAGAGACGATGGCTGAGGCCCAGGCGATCGCCAAGGACATCGGCAGCTTCCCCATGATCATTCGTCCCGCCTTCACCATGGGGGGCACTGGGGGCGGCATTGCCTACAACCAAGAAGAATTTGAGGCCATTTGCCAGTCCGGCATAGACGCCAGCCCCGTTTCGCAGATTCTGGTAGAGCAGTCCCTGCTGGGCTGGAAAGAGTACGAGCTGGAGGTGATGCGAGATCTGGCCGATAACGTGGTCATCATTTGCTCCATCGAGAACCTGGATCCCATGGGCATCCACACCGGGGACTCCATCACCGTAGCTCCGGCTCAGACGCTAACCGACAAGGAATACCAGCGCCTGCGGGATGCTTCCCTGAAGATCATCCGCGAGATTGGCGTAGAAACCGGCGGCTCCAATATTCAATTTGCGGTCAATCCCGAGGACGGCAACTTCATCGTCATTGAGATGAATCCCCGAGTCTCCCGCAGCTCCGCCCTGGCCTCCAAGGCCACGGGCTTCCCCATTGCCAAGCTGGCTGCGAAGTTGGCAGTGGGCTACAGCCTCAATGAACTGACGAACGACATTACCAAGGAAACGCCCGCTTCCTTTGAACCCACCATTGACTACGTCGTCACGAAGATTCCTCGCTTCGCCTTCGAGAAATTTGCCGGTACCGAGCCGATTTTGACCACCCAAATGAAATCTGTGGGTGAGGCCATGGCCATTGGTCGCACCTTCCAGGAGTCTTTCCAGAAGGCCTTACGGTCCCTAGAAACAGGCCGGGCCGGTTGGGGCTGTGATGGTTCCGAGACCTTGCCCAGTCTGACTGCCATTCGCCCCAGCCTGCGTAAGCCCAACCCCGAACGGATCTTCACCATTCGCCAGGCCATGCTGTTGGGCATGACTAATGAGGAGCTGTTTGAACTCACAGCGATTGACCCCTGGTTCCTGGACAAGCTCCAGGATTTAATTGAAGGCGAGAAATTCCTCAAGCGCAGCCAGCTGAGCGACCTGGATGCCAACACCATGGCCCAGGTGAAGCAGCGGGGCTTTAGCGATCGCCAAATCGCCTATGCCACCAAGAGCAGCGAGGGAGAAGTCCGCGCCCATCGCAAAGGCCTCGGCGTGATCCCAACTTATAAAACCGTGGACACCTGCGCCGCAGAATTTGAGGCCTTTACGCCCTACTACTACTCCACCTACGAGTCGGGCATTGAAATCATCCAAGACGGACAAGTCGTCGCCCAAGCCGCAGAATCAGAAGTCCTCGCCTCGGATAAACCCAAGGTGGTGATTCTCGGCGGTGGCCCCAACCGCATCGGTCAGGGCATTGAGTTCGACTATTGCTGCTGCCACGCGTCTTTTGCCCTGCGGGCCGATGGCTTTGAAACCATCATGGTCAACTCCAACCCAGAGACGGTTTCCACGGATTACGACACTAGCGATCGCCTCTACTTCGAGCCCCTCACCCAAGAGGATGTGCTCAACATCATCGAGGCGGAAAATCCCAAGGGCGTCATCATCCAGTTCGGCGGCCAAACGCCTTTGAAGCTGGCCGTACCGCTCCAGACCTACCTCTCCAGCAGTGAATCCACCGTCGAAACTCAAATCTGGGGCACCTCCCCGGACTCCATCGACGCCGCTGAGGACCGCGAGCGTTTTGAGCAGATGCTGCGAGAGCTAGAAATCACCCAGCCCGCCAATGGCTTGGCCCGTAGCTACGAAGAGTCTCTAGCGATCGCCCAGCGCATCGGCTACCCCGTCGTCGTCCGCCCCAGCTACGTCCTCGGCGGTCGGGCCATGGAGATTGTCTTCTCCGATGTGGATCTGGAGCGCTACATGACTGAGGCCGTCCAGGTCGAGCCCGACCACCCCATCCTGATTGACCGCTTCCTAGAGAACGCGGTGGAAGTGGACGTAGACGCCATTGCGGATGCCGGAGGCAACGTGGTCATCGGCGGCATCATGGAGCACATCGAGCAGGCCGGGATCCACTCCGGCGACTCCGCTTGCTCCATTCCCACGGTCTCCCTATCCGATTCCGCCATGGCCACCATCCGGGACTGGACCGTGAAGCTAGCCAAGGCCCTCAAGGTCGTGGGTCTCATGAACATCCAGTTTGCGGCCAAGGGCGACGAAGTCTTCATCATTGAAGCCAACCCCCGCGCCTCCCGCACCGTGCCCTTTGTCTCCAAGGCCGTCGGCGTTCCCCTGGCCAAAATGGCCTCGCGGGTGATGGCAGGTAAAAGTTTGGCAGAGCTGGAATTCACAAAGGAAATCATTCCGCCCCACATGTCCGTGAAAGAAGCCGTCATGCCCTTCGATCGCTTCCCCGGCACAGATACCATCCTCGGCCCTGAAATGCGGTCCACGGGGGAGGTCATGGGCATTGATGTGTCCTTTGGTCGCGCCTTTGCCAAAGCAGAATTGGCTGCCTCCCAGCCTCTTCTGGCAGAAGGCACAGTATTCGTTTCCATGAGCGATCGCGACAAGCCTTCCATCATCCCAGTGGTCAAAGACTTAATCGACCTCGGCTTCAAAATCGTAGCCACCTCAGGCACCTGCAAAACCCTGGTAGATGCAGGGTTTGAAGTGGAGCGCATTCTCAAGGTCCACGAAGGTCGTCCCCATGTGATCGATGCCATCAAGAACGGCACCATCCAGCTAATCATCAATACGCCATCGGGCGAAGTCGCCAAGGAGGACGATCGCATCATCCGCCGCGCCGCCATCTCCTACAAAGTCACCACCATCACCACCGTGGCAGGTGCGAGGGCAGCCACCGCAGCCATGGGAGAGCTTCAGCAAGCCCCCTTAGAAGTCAAAGCCCTACAGGATTATCACAAGGCGTTTTAGTCCCTGTGCGGCTGGCAACGGGAGGCCAAACTTGCCTCTCGTGCTTCCTGCATTAATCAAAACCCAAAATCCAACCCCCAGCCCCTTCAATCACCGACTTGTGCCAGAGCTACCTGAAGTCGAAACCGTCCGTCGGGGCCTAGACCCCATGACCTGCAACATCCCCATTCAGGATGGCAGCGTCCTCCTAAATCGCACCGTTGCCTTCCCACCGGATCCCGACAGCTTTATTGATGGGCTCCAGGACTGCCACATCAAAGCCTGGCACCGTCGAGGCAAATATCTCCTCGCCGAACTGGAAAAATCCGATCAACCGGCGGGCTGGTGGGGCGTCCATCTGCGCATGACCGGCCAGCTCCTCTGGGTGCATCCCGACAGCGAGCTACAAAAACATACTCGTGTGCGCATCTTCTTCAAAGGCAATCAAGAACTGCGCTTCGTCGATACCCGTACCTTTGGTCAGATGTGGTGGGTTCCTCCCGGCACGGACGTTCCAGAGGTGGTGACTGGCCTGAAAAAGCTAGGGCCTGAGCCCTTTTCTGAGGACTTTTCACTCCAGTATTTAAGCGATCGCCTCCAGAAAAGCCGCCGCCCGATCAAAAATGCCCTCCTCGACCAACGCCTCGTCGCGGGCATCGGCAACATCTACGCCGACGAATCCCTCTTCCTCAGCGGCATCCTCCCCACCTGCCCCAGCAACAGCATCAATAAAGTCAAACTGAAAAAACTGCACGGCGCGATCGTCCAAGTCCTCCAAGACAGCATCGGCGCAGGCGGCACCACCTTCAGCGACTTCCGTGACATCAAAGGGATCAACGGCCAATACGGCGGCCAAGCCTGGGTTTATAACCGCACAGGCGAAGATTGTCGCGCCTGCGGAACCTCCATCGAACGCATCAAACTCGGCGGGCGCTCCTCTCACTTCTGCCCCACCTGCCAAGAATAAGGCACAAGCCCAAACATCTCCCCCTTGAGCATCTCAGCTCAATCCACTCCTAAACAAAAAGAGTGGGAGGCTACAGCCTCCCACTCTTTTTGAGCAAAGTCAGTTCAGTCAGCGACCCATAAAGACCTAAGAAGCAGGCAGCAACTCAGGCAACATGGCAGTAGCATCTCCTCCAGCAGAGCCCTCTGCGGGAGCACCAATGGAACGAACAACCTCAACGCCGTCCTCTTCGAGAATCACCACAGGCTCTGAACCTTGATTCTCAATCCGCTTCACCAACACACGACCACCAGACAGACGCTGCCCTGCAGTCACATATCGACTAGTAGGCTCGTTGGGAGCCTTAACAATCGCTTGATAATTGGAGCCCACCAACACCACACCAGTCACTTCCACAGCACGAGCAAGTGCTGGGTCGGGAATGGGAGGGCGAGCAGCCAAATCAGGCAGAGAACCGCCGCCAATAGACCCACTGCCAGCACTTGTACTAGCGCCGCCACCGGAAGCAGAAGTACTACCACCGGAAGCGGAAGTACTACCACTGGAAGCAGAAGTACTACCACCGGAAGCAGAGGTGCCACCAGAAGCAGCCCTAGAAGTGGAAGTACTCCTACCAGAACCAGTGGAAGCACCACGGCTCACAGAGCTAGAGCCACCAGAACGGGCCACAGTAGTTGTTCCAGAACGGCCAGCTGAGCCGGTTCCACCTGCAACACTACTCCCCCCCCCACCTGCTAAGACATTGCCTAAATCACTGGAGGGGCTGGTACCACGACCGGCCAAGGGGAAGGAAGCTTCAACCTCACCTGGCTCAGGGGGAACAGGACGAACAGAAATCACCCGCCCAGCAAAGGGATCAGACTTGCCGGAAGAAGTGCTATTAATACGAGACTCAACAGAGGCCGAGGGGGTCAAGGAAGGCAGACTCCGAACCTTGCCATTAATAGGAGAAGTCACCAAAGCAGCAGTTCCAAAGGGAGTCTGCTTTGCAGGTGCAGGCTCAACTCCCCCTGAAGCGACAGCAGAAGGATCACCAACAACTTCGCCATCTACAGGCTGGAGAGTGGTGCCCTCTTCAACAGGAGCGTCTCCGCCGCCACATGCACCAAGCGCAAGGGCAAGAACGCTTGCACAGACAATCGCCGAATAATTTTTCATCGCTGACTTCCCTACTTTTCTCCCGACCACTACATAGCGTTGCCATGATCATCACATCCTAATAAGGATGCATTCCCACCTCGACGCGTCTTACCTAATTTAACGCTTCCAGATGGAAACCGTGTAAGCGCATAAAGTCTAGCAGGAATATTCAAATGTTGGCTTCGTTATTCCACGGACATCAATATATGTACGAAGTTAGTATCAATTTAGAGATTGAGCACTCAACCCTGCCTTACCACTGAGAACTCACTTCACAGCCACGATGGCATTCTCGGGAAGATATAGCTATTGCAGCCATGAGAGAATTTTCCCTACGGAGCCGACCGCCCCCGCAGATGCGCAAGCTACAAAAGCAGCGAGCTTCTTAAACGCCCCCTGATATTCCCCAGGATCACCGCCCTAGCGTTCAAAATAAGACTTCACTAATGCCATGATGCGCTCCGTCGCATGCCCATCCCCAAAGGGATTTGTTGCATTAGCCATCACAGCATAGGCGTCAGCATCGCCGAGCAATTCCGCCGCTGCCGGCACGACCTTCGCGGGGTCAGTACCAATCAACTTAGCAGTTCCCGCCATAACCGCCTCAGGACGTTCCGTCGTCTCCCGCAGCACCAGGGCAGGCTTACCTAAACCGGGTGCCTCTTCTTGAATACCACCAGAATCAGTCATCAACAACGTGCAACGCTGCATCGCTCCCACCAGCTGGGGATAATCTAAAGGCTCGGTCAAGAAGGCTCGAGGATGCTTCCCTAAGGCAGCCTGCAGTGGCTCGCGTACCGTTGGATTACGATGGAGCGGCAACAATAGCGCTGTATCCGGGAACTGTTCCAAGACCTGCTGAAAACTCGTAATAATGTTTTGCAGGGGAGTCCCCCAATTTTCTCGACGATGCACCGTCGCCAAAATAACGCGGTGAGCCTTCCAATCCAAACCAGGGACAGAGCATTCAGGTGACTTCGCTGCAACAGTTAGCAGCGCATCAATCACAGTATTTCCCGTCATGTGGATCTCGCCAACCAAGCCAGACTTCTCCAGGTTCTGCTTAGAAAGCTCCGTTGGAGCGAAGTGCAACTGCGCCAACTGAGAAATCAGGCGTCGGTTGGCTTCTTCTGGGAACGGATCGAGAATATTGTCAGTGCGCAGCCCAGCTTCGACATGGCCCACTGGAATTTTTTGATAAAAGGCTGCCAAGGCCGCAGAAAAAGCGGTAGAAGTATCCCCCTGCACCAAGACGATATCGGGCTTCATCTCTGCAAATAGAGCTTCCAGCCCCTTAAGACTACGACAGGTAATATCTGTCAGGGTTTGCTTAGCTTGCATGATCGCTAGGTCATGATCTTCCGCCAATCCAAACCAGTTCATCACCTGGGCCACCATTTCTCGGTGCTGTCCCGTCAAAACGACCTTGGTCTCAAAATGAGGCGATTGCTGAAATTGTTGAATCACTGGCGCTAGCTTTATCGCCTCTGGGCGAGTGCCAAGAGTGATGCAGACACGGATCGGAGATGAAGTCATGGAACAGCAGCTAGACAATGGCAAACAGCACGACCAGAACAAAGCAGGCCGACAGCAAATCCATCCTACATTGCGCCCTTAGCTCACCCTCTAGCGATCCAAACAAAGCACTCTAATATTGATAAAGCGTTGAAGACACCAAGAAGCCAGACGGACATTCCCTACCCCCTAGCTAGCAACAAACCAGATCTTGACAACAACAGTCAAAAGGCATTGACCTCTACCCCGACCGCGTTCCTTCTCAATACGAAAGGGGAGACAGCAAACTGTCTCCCCTTGATTTAATGGAGGTAGCGCTAAACCTTACAAGGGTTCACGCTTAATCAATTCAAGGCGATAACACTAGGCGTTATCGACTTCGCAGGTTAGAGGGCACGAGGCATAAACTGACTGTCCCACAGATTTCGCAGAAGCATTGAGCCAGTTGAGCCAACTAATGTCGTGGGGGTGAACACCACGGAAGGTAAGCACCGCAGAGGCAACTACCACAGCCAAGAGGTGGGCTCCCAGAACGGAACCACTAACCACGAGTACTGCGCTCATCGGCAGCACAGACTGGAGAACCATGGCCAATAGAGATGCCACAGTCACGACCAGAATCAAGAGGGGGAAGCCCACAACAATCATGAAAACGGTTAGAGCAAAAGCCCACATCAGAAAGCTCTTGAGCCACTGAAAACGCCCTAAAGGGGGTAAAGAAGAACCGTTCATATAAGTCATGGCAAACCTCCGCGTCGGAATTATAAAAATCTTGCAAAGCTGAGGGCCTTTGCAAAGACCTGCCCTATCAAACGCCCAAGCCACAAGGCTGAGTGAGGAATATTCAGGTCTGTGCAACTCATTATAGGAACATGACTCTCATTTCATGAGAGTTTGTTGATTAAAGTTTACGATTACCAAATGTATGGAGAATCCCACCTTTAATCTGCTGTTCTTCCCCGCATGATTGCTTCCCAAAGATCTGCGAGCTAAAAGACCAAGTATTTTTACTCAGCCAAATTAGTTTTAACCATTCTTTTCTCAAGCCTCCAACATAAGCAGCAACTTCCATAAGCGATGCAAAACACCCATAAATGCTGATGACTCTACGGTCAGTTCTTTGCCCTGCAAGCCTCTTGGCCACAAGGTCTAGCCTATAGCCCCTTTGGGGTTGCTCTCTTAACGAAGCATCAAACACAGAATAGAAAGTCCAATGCGGCGAAGATAAAAGTAGTCAGCATTTAATCCTTTAATTCAGAAGCTCCATGGCTTGTCAAATTCTGTGCCTATAAACACTTTTAATTGCGGCCCGAAAGCACTCGCCCAATTCAAAACGTATTCTTGGCTACATTTAACCAAGATTCAATGTCTCCGGAAAAGGCAAAATTGAATCCCATTATGGCAATAAAAACTAAAGTTTTCGAAGCATTTACCTCTGAGGCGAGTCAGTGAATTCTCCAAACACTGGAGATGAATTTTGCCCTGCTGACAATACTTCTTACAGACTTAAAAGCAAAAGGCTGGTTGAGGGGAGATGAGAACTCTAATACTAATCATCTAGAAGAATAAAGATAGATGAAGCTGCCGCCAAGAGGATGTTCTAGGCGTTTTAGCAGAACAGAGAGAGTAAGAGCCTAAGTAAAAAGAGAGAACCAGATGCAGATAGCTCAAGCCTGAATCATATGAACGAAACAATCACGGGGCCCCTTACAGAGTAGGAATTAGTTACCTATATATTTATTTGCTTACGAGTATAGAAGGATAAGGATGTTAGAGAGTTCGGCGAAGCGTCAAATTTGAGACTCGCATCAAGCTGAAATCTTTTAGATTCCGACCCTGGTGTCGCACAATAGCGGCGTCTGTTAGGGCCCAATGCCTCTTCAAACCACCTCTTAAGGAAATTCCGACGAAAAGAAGTCCCAAGGAGAGTAAAGACCTCCCTTTGGCTGGAATCAAAATCCCATTGCTCCTAAGCTCCTCATTGGGTCTACCCAGGGCGAAGCCTTGAATATGGGAGGAGCGTTAGTCTGTCTGAGTCAAAAAACTTGGGACAAGCAAGGTTTTATAGCAACGGCCTGACTTGTTAGGACGTTGCTATCCCCATCACTGACTGCCATATCTAAGTTTGACCATTTATGAATGTACTAAGTGATGCGGCCACAGCAATAACGTCTCATTGAGGCTTTCTATGTTTGAGATTAAGTCTCTTATATGGCCAAGTTCAAAGGTAGAGCGCAGAAAGAGATATATGACTGGTCCCCACAGTGCCAAAGTGAATCGTGACAGCCGGTTTCCGGGGATATCAAAATCTGTTCAACCAGAATATTGAAACCGCTGCGATCGCAACGCTCTGCCCAATGGCATTCCCCCCCCAATCGCTGCCATGTCTGGAGGGAGAACTCAAATGGATGCCCTAAACGATGGGGCTTGCCAGTGAAGCGCCACCTCAAACATCCACACGCAATGAATATTTCTGCCCCTGACGGCGCTCAAGGCAATTTCTCTCAAGACCTCACAGTGCAATGGTTTCGTCACTCGCATGAAGCTCTTCAAGGGCATTACCATTGCTTCCCGTTAGGGTATCGCCGTAGTCAATCTCGCTGTTGTTAACCAGAGCCTGTGCCTCTGGAATCTGGCTGAGGGTGTCGGTCTCTCGCTGCTGACCCAGGGTGTCCTGCTCTAGCATCGAGGCAGACGAGCTTGGGGATGAAACTTTAGGAAATGCCATGGGTGGGGAAGCAGGGGATGCGATCGCAGTGGCATCCTGCTCTTCCCAAGCCGCAGTATCTTCTGGACTCATTTCCACCAGCTCCTCTGTCGGAGCCTCCAGCACAGCAGGCTCCTCATTCATGGGGCGAGTTTCGATGGCAGGCGTCGAAGCTGCCAACGTTTCATCGGCATAGAACAATCGAGGATCGGTGGTGGCCGCTGGGCCTAGCGATTCCTCTTGCTGGGCCAGCTGCTGCAAGACCTGATATTCCGTCACGGAGAAGAAGCCCGCTCCCTCCTGAACGAGGGCAGTTCCTTCAGCATCCAGATTGGCATGGGCAAAACAGGAGTTGACCATCGTACAGCCATGGAGATTGGCTCCGGTCAGGTTCGCCCAACGCAGATCGGCGCCGTTGAGGTTGGCTCCCTGGAGATTTGCCCCCTGGAGGTTGGCACGGGTGAGGTTACTGCCAGCCAGATTGGCCCCCCGCAGATTGGCATTTTCTAAGTTGATGCCCACGAGGGCGGCTTCACAACATTGAATTCCTGCGAGCTGAGCTTCGGCCAGCATCAAATGGCTGAGGCGAGCTGCGCTGAGATGGAGTCCCGACAAATGGTGACGATTGTTAAGCCAGAAGGCAAGAGGCGAGAGAACTGCGGTACGCCCCATAAATTGAAGCAGGCGATTGGGGTTATATTCCACTCGACTCATGGGATTGCCACAGGGCCAGAAGGGCTGTTGGGCTTCCCGGGCGATGATGCAGAGCAGGGCAAAAACGTTGAGGCCCACAGCTGCGTCCACTTGGAGCAAGCTGTAGGGATTGTTTAGCACTGCTAAGGCGCGATGGGCTTCCTGGGGCAAGCCTTCATCGAGCCAGCGACCTCGGCAGTAATAGCGGTAGAAGCTATAGAGGCGATCGCGTAGTTTAGACAAGGACACCCCTGCGGGCTCCCGCCGAGCCTCTCGCAGCAGTCGCTCTGCGATAAAGCGAATTAGCCGAGGAGAGAGCAAGCCATGGCTCAAGAGCCCATAGAGGTGGCGCGCAACATCGCTCTCAGTGGGGAGAACATAGTTTTCGCCATAGACCGTTTGACTGCGACGGGTCACGGTTTGCAACTGGTTGGCGATCGCCTCGGCACAGTTATAGTCCCCTAGGGCTGGGGTTTTAAAGGCCACCGCCATAGACCCATCAGCAAAGGGGCGCTGGAGAAAATACAGATCTGGCAGCGGATGGATTTGGGGCAATTCATCTAGCTGGTCCAGGGCAACTTGTCCTCGTCCGCTTTGGTGCAACTTCAGGGCCAAGGATTGAATTTGACGACGCAGGTTACGGGGGGAGCGTCCCGCGAGTAGATTTGCCACAGCATCAGGGGTGCGGCAGGCATGGGCTGGGCCAGTGCGGGAGAGATCGGCGATCATGCCGGGCTGGGGATAGGCATCGGTGGCTGCCCCCATAAGCCAAAAGTTAAGCCGCTCAAAGATTTCAAAGTCCAGGGCCTGGGCAGACAGGTTAAAAACGCGATCGTCCAAAAAACCATCCCGGTGGAGAACTCCCATCAACAGAAGCGTGAAGGGCTGGTGAGCCAGCACCGTCATGGGATTGGCCTGGGGGTTCGCCAGGGTCAATTGCAAGTCGTGGACTGACTTGTTGTTGCGAAAGGCACCGCCATTCTTGAGGAAATTGAAGTAGGACTGGGCGATCGCCTTCGTCTGCAACGAAGCCCACTGACGAAACCACTGGCGCAGAGCGGTCTGATCCATCGGCATCAATCGCAATCGCCGATATCCCACCTCCAGGTTGAGTTCTGGATGGGACTGGATCAACATCTCCACCGTTTCCGGCTGGCTAGTGAGGAAAATCCGGTGGCGGGGACTACCCCCTTCATTGCGATAGCGCCGCTGGAAGGCATTGAGTTGCCAGAGGAATTGAGACACTTGCCCCTCACCATCGGGGCCTAGGGGCAGTTCATCCAGGCCATCTAGAATCAAAACAGCAGGCGGGTTTTGGGCCGATAGCCAGCTTTCCTGGGCTGTAAACAGACCACTGGGCAACGCCGGGGCGAGGGTCTCTTCCAAGGTGGCGCCCAGGGTTAAGCCCCGCAGAGAAATGACGATGGGCATCCAGGTGGGGTAAAGCTCCTGGGCAATGCGCACCGCAAACATCTGGCAAAAGCTGGTTTTTCCCTGACCTGGCTCGGCCTCAACGATGGGGGTGCGATCCACTTGACTGAGCTGCTCAGTGGCCCAGTCCAACACATCTTCGAGCTGTTTTTTGCCACTCTGAGGGTTGCTATGGTTCTCCCCACAGCCGTCATAGGCAGCCCGTCCAGAAGGCTGAGCCAGGGAGTCTTGCTCTAAGGGTTCTCCCACTGGAGGAATATACAAATCCTTAAGGCTAAAGACTTGGCCCAGGAGGGGTTCGCTCAGTCCTTGGAGAAGCCTAGCTCGGTAGAGCTCTCGCTGGGGCTCAATGGTGAGGCTACTGGGATTGGCATCCTCTAGGAGTTCGTAATCCCGCTCGCTCGGGTCACTCCAGGTGGTGAGGTAGCCGAGACGAACAAACTTTTGCAGCTGGGCTAGGGGAGTCGCGTTTTCGGCGATCGCCGCCAACAAATGTCCTGCCAAGCCATGCTCCAAGCGCTGGATGAGCAGCTGAGCTTCCCGCTCCTCAGCGCCATTAAAGGAGAACCAAGACACCATGACTTGGTGAATCTGCTTGACCAACAGGGATTGGGCACCTGCCGTCAGCGCCTGTTCTGCCTGGGTATCAGTCAAGCGCTGGGGCCTGAGGGTTTCAATCAAGGCCCGCAGGGAAGCATTCTCCAGGGCTTCTTCCTGGGACAGAGTCAAGGCTTGCCCCAGGGGAATTTGAGCTGCGGTCAACCAGGGCCGGTGGAGCGCCATCTCTTGCTTTAAAAGGCTATCGAGGGCTCGCAAATAGGCAATTTGAAAACTGAGCCAGGTGCCCTCACTGCGCTTGAGGGGACGACGGCGACTGAGCTGACGCAACAGCTGGGACGCCACCAGGGCCATAAGACGCATGGCGGGCCAGCCCTGGTTAAAGGGCAGTTCCAAAACCTCGGCCAAAATGGCCACATCAAAAATGCTGTAGTTGCTCAGGGCCATTTCCTGGGCAATACGCGCTGCAATGCCTCGTATGAGCGTCACTTGCTCAAAGGTTTCTTGCCCTAGACGGGGAGCAGGACTTCCGCCTCCTTGTCTCAAAGAAGGACTGAGTCCATCAGCCAAGCCAAGCCCTGAAGCAGGTTGCTCCAATGCCAATGGATCAACAGCAGCCTTTTCCCCCGTTAATCCCAACGCTGGGCCATAGGTTGAGAGCCAATGATAAATACTCAAGCCCATAGTCTTTCAAGCAAATACAAGTAATTCAAGAATTAGAAAGCAGCGCAATTGTTATCAGCCTTGACCAAGGCAGTGGCAGCAGCGTTCCCGAGAAATATCAAAGAGAGATAAACCGCAGGATGAAAACCACTAGAGCCCACATTGCCAAGGATTCAGCGCCATATTCCAAGCTCATTCCACCGTTAAGATGAGGCTCGACCTCGAATCAACAGAGGCCAGTCGCTCGACGTTCAGCACAGCCTTCCAAGGGATAATGTCGCCTCAATGACTGACGACCCTATCCCACAACTTGTGCTCAGCGCCTGCAGTCTGATGAAAGCCTCAATCACGCATTGAAACCGGCACATTCCCAAAACAGAGCGGCCAGCCAGAGTCAAACCAGAGAAGCAAAGTAGTCACATCAATCAGAAAGTGATGTCCTACCCATAGGTATAACCTCTTACCCCGTTGCACTACTACGGTCGGGAAAAATTATGGGACTGCTTCGAGCGAAGCATCAATGCGATGTCAATCATCACAGGGTATGAATATCCTCCCAAATCATCCCGATGCTCCTCCGGACTAAACGAAGCCTTTTTCAACCGGCGAATTAAGTATTTATCAGCAAACGCTCACGCCCCGTTCCAGCTCCTGTGTGAGGAAATCGAGTCATGTATCAACCTCTGGATGCAACTGTTCGACCTGCCCGTTTGAACAAGCAGAAGTCCACCTCTTTGAAACGGGTTTCCACAGCCCCCAATGCTGCCCCCGTTCACCATCAACCCACCCCCCAACTCAACCCTTTGCAGGCGAGCGCTAAAACAGCATCACCCTCTAAAAAGCATCCACCCAGATGGGAGTGGGAGTGGGAGCAAACGCGACAGGTGCCAGGAGAAGCCTTATCCCAGGCCATAGCCCAACCCGCTGTTTCCGGAACCGTACAGCAAGCCCTATCCCAAATCACGCAAAAACTTAAGGCCGTTAAGGGCGGCTGGGGAAATCTCGCTTTTAGCCATCCTCAATGCACCCAACTAGCCATTGCTGCATTGCTGATGTCCCTGCCCACGGGAGTCTCCGTGGTAGCCTTTCGAGCGATCGCCACCCTGCCCCAGCCCCGCTGCAACCAACCTCAGCAATTCCGAGCCGACCTGGCTGAGCTGCAATGTCTCCATCAAGCCATGCAGTCCGAGGATCAGCCAACGCTCATCCGTTCCCTCAATCAACTGCAGAACTGGTCCAGCGAAAGCCCGGTTTACGGTCTATCCCAACGTCTATTAGAAGACTGGAGTGTCGTGGCGCTCAGTCTCGCCCATCAAGAATTTGAATCCGGTCACTGGGACAATGCAGCCCGCCTAGCGGTTGCCATTCCGACTTCTCTTGACCTGGGCAATCAAGCCCAGGAACGTCTCACAATCTGGCAAAAAATCCAGAACCAGGGAGAAAAGGCCCATGACCTAGCCCTGGAAGCTCTGGAAAAACAAGACTGGCAAACGGCTCGCGACCATGCCAAAACCTTGGCCAATCTGGGTAATGACTACTGGCGAAAACAGGGTATCCAAGCCTTGCCAGAACAAATTGAACTGGCAAGGCAGGCCCAGCAGCCTTCGGCTGAGGGCAAGGCTGAGCTATCTGCCTCTGCTCAAACTGGCCTTCCCTTCGAGGAGAAGCGGCAGGGGCAACGGCAAAGGCGATCGCAACCTGCCCTGCCGGGGCGATCGCGCTTTACCCTACCCCTCATCAGCCTAAAGGAGCTGACCGTGGGAGACCCCAGCCCCAACAAGCCGGAGTTTTCTGCCACGGTTTAAGTGGCTCTAAACCACGGTCATGTCACTCGCCGCAATACTCCCACCCTGCAACGTCGCAAACGGCTGGAAGGTCGCAGGGGGGAAGATACCAGGCGCTCTGTAATACAGCTCACCGCTACTGGGAATGTAATAAACCCCAGCTACTTGAGAGTTGATTTCAGACGTATTGTTCACCGTAAAGAACTCGCTACTGGACAAGCTTCCCAGGGTCAGTTCCTCAAACCCGTTAAAGATGGCTTGAGCAGGCAGGGAGGGCAGCGGCATTTGCTCGTCATTTTGCTGCCTCAACTCCAGGCGATCGACCCCGGAAACAAAGTCCGTGATCTGATTGCCCACGCTGTAAACACTCAAATTGCCCGGCGTCACTTTCAAGATCGCGGAGGTCTCTAGGCGAAACGTATCTGCACCACTCCCGCCGGTTAGGGTTTCGCCCCCATTGGCAATCAGCAGATCATCACCGCCTCGACCCTCGAGCACATCATCCCCAAAGGAGCCAGACAGCTCATTGTTCTGGGAATCACCACGAATCACGTCATCTTGGTAAGACCCCGTCACAGAGCGGAAGTTCTGAATTTGTAGCTGAGACTGTTCATAGGACAGCGTCCCGGCCGCGAGGTCTGCCTGAATTGGGGGTGAGAGGCGAGTGGGGGGTAACGGCGATCGAAAGGGCTGAATATAAAAATCAGAAAAGTCAATCTGATTGTCCTGTCCGGCCGGGGCAATGATCTGCTCGATATTTTCCAGCACATCAACGCCTGTGCTGTGCTGAAGCTGGAGTTCAACGCGCGTATCGGTCGGTATTCCCCCATTGGGCACAAAATCAATGTCGTAGCGCAGCACCACAGGCCCTTGCTGGGAGAAGTAGTAGGCCCGATCAAAACCAGAGCCCCCATCGAGCTGGTTGTCGCCACTTCCACCAAACAAGCGATCGCTACCAGCGCCACCGTTCAGACTATCGTTGCCCGATCCGCCAAATAGCCAGTCCGAACCGCCATTGCCAGACAACGTATCGTTGCCACCGAGGCCAAAGATGATGTCAGTGAATGAACCGCCAGAAAGCGTGTCATCGCCACTGGTGCCAATTTGGAAGCCCGGAAAACGAGAGCGCCTGGAAGAACGACGAGAAGGCTGGAGGGCAGAAGAGCCTGACTTTAGAACGGGCTCAGCAAAAACGAGGGACGAGCGTATCAGCTCGAGAGATAGGCCCTCTGAGAGGGATAGCTTGGCGATCGCTGCGGCTGAAAATGCAGAAGCAGTCATAAATAATTTCCCTGAGTTGGGTCTTTATCAAGTTCAGAAACCTGACATCCCAACTTTTCTGAGGCATTCCTTATTTCCCGATGTAGACCCCTGATCCTCATGGGCGCTTTATTTTGTTACAGGGCCGAAATAGAAACTCAGGCAAGGTAAAGCAGTGCGAGCCATGCACCGACCCACCGCGAAGGACAGCGAAATATCAGGAGGCTACCACCGGAATAGCTCACGCTGAGAGATTGGGTGAACATTCGGCCAGGCATTAATTTTGAGGCCTCACCCCAGCCTAAAAGCTGGAATCTCGGTGTTTTAGGAACTACCGAAAGGCCATTGGTCCCAGCTAAATGCCTTGCTCACCCACACTCTGAGCCAGTTGCCGTGAGATAAACTCAGATCTGGCTCAGGACAACCGCACCCCGATGAACCCAGCTTCCGCCGACAGCTCCACCCCCCAGACTGTTAATCCCAAGACAATCTACGACGCCATCGTCGTCGGCTCCGGCGCCACTGGTGGCATCGCCGCCAAAGAACTCAGCCAGCGCGGTCTCAAAGTCCTCGTCCTCGAAGCCGGCCGCGATATCTCCCCCAGCGACCTCGCCAATGGCCCCAAGGAAATGGCCAAGCGAGTCTACAACCTCCTCACCAAAGAGCAGGGCGTCCAGGCCCAACACCCCGGCTACTGGAAAGCCAACCCTGACCTGTTCACCAACGAAAAGCAAAACCCCTATTCCACACCGGAAGGCAAGCCTTTTACGTGGGTGCGTGGTCGCCAAGTGGGGGGCAAAAGCCTCACCTGGGGCGGCATTACCCTGCGCCTCTCCGACTACGAATTTAAGGCCGCCAGCCGGGATGGCCATGGCATGGACTGGCCCATTAGCTACGACGACTTGGCTCCCTACTACAGCCAATTGGAACAGTTTTTGCAGGTACGGGGCGATCGCAACAACCTGCCCCAACTTCCCGACGGCGACTACCAACTTCCCCCGGCTGAACTCACCCCAGCAGAGCAGGTGTTAAAGCAACTCGTGGAGGAAAACTACGACGATCGCGAACTGATCATCTCCCGTGGCTTCAGCCTCCACAAGCCCACCCCCGAACAGCCCTGGCCTCCCTCATCCAGCCAAGGTGCCGCGCTCAAAACAGCGATCGACAGCGGCAATGTCACCCTGCAATCCGGCGCAGTGGTCAGCCACCTAATCTTTGATCCAGAAACGCGAAAAGCCAGAGGGGTCGCTTACGTAGATCGAGAAACCAAACAGCCCCGAGAAGTCTTGGCCAAGACCATCTTCCTCTGTGCCTCCGCGATCGAATCCACCCGCATCCTGCTCCATTCCACCGAGCAGCACCAGCCCCATGGCCTCGCCAATGAATCCGACTGCCTGGGTCGCTACCTGATGGACCATGTCTCCACAACTCAATTCTTTCACTGGCCCGACTCCCCCATGGCGGAGCAAACCCAGGAAATGTCCGGTAGCCACAGCTTCTTCCTCCCCTGCTTCGTCAACCTAGAAGAACAAACAGAGAACTTTAAGCGGGGCTATGGCCTCTGGGGTGGGGTGCAGCGCTTTGATATGCCTAGCTTGATCAAAAAAGTCGGTAAGGGTGCGATCGGTTTTCTTATTGCCCATGGCGAAGTGCTACCCCGCGCTGAAAACCGCATCACCTTAGACAGCGCGACAGATGCCTGGGGCATTCCCATCCCCCATATCGACTGCGCCTGGAGCGACAACGAACTCAACATGCTGGCCCACATGCATGATCAAATTGAGGCATTGGTCAGCCTGGCGGGGGGACAATGCCTCCGCCTCAATGAGCTATTCCACATTCCGGTGCTGTCGGAGTACGTCAAGCGCATGGAAAAGACCATGTCTTTTTCTGCTCCACCGGGTTTCTATATTCACGAAGTGGGCGGGGCTCGCATGGGCAGTTCGCCGAGCAACTCTGTGGTGAATTCCCACAACCAGCTCTGGGAGGCACCCAATGTCTTCGTTACTGATGGAGCCTGCTGGCCCAGCTCAGGCTGGCAAAGCCCCACGCTAACGGAGATGGCCGTGACTGCTAGGGCCTGTGACTTTGCTGCGATCGCTCTCCAGCAAGGCAAGCTCTAACGCCATTGCTCCGTAACTCAAACATCAACCAGCGCAGACATTAATTTTGTACAAGCCGCCGTAGGTTTAAGCGGTTTCAACGGCACAGGAAGGTGATTCAGAGGCTTCAGAATCAGCTCCCTCAATTTGGCGTTGATATTGCTCTAGCTCAAGGGTCAAAGCCAACTCCAATCGCTGGGTTTCGTGCTTCAAACGAGCTTCTAGCTCTGGATAATCAGGGTGCTCGCTGCGGGCTTCTGTCTCTAGCAATCGGCAAACCTCACTCAGATCGGCGCCCCCTTGATTGCCCACAAAGGACTTGAAATGATGGGCTAGCTGGAACACCTCCTCATGGCTGTGGGTGGCGATCGCCGCCTCAAGCTCAACCTGATGCCCTGGCCAATCCTGGAGAAAGGCCTGGATACTCTCCACAATTTTGGGAGCCGCTTTATCCCCATAAAGGGTGTGATAGGTATTAAACAAATACCGCTTCTCCAAGACCGCTGGAGTGACCTCGTTGGATGGAGGCGTTGCAGTGGGACTCAATGGCTGAGACCCAACAGCCTCCTTACCCTGCGCTGGCGTTAGCCTTTCCTCAACCACTTGCCCAGCCATCCCATGTGATTCAAACCAGTCACGGAATAGGGATTCCAACATTTCCAGGCTAATGGGCTTCTGGAGAATTTGATCCATGCCAGACGTTGCGAACTCATCGGAGCCTTCGGCGATCGCAGTCCCCGTCACCCCAACAATAAAAGGTTGAGACGAGTCGTCATAAAGCGCTCTAATCTGCTGCACGGCCTTAGGCCCAGTCAATCCAGGCATCTGGAAATCCAGCATCAACAAGTCATAGGCCACGGCTTTACAGGCTTCTACCGCCTCCAATCCGTTGCTCACGATACAGGCCTGATGGCCCAAATAGGTCAGCATTTCCTGCATGACCCGTTGGTTACTCAGTTCATCTTCAGCCACCAAAATATTCAACAGAGCCGGTGCCGTTTTAGGTCGGACTGACGTATCTGCATCAGCTCCAGCAGCAGAGGCGATCGCCACTTTGGCTGCCATCGCAACAGATTCTGAACCCCCATTAGCATCAGCCACAGCACCATCGGCATAGCGGTAGCGAACACCAAGATGCTTGGCCAATGTCTCGACTAAATCTTGCTCCTGAAATGGCTTACGCACAAAGTCATCACAACCTGCCTCTAAGGCGATCTGATGATCCTCTTCAAAAGCATTTGCAGTTAGCGCTACGATAACGGGCGGATGCTCCTGGGCCAAGGCTTTAATTTTCCGCGTGGCCGCATACCCATCCATCACAGGCATGCGCATATCCATCCAAATCAGCGCAGGCGACCAAGTTTGCCATTGTTGAATGGCTTCCTGGCCATTAACAGCTTCCCGTACCTCAAAGCCAAGGTCTAACAGTAAGTCAACCAACAAGAGACGATTGACCGCCTTATCTTCAACGACGAGAATTTTAGGCGTCGGCTGGTCAGGCGCTAAGCCCATCACCTGCCTAGCAGGAGCAACCATCTTTTCATTTTGGGCTTGGGCCGCGCGACCGGCCTGAATCGAGAAGTGGAAGCTAGAACCAACTCCCACCTCACTTTCCACAGAAATATTGCCTCCCATCAACTCAATAAACTGCCGACAAATGGTGAGGCCTAATCCTGTACCTTCATGGGAATCTACGCCGGCTTGGGTTTGGGCAAAGGCTTCAAAAATGATGCCCAACTCTTCAGATGCGATACCCGGTCCTGTATCTTGCACCGAAAAATTGAGCGTGAGATTCCCAGCGCTATCGTCTTCTTCTGAGGAATCCACAGCACAGCTCACCGAAGACTTCAGTGTCACTGAGCCCTTCTCGGTAAACTTCAGCGCATTACCGAGCAAGTTAATCAAGATCTGCCTTAACTTCCCCTCATCAGCCACAACATACTCAGGTAAGTCATTGGCCAGTTCAAACTTCAGCGAGATCTGCTTAGAGATTGCAGTATTTTCTAGCATGTCCTCTAAAGTACTGAGGAAAACCGGCAGATGAATGAGATTGTCTTCTAATTGGGCTTCTCCGGCCTCGATTCGAGACATGGCTAGCACCCCATTAATCAGCGACAGTAAGTGCTCTCCACTTTGGCCAATCGTATTCAATCTTTGACACTGTTGCTCCGTCAACGATGCATCTCGATTCAACAGTTGGGCCATGCCCAAAATGGCATTCAATGGTGTGCGGAGTTCATGGCTCATAGTGGCCAGAAAGCGGCTCTTAGCCTGACTTGCAGAGTCTGCAGCCTGGCGAGCGGCCTCAGTCTCACTGAGAAACTTAGCTTGTTGAATTGCTATGCCTAACTGAGTTGCAATTTGTCTCGTCAACTCCTTCTCTTTCTCATTCCAAAAACGCGGACCTGAGCATTGATGAATACAAACCAATCCCCAAAGGGTTTCTCCATCAAAGAGGGGAGCCACTAAATTGGCCTTAATTTCAAATTTCTGCAGCATCTCCCGATAGCAGCTTTGAGCCTCAGCCTGCTCGACATCATTGATAAAGTAGATCTGCTCTTGAGTCTTCTGATTTTTATACTTATCGTCAAAAAAACAAGGCTCTTCGATAAACTGATTTAAAGCCGCAGGATAATCTCCCTCCACATCTTCGGCCACAACTTTTCCTGCCTTATAGTCTTGACTCGGCAAGAATCTAAAGATCGCGACTCGATCAGCATTTAGTAATCGGCGTAGCTCACTTGTGGTGGTGGTAAAGATCGTCGTGAGTTCCAGTGAATCTCGGATCTTCTTAATCACCGTATTGAGAATTCTCTGCTGTTCTGCTGCCGAAGCCAGCGCTTCAGATTGAAGTTTGACTTTTTCAATTGACTGGCTTTGCTGGAGCGCAACCCCCAGGTGAGTCGCCACTTGAGAGAGGAAAGAAACTTCTGATTCTTCCCAGGTTCTAACACGCTCATGCTGATAAGCTCCCAGCAATCCCCAGAGTTTCTGGTCCACAAAGAGGGGAGCAATCATATAGGCCTGAACACAGTAATGTTCTAGGACTTCGATATGGCAAGGAGAGAGCTCTGAATTATGGACATCATGAATGACAGAGATTTTCCCATCTCGATATTGAGACCCCTTGGTCTCTTGCATATAGGAGTCATTCCATCTCTTTCGAGTAGCTAGAATCGTATCCTTCCAGCCCACACTGACAGTGCCAAATTCATCGACAAACTCTCCTCCCCAGTCTGGGTCGAAGCGAAAGACTGCAACGCGGTCCACTTTCAACAACTGCTGCATCTCTTGGGTGGCAGTCTTGAATAAGTCGCGCATTTCCAGGGGCTTCTGGAGTTTTGCCAGAATATTCGCGAGGGTCCGTTGCTGATTGGCGATCACGGTCGAATGCTCCAGCTCTACCGTGCGAATACGCACTTGCCGCTCTAGGTTGCTATTGAGCGCCTGGACCTGTTGATTGAGCTGGAACTGCTTCACTGCCACAGAAAAGCGTTCTCCCAGAGAGCGAATGAGGCGCTGTTCCACATCAGTCCATTTCTGAGCTTGCCCTTGCATCACTTGCCGCCAAGCATCAAAGGATTGGCGAGGAGCCAACTGGCGCTCATCCGGCGCGTGATAACCAGCCCAGGTAATTTCCTGATCGATGGCATCACGGAAAATGGTCAGGCAGCCAATCAAGCTTCCACCATAATGGAGTGGACAAATGAGGAGACCTCGCACATCCGTTTCTTGAAAGTGGGGGGAGACCGATCGCAAAAGCGGCTCTTTATACAAGTCTGCGATCGCCCAAACCCTGGGCGACTCCCCGACGACGGAATGGGCCAAGGGATCTTGGGCATAGGTCGTCTTCATCCAAGCCACAGACCAGGGCTCTAGTTGCTCAGACTCTGCACTCCGATTCAATGTGGACAGCAAATACCGCTGCCAAATTTGATGCTCTTCTACGAGACGGAGCTGCCCTCCCACATCACCTGGCAAGAGCGTGGGTTGACTACCCACCTGATACACCGTCGGGGGCTGATGAGCATTGGCTCCAAATAGATATAGACGTCCACCCGAACCTTGATACACCGCCACAGTTTCATTCAGGGCTTGTTGCAACTGCACCTGAGCGGGCGTATATAAAAGCGCGGTCACCCGATTAAGCTCAGCCTCTAAACGGGCCTGTTCTCGCACCTTCTCCAACAGCACAGACTGGGAGATGGCCACAGAGACCTGATCCACCACCAGCTGAATAAAATCCAGTTCTGCTGCCGATACCGTTCGAGGTTGAGCGTTGTGAGAGATCAGGAGCCCCCACAACTTGCCGACTTTAGGTTGACCCGTCTCTTCTTGGGCAACTGCTCCAGATTGTTCCAAAACGATGGGAACCACGACGGAAGATTGGACCCCCATAGCCAGTAGGTACTCTAAATGGCAGGGGTCAATCCTACGAGTGCTCAACTGGGTATAAACCCAAGCAGAGCAGGATTTTTCAGGATCTAACTGGCTCGTAAAAACAGATTTTTTGTCAATTTCAACAATCGTTCGCTGCCGCTGCTGTAAGAGCAGCTCACGGGTGTAGGGAGGAATATCATCAACGGGAAAATGCAGGCCTTTAAGGGGAGGCAGGTTCTCTGCATTTAGGGCTTCTGCAATCACCCAGCCATGGCCATCGGGTAAAAACTGATAGATTTCGACGCGATCCGTTGCGAGGTAATCTCGAACTTCCGCCACTGTGGTGGAGAGGATTGCTGGCAGATCGAGGGAATTTCGAATTCGGTTGGTAATCCGATTCAGCAAAAGTTGTTCCGACGTCCCCGTAGAGGCGGACCGGACGAAATTGGAGAAACTATGCTGATTCATAAGTTCTAAAATCGATGGATTGAAAGACTAATCTTCAATCTCACAAAAAAATGGTCTTGTCCTGAATTCCTCGAAGGCGCAGCCGCCTCTCCCTTAGCCCATCACAAGAAATGATGACTAAATGCTTTCAACCCGACTCACTTTTACTATTCCCGAACAAGCCAGACAGAGGGCTTAGCCAGCTTATAATTCAGTATCTACACGCGTGTTAACGACGAAAAACTAAGTAGAACGGGCGAGAAGAAATTCAGTTCTGAGAGACAACCCAGTATTCAAAAGACATCAAAAGGCAGCATTTCATCAGTACTTCAGACTCTCTCTAAATCACTTTTAGTTCGAAGAAAGTGACCGAATCCAGAAGCTTTAATCGCAAATGACAGATGTTAAGGCAACAGGCCTTTCCCCAAGAAGCCATAACTCAGCAAGCTTGAACAAGAGATAGTTGATCAACAGCCACTCGAACCAGCAATCGACACCTCACGACCGGCTTTTCACCTCGCCGATCTCCTTAAGACTCGCAACAATATGGCCTAACTGACTCCTAGAGCCCAGTTTGAAATGATACGTTTAGCCCCATTGTGCTTATGCCAGGAAGAGAGTCTAACGATGCAAATTCGAGGGGTAAAGTGGATTGCTGTGGCGATCGCCACAGCTAGCATCACGGTCATTTGCGCCACAACCTTGCATGTTATTGGCCAAAACAAAGTCCAGACAGTCCGCCTGGCCACGGGTAGCAGTAGCGGCGAATACTATGCCTTTGGTCAGGCGATCGCCCAGGTCACCCAACGCCATTACCCCAAGCTCAACATTGACGTGGTGGAATCCTCTGGATCGGCTCAAAATATGGCGAATGTCGATGCAGGCATCGTGGAACTGGCAATGGTCCAAAGCGACACGCCCACCCAACGGAATGTCCAGGCAGTCGCTTCCCTCTATCCCGAGATGTACCACTTCATTGCGGGGAGCAAAAGCCAGATTACCAGCCTCAAAGACATGAGAGGCAAGCGCATTGCCATCATGCCCGAAGGCAGCGGCTCCCATAGTCTGTTTTGGCCCCTAATAGCTCACTATGGCTTGGCTCCAGAAGACATTACGACCTTACCCATGACTGCAACAGAGGCCTATCAAGCCCTGGAGGGCGATCGCGTCGAGGCCCTGTTCCAAGTCATCGGCCTAGGCAACGAAGCCATTGGCAATCTGCTCCGGTCAGGCAAGGCCAAGCTCGTGCCGATCCAACAAATTGGCTCCCTGCAACTCTCCCAGCCATATCTGGAAACCGTCACGATTCCCCAAGGCGCCTATGACGGGGGCAAACCCATCCCCGCCCAAGACCTGCCCGCCGTTAGCGTCAGTGCCTTGCTCATCGCCAATCAAAACGTAGAGCCGGAATTGATTCACAGCATCACGAAGGTGTTGTATGAGCATCGCAGTGAATTAATTGCCATCAACCCTCGCACAGCCCGCATCCAGCATCCTGAGGCCAGCCGCAATCTGGGTTTTCCGCTCCATGCGGGAGCCAGCAGCTACCACAACAAAGACAAGCCCAGTTTTTTGATCGAGTACGCTGAACCGATTGGCTTACTCGTTTCCGTTGGTGTTCTGCTAGCTTCGAGTCTTTGGCAGCTGCGCCAATGGCTGCTCAACCGCCAGAAGGACCGAGCAGACATGTACAACCTGGAGATTCTCAAACTGATTGAATCAGTCAAACAATCCCAACGAGTCGAAGAGCTAGAAACGATCCAAGACCAGCTCCTAAAAATCTTCAGGCAAGTGGTGGTCGATCTCGATGAAGATCGCATCTCGCCGGAATCGTTCCAGTCCTTCACGTTTCCCTTTGAGGTCGCACTCTCCAGCATTCGCCACCAGGAATTGCTGCTGACCAATAGCTTCGTCAGGCGCTGAGGTTTCGCTGGACCTGGATATCAGCGCTTTTCCGCAGGAATTATTTTGAGCCTTAGGCTGTCCGCAAAAGCCAAGCTCTCCAAACTTGTTGCTAATGTTGCTAATCCTTCTCCCTCCAGCAGAACGCGGGCTCCGTGGCCTCGCGGAATCAGGTCCAGCGAATGTCGAAACCACTCAACGGAGCATAATCGAAGGCGTATTTTCTCATCCTCATGACATAAAACAGCTGGAGAACCTACGCGACAGCGACCGAACTTTCTCCAGATAACGATTTGATTGAACTTGACTCCCATGGGGATATCAGCATTACTGACATTAACACCAGTCAGATAACCATCAACCCCAACTGGGACAATGCCGGAGGAACCGGAGGAATAGGTTCTATGCTGCTGACCTAAAATTTTGCCACCCCATTCAAGCGTATCCACATCGAGCTCAAACATTCTGCATTGCCAGCGCTTTGAGAAGCATCATGTCACAAGCTATTTATAACGCTCCTCAGATCTCCAATGCCTCCGGTTCAGTCTCGGTCGCTGCACCTGTACCGCCAAAGCCCACAGCGCTACTGGCATAGCTTCCGCCAAAGTTCTCGGCCAGATTGTTCACCTGCAAAATGGCAGAGCGCGCATCCCGTTCTTGCAAGGTCGAGAGCGGATGGATAAACACCGAGACAACAAGGCCATTGCTCACCGCATAGCGCGCATCCAAGGCAGAGTGAAAATTGGCCAGCATCATGGATTGCACTTCCTCAACCGATAGCTCGCTAGTAGGCTTAATCGGCATCATGAGGCGCATGCGATCAGCCTCTGCATTCGTTACCACCAGCATGGAGCGCTCTCCCAGGGTGGCTTCCCATTGACCATTTTCCCCTTCCACCGCATCCGCTTGGGACTGCAAAATTGCCTCTAGCCGCTCCACCGTCATCACTTCGAGACGCGGCTGCTGGGCAATGGGCTGCTGGGCAATGGCAGGAGAGACTCTCAGTCCAGGTAGAGCCTCAGCTCCCCCCAGCATTAACCCCAAACTGCCCAGGGCAACCACAGCAAAGGGGCGAATAAAAAAATGGCGTGCCATGAACTGCGCTCACGAATTCTAAACTCCAGATACTCGCAGCTTAATTAAGGCATCTGAGAATCCTGTGAGAGGATGGCTCAAACAGACAACGATCAGCAATTTGCCCTGTCTATGACAAGCAGAAAGGCAACTAACTTTGCTCCACTCGCTCCGGCCGGGCGGTCAGCCCAAAGTGGTTCATGGCGATAAAGATACCTACGGAAAGCACGCCGCCGATCGCCAAGCCAATCAAAATCAGCGAGAGATAAATCTGCTTCAGCTTCTTGCGATCGGCCTCATTCACCTTGGCAGGAGGAAATGACTGCAATTCATCAGGCCGATTATTCGCATTGGGCAGATCATTCAGCGACATGGGGCGTCCTTTTAAGATATTTGCTGGAGACTATATTTTTTTGAAAGTCTCTAGGGCTGAGAAATAGGAAGTCTGCACCTGCTCACCGCAACAGTCTCGCAGCCGCTGCTCAAGACCTAACATGAGCTTCTTGCGCTGGCCTGCCTCTAAGAGGATGTAGGGTGACAGCGACTGGAGCAGAGCCAAGTAGTCTTCCACAGTATAGGAAAGCTCAACGTCAATGCGCTCAAACCCAAGACTGACAAATCCGCTGCTGGTCCAGCCGTCAAACGCCACCAGCTTTTGCCCCACATCCCGCAGCTGTTGTTCCTGTTTAGTGCGGTCCACAAAGGTCTCTAGGTTAGAACCATGGGCATCGTAAATGGGCTGGAGCGATCGCCAAACTGCTTCACTGGGCTGGGGCGGCACATTCCACAACAGCAAAACAGAACCACCTGGCTTGAGCGCTTGGTCGATCTTGGGATACCCCAGCTCTGGCGAAACCCAATGGAAGGACGTCGCCGCCACGACTCCATCAAAGGCTGCCACCTCCCCAGGCCATTCTTCAAAGGTTTGATTCGCGACCTCCACCTTGGGGTAAGCAGCACAGCGCGATCGCAAAATCTCACAACCCGCCACGCTAGGCTCCACCGCCGTAACCCTAAAGCCCTGCTCCGCTAGGGGCAATGTTGCAATGCCCGGTCCACTGCCAATTTCCAGCAGGCGATGACCGGCCTGCAAGCCCGTCATCGCCATCGCCCGCTCAAACAGCTCAGCGGGGTAGCGAGGTCGCGCCCGGTCATAAGCTTCTGCAACCGGGTCATACCAGCGCCGCCGTTGCTCAAGACTGTGGGAGTCGCTGTAGTACCCCCCTTGGGCGATGGCCTTCGGGCTATATTTTGGGTCGGGTTCCGAGCTGGGTTGTGGATTAGACAAGGGCTTGGGAGCGAGGATGAAATTAGAGGATTTCGATTAATTCTAGGGCTGACATGGCAATGCCATGTCACTACAGCAGCCGGTTTAACAAAACAAAGCGGGCTACGGAATCATTTTCCCGCAACCCGCCTTATCACCAACCCACTATCCCCAAGCTTCAATCAACTAGGAGAGATAAACAAACCGAACGGGCAATTCCGTTTGGGGCACTTCGATAACTGCTTTAGCGTTGTGCTTGGACCAAGGACGAGAGAAGCGGCTGACGTAAACCACCATCTCATCCGCCAAAACTTTAACCCGCTCAATGCTAGGCACCTCACGGAAAAACCCTTCGCCAGCAAAGACCGCCAGCACCATGGACTTCTCAAAGTCTACGGCAGGGGCATCAGCGATCTCCCCACCATGCTCCGTCCACAGCTGACCCAAAAACTCCGCCGTCTTAACTGCAACGCAGCCAGCCACGGGCGAAGGAGCGGCCCAGTTCAGGGATTGCTGACGATTTCTGGCTGCGCTCGCGGAACGGGAAAAAGGCGTTACAAACTGAGTACCCGACTCAGCCACAACCGCTTCAATCGGTTCTGTCAGGGCAACGGCAGAATGATTACGAACGAGCTCTTGAACTTCTGCCATGACCCTTTCCTCTAAATGGATAAATGCTTCAAACCCTATCCGGCAGCCCAAGGCAACCATCAATTCATCTAATCACTCGTGCAATTCAGATAAGTTCAGAATGCCCGCAAGGTCATCGAACTCTTCTATTGCCTAAGTACATTACAAAGCTTAATAGAAATAGCCCCCAACAAACCGTACACGACGAGCAAATTTGCTTATTAAGACCATAGGCTGACCGCGATTGCAGACAGGTTTCAAACAGGAGCCGCTATTTATCCGATGACAGATGACTCAATCCAGTCACATTTCGAACAGCAACGGTCAACCTCCATGACAGTATTCAACGATTCGTAGACAGCCCCCCATCCTGCGGCAGCAGAAGGATAGATCGCGGTAAAATCCGATCAAGCCACATATCCATTGCAACGAACGCAAGCACCATGACCACTGCTGCTCCCGCCCCAACCACTATCCCCATGGAAGACACCCACAACGGTCTTCCCGTCACGATCATCACCGGCTTCCTGGGCAGCGGAAAAACCACCCTCCTCAACCACATCCTCACCAATCAAGAAGGGGTAAAGGTCGCCGTCCTAGTCAATGAATTTGGCGAAATCGGCATCGACAATGAGCTGATCATCTCCACCGACGATGACGACAACAATATGGTGGAGCTGAGCAACGGCTGCATCTGCTGCACCATCAATGGCGAAGTCGAAGAGGCGGTCTACCGTCTCCTAGAGCGCGATGACAAAATCGACTATCTCGTGGTTGAGACCACGGGCCTGGCCGACCCGTTGCCCGTTGCCCTCACCTTCCTAGGCACTGAGCTGCGCGACCTAACTCGCCTCGACTCCATCGTCACCATGGTCGATGCCGAGAACTACAGCCTCGACCTATTCAACAGCGAAGCCGCCCGCAACCAGATTCTCTACGCCGATACCCTGGTCCTCAACAAAGCCGACCTGGTAGACGAAGCAGATTTAGACCTGCTGGAAGTGAAGTTGCGCGACGTCAAAGAAGGGGCTCGCATCCTGCGCACCACCCAAAGCCAAGTGCCCCTGCCCCTCGTGCTCAGCGTCGGTCTGTTCGAATCGGACAAGTACTTTGGCAATGAAGACAAGGGCCACGACCATGATCATGACCATCACGATCATGGTCACGACCACAGCAACTGCGACCATGACCAAGGTCATTGCGAGCATGAAGAAGAAGCCAAAGATCACAGCAACTGCGACCACGACCATGGCAAGTGCGAGCATGAAGGCCATGATCACGGACATGACCATGGGCATAACCACAGTCACGATCACGACCACCATGGCTCTGCCGATCATCTCGCGATTGATGGCTTCACTTCACTGTCCTTCCAGAGCGATCGCCCCTTCGCCATCCGCAAGTTCCAATACTTCCTCGACAACAAGCTCTCGGAAAACATCTTCCGCGCCAAGGGCATCCTCTGGTTTGAAGAGAGTCAGAAGCGCCATGTGTTCCACTTGAGCGGCAAGCGCTTTACGTTAGATGACAGTGAATGGAACGATCGCATCAAGAAGAACCAGCTCGTCTTCATCGGTCAAAACATGGACCATGACGCCATCCGTGCCGAGCTAGACAACTGCCTCACCATCCCATCAACCAGCCGCGCCAAAGGCTTCGCCAAACGGTAAAACTGCCAGGCTTCTAAGCAACGGAGGAATGCAATTTCACCTAGATGGATATTCCATTCCTCCGTCCAATTGCGATCCGGAGACAGCACTAGGAGAGGCTGGGCAACCTGAAGTCCAAAGACTCTTCCCAGCTAACTCCCATGGCGAAATCTCGCCTTCGCTTGTTACAAGCTAGCCGCAGCAATACCAAAGCGCATTTAGCTAAGCGCCCCCAGGGAAGGCGGCTATTGAGGAAACTCAAGACACTGGATCGCTTCCTCCAAGCCCGCCTCTCCAGACGCCTGGCCATCTGGGTCTTTGCCAGCATCGTACTCATCGAGATCGTCATCCTGCTGCCATCCACCATTCGGTATGAGCATCAACTTCTCAACGAACTCCAAGAGTCCAGCCTCAATGCGGCCTTTGTCGTGGGGCAATTACTGCCATCCGAGACAACGCCCAGAATGCTACAGCAGTCCCTAGAAAATCTGGGACCTGACTTTAGCCTAGGTGGCTGTATCTACAACGATGCTGGCGAACAGGTCGGCCACTTTGGTGAACATCCTCAACTGTCGTTCCCAGAAGCCAAGCAGCAGAAAACCCTCAAGCAGGGCGATCGCTATGACATTGCCTGGCAATCTCCAGCCTTTAGGGGCGATCGCTATTGGGTCGTGCTGCGCCAAGATGCCTCCCATCTCCCCGCAGAAATTCGCGCTTTCATTGGGCGAGTCATCGGCCTGGTCATCATTATTTCCATTGTCGTCACACTCTCGACAATGCTGGCCCTAGAACGCATCGTCATCACCCCCATCCTGCGGCTCAGACAAGACTTACTAGAGGCAGGCAAAGCAGTCGAGGAGGGGCAGATAGCAGCTCAATGCCTCTCCCATCGCTACCACTGCAAGGATGAATTTCAAGACGTGCTCACCGCCTTCGAGCAGATGTACCGGCAGGTGGGGCAGGCGATCGCCTCCCGCAACCACACCGCTCTTTCCTTAGAGCAACTCAACGAAGCACTTAGCCTCAAAGTTCAACAGCAAGCCCAAACCGAAGCCAACCTCCGGGACATCAACGAAGCCCTCATATTGGCCAAAACCGAAGCCACCGCCGCCAGTCAGGCCAAAAGTGACTTCCTCGCCAACATCAGCCACGAAATCCGTACCCCCCTCAACGGAATCCTGGGCTATAGCCAAATCCTGAGTCGCTCCAGCAATCTCACCAAACAAGAGCAGCATGGGGTCGGGGTAATCAACGACTGCGGCCAGCACCTGCTCAGTCTCATTAACGACATCCTCAACCTAGCCAAAATCGAAGCTCGAAAACTGGAACTAACTCCCAAGCCTGTTCACCTAGATTCATTACTCCAGAAGGTCCTCGACATCACTCAAGCCCAAGCCAGGCAAAAAGGTATTCAGCTGCTTTACCAAGCAGAATCGCTCCCCCAGAGCGTGAGCGTAGATGCCAAATGCCTGCGCCAGGTATTGCTCAATCTCATCGGCAACGCGATCAAGTTCACCCAGCAAGGACAAGTCACCGTCAAAGTTCAGACCTTATCCACAGCAACAGAAGCTTCAGCCCAGCTCAAATTTTCCATTACCGACACCGGCATTGGCATGGCGGCTCACGATTTAGAGCAACTATTCCAACCCTTCAATCAAGTGGGAGACAAGCTCCACAAAAGCGCAGGCACAGGACTGGGGCTTGCCATCAGTCAAGACATTATTCAGCTAATGGGCAGCAAAATCCACGTCACCAGCGAAGCAGGAGTCGGAAGTTGCTTCTACTTTGACCTAATCCTTCCCCTCGCTAACGCTGCTACTGAAGTCTTTGAAATCCAATCCTCATCCAAAGCCCCAAGCCCAGAAGCAACCTCTCTCCCCAATGCAAGGCACCAGGCTCCTCCTCACGAAATCCTGCAACAATTGCTCAACCAAAGCCTACGAGGCCGAGTAAGGCAACTTCGACAAACCGCGACCAGCATCGCCGACCAAAATCCCGAGTATCAACCCTTTATCAACGACCTGCTGAACCTAGCCAAACAGTTTGAGCTGGAGCAACTAGAAACCATGCTCAGCCAATATTTAGCCGAATGCTGAAGCCTCTCTCACGGCTACTTATACCAGTCGCCCGACCCCAGCCCTCCTCCATCCCCAACTCCAACCCTTGGTAAATGCAGCTTCGCCTCCTAGGATCTAAATCTAGGCCATCCTTGAACCTTATTCGAGCCCAAAGCTCTTTCATGCGCATCATTCTCCAACGAGTCACCGCTTCCTCCGTCAGCGTCGCAGGCGAGACCATCGGTAGCATCGGCAAAGGCTACAACCTCCTCCTCGGCATCACCAACAGCGACAGCGAAGCCGAACTGGACTGGCTCATCAAGAAATGCCTCAACCTGCGCCTATTCCCTGACGACGATGGCAAACCTTGGAGCCAGACCATCCAAGACATCAAGGGTGAGATTTTAATTATCAGCCAATTCACGCTCTACGGCGACTGCCGTAAAGGACGCAAACCCTCTTTTTCCAGCGCAGCACCACAGGACCAAGCCGAAAGGTTGTATGACCAATTCATTGATCGGCTTAGCTTTTCGGGGGTAAAAATCGCAAGCGGTCAATTTGGAGCTGACATGCAAGTGATGATTGAAAACGATGGACCCGTAACCTTGATCTTGGAGCGGGAGGGTTAGGCGATGATGCAGCAGCAGCCTCTTCCCCTAACCCCTTCTCTTAAAGGAGACGGGGAAGAATCCAACAGCCCCCCCTCGCACTTCGTGCGGTCCCCCTTGAACCAAGGGGACATGGGTTGTCCTACGGTGCGTATAGGATTTCGGCAAGACCCCACAACAACGCCTAAAAATCTGAAATCGCCTAAAGTACTCACCTAAAACAGTGAAGCAAACCAGCCTCCTTGCGCAGGGGGATAACCTCTAAGGGGGAGGCGCTTCGTCCCCCTTGAGCGGGGGTTTGGGGGCTGGCCCCCAAGGCTGCCAGCTTTGCTTCTTCGACTCTTCAAAGCCAAGCAACAGCCAAACCAAAACCATGCCCTCCCAAACCGACCAAGACCGCCAATACATCCAACAATGCCTCACCCTAGCCCGCCAAGCCGCAGGCCAAACCGCCCCCAACCCCATGGTCGGCTGCATCCTCGTTAAAGACGGCACAGTCATCGGCCAAGGCTACCACCCCAAAGCGGGCCAACCCCATGCTGAAATCTTCGCCCTCCGCGACGCCGCCGCCCAAGGCCATACCGTTGCAGGCGCAACCGCCTACGTCAGCCTCGAACCTTGCAACCACCAAGGCCGCACTCCCCCCTGTTCCCAAGCCCTCGTCAAAGCTCAAATTTCCCGCTGCGTCATCGGCATGGTTGACCCCAACCCCAAAGTCGCAGGCAGCGGCATCCAAACCCTCCGCGATGCAGGCATCGAAGTCACCGTCGGCGTGGAAGAAGCAGCCTGCCAAACACTCAACGAAGCCTTCATCCACCGTATGGTGCATCAGCAACCCTTCGGCATCTTCAAATACGCCATGACCCTGGATGGCAAGATCGCCACCCCCAGCGGGCATAGCCAATGGATTACTCAGCCAGAGGCTCGCGATCGCGTCCACCAGCTCCGCGCCACCTGCGACGCCATTATCGTCGGCGGCAACACCGTCCGAAAAGACAACCCCAACCTAGGCACCCACGGCAAAGCCGACCACAACCCCCTGCGCATTGTCATGAGCCGCAGCCTTGACTTGCCAAGGAAAGCTCAACTCTGGGATGTATCCACAACCCAAACCATCGTCTTCACTGGACCAAGCCACGACCCAGCGATCTCCCAGCACTTGAAAAGCCTTGGCGTCGAAGTCATTGTCTTACCAGATCTCACCCCAAAAGCTGTCAGCAGCAACCTCTACGATCGCGGCCTTTCCACAATCCTTTGGGAATGCGGCGGTACTTTGGGAGCACAGGCGATCGCCCAGGGCTGCGTCCAAAAGCTCTGGGCCTTCGTCGCCCCCAAGCTCATCGGTGGCACCGGCTACAGCCCCATCGCAGACCTGGGCATCGACCGCATGGACCAAGCCTTACAGCTAGACAGAACTCAATGGGAACCCGTCGGTCAAGACCTGCTCTTCCAAGGCTACTTCACCTGAACTGAGCGCGACCAACGAGCAGGCTAGCTCAGGCCTGGCGCTGTGAGCTAAAGCTCACAGCTAAAAGCTCAAGTCCGTTAAAACGGACTGAAAGCGGACTGGCCTGATGAGTTTTAGATCCAATCGGAAAAGCTTCAAGCCACAATCCCTAACAGCTTTACCAGCAGCGGCACCAGCAGCGCAGTCATCCCCGCCGAAAGCGCCATGCCCAGTCCCGCAAAGGCCCCCATTTCTGGACTGATTTGGAACGCCCGCGCCGTGCCAATGCCATGGGAAGCCACTCCAATAGCAATCCCCCGCACACTGGTATCGCGAATGCCCAGGCGATCGCAAATCCAGCCCCCCGTCACCGCGCCAATAATCCCCGTCGTCACCACTAGGACCGCCGTCAACGAAGGCAACCCACCAATGGCATCACTCACCCCCATCGCCACCGGAGCCGTGGCAGACTTGGGCGCGAGGGACAGCTGGCTAATGACACTTCCGCCCAGAAGCTTAGCGATCGCGATCGCACTCAGCGCCGCCGTACAAACTCCCACCGTCACCGCCCCCATCACTGGCAACCAAATCGCCCGCAGCTTAGACAGCTGACCATAGAGCGGAATCGCCAAAGCCACCGTAGCTGGACCAAGGAGAAAATGAACAAACTGTGCACCCTCAAAATAGGTCGCGTAGTCCGTATCGCTGAACAGCAAGAACGCAATCAGCAAGCCCACCGCGATCGCCACAGGATTCGCCAGGGGATGCCCACCGGACAGACGATGGAGCGATCGCGCCACCTGATAGGCCAACAGCGTCAGGGTCAAATGGAGCAGCGGCGACTCCGATAGATAAACCCACAACTCAAACAATTCACTGTCATTCATGACTGAACCTCTCCAGTGACAACCAAACCAGCGCGCAGCTTAGACCGCTGAGAACGAGCCTGGAGCTGAAGCAACCGACTCAAACTCCAAGCGGTGATGGCCAGCGTCACCATCGTGCCCAACACCAGTGCCGTCACCAACGGCAGCCACTCAGCCCCCAAACGCTGAAAGTGGAGGATCACTCCCACCCCCGCTGGAATAAACAGCAAAGAGAGATGACTCAGCAACGTCGTTGCCGCCGCATCCAGCTCAGGCCAGGAACGGCCCCGTAGCACCAACGTCCCCAACAAGGCAAACATGCCCACTACGGGCCCAGGCAACGGCAACCCTGTTACCCGGACCAGGACCTCACCCATCAGTTCAAACACCAACAGCAGCAGCAATGTATTAATCACTTCGTACCTCCATGGCTCAGGGATGAGCGACTGGTCGCTTGGAGCCATCATTCCCCAAGCATCCTCTGAAATCCGTTGCATCAGCTGCGGTTTTACCCCTTAACTTATAAATCTTTCCTTGGCTTAACCGCTGGCATCCTCTATGGCATGCCCCCAAACTTCAGCCTCACCAAACCTCGGAAAAACGAGCCTGGTATTGCATCCTAAGCAATTTTGCTTATCGCGGGCCTGTTCCATTGCCCCCAGTCGATCTAGCCTACAGCTCACTTGGGGCCAAGCTCCGCAACACCTCAATCCGATAGATTTAAAGGCATCCCTTTAGCTCGGTTGCCTCACCATGCCCAGACAGCGCCGCTCTATTCGAACCCTGCAACGCCTGGGAAGCGATAAGTCATTTCGCAGTGGCATTAGTAGCTTTGAGAGCTTTATCTCTAAAGTGCTGGCGATCGCCATGATCATCGTCATCCTAGTTTCAATTTGGGATCTAGGTTTAGTCCTGTTTGACAGCGTGATCCAAAAGCCAGCCCCCTTCCTCAACAAAACGCTCCTCGAAATCTTTGGCCTCTTCCTAACGGTCCTCATTGCCCTGGAGCTACTGCAAAACATCACAGCCTACCTGCAAGACCATAAAGTCCAGCTGGAACTGGTCATCGTCACCTCTCTAACCGCCGTGGCTCGCAAGATCATCTTGCTTGACCTAGACAAGGTCACCGGCACGGAGCTGATTGGCCTTGCCATAGCCGTACTCACGCTTTCCGTCAGCTATGGCATCATCAAGATTACGAGCGACAACCACTGACGGCCCCCGCAGATTGAACGCCTTAGGCCATCCCGCTGCGCCATGGCGTCGGCTTAAAACAGACCTAATGCTTCTTCAGTCTTAACCGAAGTGACATTGCCTGCAGGTCGCTGCTGCTGATAGCGCAGTAAACCATTGGTTACCACAACCTGATTGATAGCCTTAGCCTGACAGCTCGACAAAATCTCCTGGGCCACCGCAGCGGCCGTTTGATCAAACTGTTGCTGCGGCATCTGAAGGAGAACTTGATTCTGCAAGTTCACCTGAAGCGTCTGGGTTACTTGGTTTAGAGTCGCATAGGCATGGGGTTGGGCAGCATTGTTGAAGCTATTCACACATTGCTCATGATTTGTCGTCGTCACAAGGGAGGTTGGCATCGAAGGCTCTTGGGCCTCTTGTCCAGCCCCACTCACGGCCTGACTTGGCGAATCCGCCTGTATGGCACTACGGCTCACCGCCAAAGGATTAGATCGCGCATCAACTTGCTGACGATTCATCACGTTATTCAACAATGAGAAGCCAGACCCTAAGGCAAACGTTACCCCAGCGACCATCGCCAGCCCCGTCTTGGTCTTCATGGCTCGCTGCTTAGGCAAAGAACGAATCTCACGCACCATGCGAACCGGAATGTCCCTGGGAATCGCATTCCGTAGGTGATAAGGCGTTTCTAGATCAACGCTAAAGCGCTCCTTCGCACGACCATAGTGAAATCGGAGTGCATCGGCAGAAATTTCGACTTTGTGAACCCAACTCCAGGGCACCATCCAAACCTCTAGGCCCTGGCGATTGCTGTTCGCGCTTCCAGAGGAATCACGACGCTTCGGCTGGGAAAGCGAAATCACTCGCTGATCCGTAAAAATCAAGCCGCAACCGCGATCGCGCTTCCGAACCGGCACCAAATCGATCAAGCGCTCATTCTCAGCCAGCGTATCTGCTAGATAGTGAGAGAGGGTGCCAATGGTGTAATGCTGACGCTGCTTCGCCAAAGCATGGAGACGGGCATCATCCTTCACGGTTTGGGCAAACCAGCTACTCTTCTCCGTAATAAATGCTCGGTATAGATCGTATCCCGTCAGAGCTGCCAAGGTGGGGGATGCGGGCTTACCCTTCAATGGCTGCGCAGCCATTGAATAGGGCGGCTGTTGTTCTCCAGTGGAAACCTCAAGCCCAGCTAGACGCCGGGACAATTCAGAGGCCTCCAAGCGCTGGGCAGATAGCAAAGGCTCAACCGGCTCTCCAGGGTCAACCAGCGGCGAAAGACCCACTTCAGTTTCCTGAGGAGAATCGATGCGTGGAAAGTGGTCAAGGGACAAAGGAACCCAAGGCGCTTCAGCTTGCTGCAGCTCCATTTCCCAAGGATCTTCCAGCTCTAAATCAGCCCCGTCAAGCTCAATGGGGGTCAGCTCTACGGCTGATGCCTGGAGTTCGACCTCAAGCTCAGGTCCAACCGACGGCACATCCACATTGCTCGAAGCATCTGTGACAGTCGTATTAGCTGCTGTCGAAACCACAGCATAGCGATCGCGCTCAGCCTCACAGGCCAAGCGAGAGGCCTCTGCCCCGGTCAGTCCAAAGGCCTCCGGCGTCAGCGATGCTCGGTGGGAGAAGTAGCGATCTAGATCAATAACACTCATCCAGCCCGGAGCATCAGAGGCCGAAGCCTCAGACTCGCCCGAAGTCTCAGCCTCGGAGCAATAGCCATAGAGCTTAATCGCCTCTAGGCCAGCCTGATCCGAAGCCTCCAGCTCAGCTTCAATCGTCATCATCGCCAGGAGGGGATCTGGGCAAATAGCCCCAACCAGGTCAACGACCAGGGAATCTCCCTCACGCACAACCGCAGCGGTCCAACCGTGGGGTTCAACAGCAGCTTGAATTTGCGCTGTCAGCGCCACCAAAGTCATCGGTCGGGCCTGAACTGCTAAAGCTTGCCTTGCCATATTCCGAGCTCACCAGAAACACACCGACTAGCTTGAAAATTGGACATTTCAGGGAAAGACCTCGCTATCCCCAATCAGCCCATTCATCAAGCTTCATCTATCTCCTAGTAAATCCATGGAACAACCGGAGATTTTTATACATAAGAAAGTACCACCCAGCGGTAATTTGACTAGGAAACCTCTGAGAAACTACTCAAATTTGTAAAAAATATTTCTCCCTCACCCTCTAGAGGCGGCAAGCTTTTCGATTGGCATCGTTCTGGGGTTGCTGCCAAGAATAGGCAAAGTGACTCACCGTCTGCACCTGGGCTGAAGTGGATTGCAGTGCCACCATCTGCACTTCCAGGCTGGGACGGTTGCCATAGGACTTGCCCCAAGAACCAGCTAGGGCGGGCTGAACTTTGACGCCCGCAGGTGAATTATTCAACACTCGCTTGACTTCATCCACAATGCAGCTTGCCAACCCACAGTCCGCATAGGCCATGGGGTGCCATTCTAAGCGGGACGAAAACCGCTCCCAGGGCTGGAGGCGCGAGTCAAAGCCCTGCTGACCCACCGTTTTATTGGCACTGGGAAAAAACACCGCTCCCGCAGGAATTCCACTCTCTTGAGCTGGCTTCGCTGCCGTATTCAAAAAGTCCACGACCCCTTGGTAAGCATGGGCAACACTCAACAACCAAAGATCTTGCTGAAGTCGCTGCTGACGCTGCTTAACCGCCTTTTTATCCAGTTTGGGAGGAATACGCCCCTGCCACATCGGGCCACTTTCACCAGGATACTTCTTCATCACTTGCTGAAGATCTCCGAGATCCACATAACCGCGATTGAGGAAGCGGCGAATCATTTCACGTCCCTGGTTATTGGTCGCCCGGCGAACCAAGGCCTCCTTCGAAGCAGGACTGTAGACCAATAGATCTTTGACATTGCCTGCCACAGAAGCAGCACCGCTGCCTCGGGGGTAGCGAATGTAGTCGAACAAAATGCCATCAGGACGGCGCTCCGCCACTTCCCGCACCAGATTGGAATAGTCGCGAATGGCTTCTCGGTTGTAGGGATCGATAAAGGCTTGGGGACCGTCAGCCACCAGCTCCAAACTGGTTTGGCCCTTGCCATTCCGGGCCAAGGAAGACCCTCGACTATCGGTGTAGGACTCACCAAAGTTCATGCTGTACATCCAGGCATAGACTTTGAGGCCTCGCTTCCGCCCCTTCTCAATCGCCTGGGCCAGCAAATCCGTATCGGCATAGTCGCGATCGCCCACCACCGAAGGCCAGGGCGTGCTGTTGTCATTCAGGGGCAGCAGGGCCTTACCGCTGTAAAACGTCTCTACATAAACTTGGTTGTAGCCTTGATTCACCGCCTGATCCAGCACCTGTTCCAAGACGCCGGGCTTGATGTCGCAAGGGTAAAGCCGCACCCAGAGGGCCTGGTTTTGAGGCCAATTGCGGCGGCGGCAATCCGCTAGCTCGTCCCGATGCTCCTTAATCAGACGTTCATAGCGTTTGCGAGACTTGTTATTACCTTCTGCGGTCTCCCTCAAAAGCTCACTCTTGCGGCTCACGGCTTCCGCTTCTTGCTGACAAGCCAAGGGGTCTCGGTTTTGAGCCGCCGCAGGCTGGACAAAGCCAAAGTTAGCCAAGCCCAAAATTATGCTGAGGGCTAAAGCAGGTTTGCGAACCTTTTTAGGGCTCCGGGAAGGCTGTCCTTGCAAGGCTGGAAACGGGGTAGATGACATCAACGACTTTGCCTCAACACAGTGAACAATAGGCGCAGGGTCCAAGGCGATCGCCTCAGTCCAAGACTTAGTGCCGGTCACATCACTCCGGACCTTTATGACTTACCAGACCTGGAGGTGGCAGACAGTGATGTGACTCGCAAGCGTCCTAACCAATTAGGTCGTTGCTCAAACCGATTAGCAATGCATTTCGATAGCGAATGGCACACATCCGTACAAAACACAGCCTTAACAGACATCCAGGGAAAAGATGCTGCTCTATCTCCAATGGAACGCTCGTTTAGATTAGTGAGAATTAAAGCGAACTTTATTCCATAGGGAAAGCGGGCAGCCTGGGCAACCCGCTTTTCCGACATGTGCTTTCTTTTGACCCGAACGGAATGAAAATGTTCCAATTCCCTTGAATCAAGAGGCCTAGGTTCTCTCCTGAGACCCACTGAATCTTCAGGAATCACCCCGTGTTCCGCATACCCGCTGCAATACCGTTGATGGTGAGTAGAGCACCGCGCAATAGTTCCCCCTTGCTGTAGCGCGATCGCGCCATGCCCATGCGGGTCTGGGACTTGTGCTGGCGCAGTCGCTTCAGCAGAGATACCTGCAGGAAGCCCAGGGGCACGATGGTGCCATTGCGCAGCTGCACTGAGCGCTGGAGGCTGGGGTCACCATCTAGGAGACGCTCATGGCGCGCAATGCTCAGCACTAACTCCCGAGTGAGATTGTATTCATCCTCAATTTGCTTGAAGACCTTGTAGAGGCGATCGCGATCCTCAGGCTTAGATAGCTCATCCACATAATGCTCAGCAATCTGCATATCCACCTTCGACAGCGTCATCTCCACCTTGGAAATAACCATCTTAAAGAAGGGCCATTTGTCGTAGAAATAGCGCAGTAGCAGCAGGTTACGTTCAGGGCGCTCATCCACAAAAGACTTAAGCGCACTGCCCACACCGTACCAAGCCGGTAGCAAGAAGCGGCTTTGAGTCCAGCTAAACACCCAAGGAATGGCCCGCAGGCTACTCAGGTCTTTTTTGCCAGACTTGCGCCGGGCAGGTCGAGAGCTGATTTGCAGCTGACTAATTTCTTCAATGGGAGTCACCTGGTGGAAAAAGTCCAGTAGGTCAGGCTGCTCATAGATCAAAGAGCGATAGTGGTTGCGAGACTGGACCGACAGATTCTCCATAATGTCGTTCCAGGAGGCAATGTCATCAAAACCACTGTGGAGCAGGCTGGCCTGGATCACCGCCGTGGTGATGGTCTCTAAGTTGTAAAGCGCCAGCTCAGGCAAGGAGTACTTCGAGGCCAGGACTTCGCCCTGCTCAGTAATCTTGATGCGGCCATCGATACTACGACTGGGCTGGGCCAGGATCGCTTCGTAAGCTGGACCACCGCCACGACCCACGGACCCACCGCGACCGTGGAAAATGCGCAGAGCCACGCCGTAGTTATCGGAAATCCGGTGCAGCGCTTTCTGGGCCTTGTGGATTTCCCAGTTACTGCTGAGGAAGCCAGAATCCTTATTGCTATCGGAATAGCCCAGCATGACTTCCTGCAACGGTAGTCGCTCCGGGAACTCGGCCTTCGGTCGTTCTCCTTCACCCCCATCATTTTCAGCCTCTGCCGCATCAGGCTCCGCCTTGGCCTGCTCATAGCCATCCTTTAGGAGCGCAGAGTAGAGCGGCATACGGAACAGGTCATCCATCACCTTGGGAGCCCGGCGCAAATCTTCCACTGTTTCGAACAGCGGCACAATTTGCAATCCGCCTTTGCCCGTCACGGGATCATACAGCCCGGCTTCCTGGGACAGGAGCAGCACCTCCAGCATGTCGCTGACATCCTGGCACATGCTGATGATGTAGGTCTGGCAGATCTCTGGGCCAAACTCCAGCTGGAGCTGACGCACCACCCGGAAGGTTTCGATGGTTTCCCGAGCGGTGTCAGAAAACGGCAGTTCTGCGGGGGCGAGGGGTCTGCGGTTAGACAGCTCCTTCACCAACCAATCCACTCGCTCTGCTTCGTCCATTTCCCGATAGGGCTTGGGCAAGATTTGCAGGTAGCTGGTGATCTCGTCGATGGTGGCAGAATGGCGGGAGCTTTCCTGGCGAATGTCCAGCAGGGCTAGGTTAAAGCCGTAGATTTCCACCTGACAAATCAGGGTTTCTAGCTCGTAGCAATTCAGGCCCGTTGCCTCAACGCTGCGTTGGATCAGCCGCAACTCCTCCAAGAATTCAGCTCCGGAGTGATAGATCATCTCCGATTGGGACTCAGCCAGATCGTGATCCAGCACATCCAGCTTGTGGACGATTTTGTTGCGAGCCAGGGTGTTTTTGAGGCGCTGCTTAATGTAGGCCAACTTGAGCCGGTAGGGCTCCTGGCGATAGCGAATGGCGAGGTTTTCGTAGACCTCGGGCATGTCAGCCTGCTCATTTTCCAGAGATTCAAGCAGCTCTGGCAGCACTTCACTCCAATGGAGGGACTGACTCAGCAGGTTTTGTAGCTGACGCACCGCATTGAGGTACTTATCCAAAACGATGCCGCGCTGGTAGCAAGCCGTTTGCCAGGTGACCTGGGGGGTTACGGAAGGGTTGCCATCGCGATCGCTGCCCACCCAGGAGCCAAAGCGACAGAAGTTCTGGTGGGGCACCGTCAAAGATTTAAAAGCATCCCCCAAAGCTCCCTGACAACGCAGGTAGAGCTGGGGAATCACATCAAACAAGACCTCCTGGAAATAATGGAGGGTGTAATCCACTTCATCAAGGACCGTGGGCTTGAACTGATGTAATTCATCGGTACGCCACCAGAGCCGAATCTCCTCGGTCATTTGACGGCGCAACTGATCCACTTCCCAGGACTTCCCAGGGTTGATCACCCCTTGGGATTCAAGCTGATCGAGCTTACGCAAGATGCCCACAATACGCCGCTGCTTATCGCGAATAGTGTGGCGCACAATTTCCGTGGGGTGAGCCGTAAACACCAAGCGAATATCCAGCTGCTCCAGCATGTTCTGAATTTGCTGGGGGGGGACGTTGAGTTGCTTCAGTTTGGGAAACAAACTGCGGAAGGTCTCAGGCTGGCTGATGGGAGGGCAATCGCCAGTCTTGTCCTGCTGGCTCATCCAGCTTTCATCAGACTCAAAATCTGCCGTATCCCGAGCCGCCTCTGAGATGGGATAGTAGCGATCTAATAAAGATTCATTGTCAGTCGGAGCCTGGGCATCAGCCTGTTCATAAGCATCGCGATGCTGCTGCTGCTCATAATGCTGCTCAACAATATTGATCAGCTGGAAATACAGCGCAAACGCTCGAGCAGAGCGGATCGCACTATCTAGATCTAGCTTTTCAACCACATGGAGCAAGTCTTGCTCCACTGCTTCAGCCTGGCCTTCTGGCGAACTGAGGTCCCGAAGCTGAGTCAACAAGTCAATCAGCTCTTGGCCGCATTCCTGTCGCAAAACCGCTTCCCACTGGTCCTCCACGAACTTGAGGCGGTGGCGCAGAGCCAGATCATTGGCGGAAGTGGCGTTAGGAGTCACAGAAGATTCTGACGGGGTGGAATTAAGCAGGTCGAGGTTAGACGCGCCGTCCGGCGATTGCAGACTGGGGCTCATTACAGCGGACTCTATCTGACGATTACCTACTGATTTTACGGGATGGCCTGCGGTGAAAACTGCCGAAGAGGAGAATTCGTAGGATGTCTATGATTAACCCAGGGGAAAGACAAGGCAGGCATATCAGCTCATCCCCCCCCTGTCAGCATCGGTTGATACGTCGATTATGAACCAAATCTTTAGCGGTTTAAGGCTTTAACCAGGCTCCGGTTAATCCGCAGGAATCGTGGCAGCTGTAGCAGGCGGTTGTGGCTCTCGATAGAACAGAAACAACACCATTCCCCAGAGGGCCAAGAGCTTTGCGCCATCCGAAATCAACGTTGCCCAAACTGCGCCCTGCCAAGAGTAGGTCGGAATCAGCCAGAGATTAAGACCGATGTTCAACAGCGCAGTAGCAACATTCACACCGCTACGCCAGGACTGAAACCCTGCCCCTGTGAGACTATCCGCAGCGATCGCCTGGACGCCCAACATCAACACGTAAGGCGATAGCCAACGCAAGACCACCACGGTATCGGCATAGGCATCCCCCAACAAACGAGGCAACAGGGGAGCCAGCCAGATAAAACCAGCCGTTGCCAGGCCCCCATAGGCCAAAACCGCTGGCAGCAAGCGCCTACCCACACTAAAGCTGCCCCGAATTCCATTGGCGCCATGTTTGAAATACCGCATGTAGGCATTGCCAAACAGCACATGCAAAGGCGTATAGGCTGAAGTCAAAAATCGGCTGCCCGCCGCATAAAGACCCGTCGCTTCAAAGGTCGCCGCACTGGCCAGCATGGTTTTATCAATATCGCCATTAATCTTCTCAGCGGAATAACTCAAGGAAAAGAGAACCCCTTCCTTCAAATTATTCAGGGCCAAAGCCGGTCTATATTTCGGCATCCCCAAGCTGGAGCAAACTAATCCCACAGAATAGAGGGCCGTCACCACGGAGCTAATGCAATATAGCCAGGCCCAGGTTGTAATCGTTGGACTCCAAACGCCTAGAACCAAAATCAGCGCCGCCATCAACTTGTTCGTTGAATAGAGAAAGTCGGTCTGGGCGACCTGATAAAGCTTGTCGAAGGAAGATAAAGCATCTCCAGAGATATTCCAAAGCGTCAAACAGAAAATATCGGAGAACAGAATCAACGAAACGATCAGAGGAGAGCCATGGTCTGCGAAGAAAATTTGGGAAGCTGCCAGGCAAGCACCAATCAGCAGCGCGCTGGAAATAAAAGCCGTGAGTAGGGCATTACCCCAATACACCGAGAACAGAGAGCGATCGCGCGAAACGTTCTTAATCAAGATGTCGCCACTGCCAAAACCCGCAAAGGAAATCAGCAAAGAAGCCATGGCTGAAACACCGATAAACAGGCCATATTCTTCCACCGTCAATGCCCGCGCCACTAAAACGAAGTAGCCCAGCTGCATCCCCAATCCGCCCAGGCGAGCAATCAGCGTCCAAAAAGTCTTACGGAAGAACTGATGCTGATAAATTTTGGCAAGCCGGTCTTTCAAGAATTGGAGCATCATCGTGGGGGAAGAAAGAAAACGGCTGGAAGAACATCTGTAGAAGTCACAGAAAGCTCCAAGCATTAGATGGCTGTTCAGACGTTACAGAGCAGTCCCATAGAGCGAACGAATTGTAGTGAACTGTTCAAAGCGCTTTAGCATGACCCCAAAGGCTACAAACTAAAGGAGTGACCAAACGAGCTGTCAACCCGATCTAATCGGACCATTAGGCCACCGAGGGGGAGGGGGATTCGGCGGGCCTATAGGAATCGATTCAAGATTCATTTCCCGAATCTTAAGCGGAAGTGAGAATACGATGGAAGAAAAGACAAGCCAGAAGAATCCAAAGTTCAACAACGAGCTTTCAGTGAGGTTACAAACAACAATGATGACGAGAAAAGCGATAGGCCAAATTGCCCAGGGTCTTGGATCTCGATGCAAGCAATAAATTGCCCTAAGCATCGTCAGAATATAAGTAATTAAAAACAATCCTAAGCCAACAAGTCCCACACTTAATGCTGCTTCCAAGAAGCCATTGTGAGCTTCTGGAACCGGCCATTTTGTGACTTGAATAATGACTCTTGAGGGTCCCTTCAAACCATGCCAGAACCCTCTATAGCCATAACCAAACCAAGGACGTTCTTGGACCATTCGAACTAAGAGCGCCCAAAAGACAGTCCTGCCTGTTAACGTCAGGTCCTCACCCGTCACCTCAGCGATTAAAACAAGATTATTAACAGCCCAAGCGAAAAATCCAGTTGTTGCTGTTACCCCTAAAAAGAACAAGGGCACCAGATATAGCAATTTGAGACGTAGTGTTTTATATCCATAGACAAAGCAGCAGGTTAGCAGTGCAGCAAAAGCAACACCTACTGCACCACCAGACTTAGAAAGTACTGTCAGAACTAAAGCAAAAGGAAGTAAGAATTTGAATCGCTGCTTGTGAGTTTCAAAAAATTGCAAAAGAAATATCACGGAGCTTAGAGCCATCATTAAGCCGAAGTGGTTCTTATGCACATAGATTCCACGAAAAGCTCCAGCATGAACCCCTCCCATAATGCCGTAACGGGGAGGAAGAAAGATAAATAGCACGCTGGTCGCGACCATAATAGTGCAAAGCGTAGCAAATATTTCTAGCTGATCCTCCATTCGGTAACGTGTTGCGAAATAAAGCCCAAAGCCAGAAGCTGAGATAAAGCGAATGCTTTCGACTAATGTTTGATCAGGAAAGAGAGACCAAAAGAAAGAGAAGCCTACAATGAGAACCAATAAACATAGAAATATATTCTGAGTTAACGCATAAAATAAGCGCTTCCAGCGAAGAAAGAGCAAGACATAAGTAATGAAATAAATTAGTAGAAATAACCCCGCATTGAGTGCCTGAGTGCTAGGTGCGACAGAGCCATCCCCTTCACTGGCTCCTCTAGATAACACCAGCGGGATAATACCTTCAGAGAAATGCATTAGAGCAGCAATCGTGAAGATTTTTTCTAGTTTTAATAGCAGTTTTTCCATAATCAGGCTTACTCCAAACAGGAGAATCGTTATGCGTTAACAAAGCGATGGCCACAGCTGCCTTGCAAGGCGGCTGTGGCTGAAGCATTAGCCTTTTTGGGAGTTTAGTGCCAGGGTTTTAAGCTTGCCTTTCATACCAGGGAAGGACTTGAGCCCCCAGGCCAAAGCCGGTTTGACGGAAGCAGTCATCAACTCTTGAGCTTGAACCTTCAAAGGAGGTGTCCCTAAGGAGCTAATCAGCCGGGCATGGCTGGCATAGATCCATTTGTAGTCTTCATTGCCAATCAAAAAGTCAAATTCCCGATGACCGGCATTAAAGCTGGCTTCCAAGGCTTCCAGGAGCAAGAGGCGGCCCGGCGCATAGTTGGAATATTCGTGATCGTAAGAGGCAATCCAAGAGTAAAGGCGACCATCGTGGAACAGATTAATGTCGATCGCAATGGGCCCCTCTGCAGAGCTCAAGCTAGACACCATTAGCAGGCCACGCTGGGCCAACTCCTCAAACAGGCGTACGTTTTCCTCATGGGCAAAATCATCGAATTGCCCGGTGCTGCGATATTGCTCAGACTTCCACTGCATGCAGGCTTTAAGGATCTCAGGCCGAGTATCACCGAAGACAAACTCCACGGGACCGACCGCTTCCTCGAGCTTGCGACGGCGGCGGCGGGAATCGGCGAAGAACTTCTTCGACTTACGCTTTTTGATGAACTGAAGAAACGTCTCCCAGCTGTCAAAGTCCTCCCAAAGAATGGTGGGTGCAGGCTCATAGCTCTCCTCCAGATTGCCTTCAAGCCACTCTTCAGCCCGAATGATGCCATGGGAGACCTTGGGCAAGTATTTGAGGTCAGCCGTTTCTTGGACGGGATCTGTATCGGCGATCGCCTGTCCCTCAAAAAAATCCAACATGCGGGATTGAAAAGGGAAGTCCGTAATGGGAGTCTTCTGATTGACCGTCGGAATTCTCCAAATCTTGCCGTCTAGTTCAAATAGCTTGTTTTCCACCTGCTCATCAGGGAAAAAAGCTGCCGCAACAGACTCACATAATGCATCACAAGAATAAAAGTTCATGGTCAATTCAGAAGGAAAGTGAAGGAGAGCGTGAAATAACAGTTAGCAATGAAAGCGGCTAGCACAGTTCAAAGGCCCTAGGCCTCTTCACGCTTAGTACGAATCCAGCTTTGCTGAGGTCGAACAAGAAAGGAGAGGTAAATCGGCACCTTCCAGAAAACGTAGAGAGGTACTGCCAACAAGGCGGTTAGGGGCAACTGCTCGCGGCAATATTTAGCCCAAACCATCAAGATAGAAGTCAACAACAAGATGCCTTGAACAATCAAAACAATGGCGGGTAGCCACTGGACTTGGGACCACCCCCAGACCAGCGAAATACTGGTCAATCCAGCCCAGAGCAGCACCAGGAGCGCCAATGGGGGCACGCACAAATCCAAAGTGGCTGCAACTAACTGGGGACGCTTTTGCTGCCAAGCCGCTTTAAGCAAATTGGGTGACTGGGTCACCAAAGTATTGAGATGACCATGCTCCCAACGCTTACGCTGCTGAGCTGCAGCACCAGACTGACTGGGTAACACCCCCGTGACCCGCCCAGTTCGACAAAGCTTGGGAGAATGACCTGCCACCAAGAGGTCCAAAGACAACTGCATGTCTTCAACCAGATTGCTATTTGCCAGGGGTAAGCTGCTGAACAGTGGCCAAGGAAAAGCCATCCCCGTTCCATGCAAAGTCAGGGGCATCCCAAGACGAGCAGCGCCATTGGGACGAATAAAAGTACGCACCGTGAACGCAAAGGAAGAGAGCTGATCTTTGAGGCTAGGCTTCTCTGGGGGGGCCAAAAGATTCGTAACCTGTACCGGAGACTGAGAGTCATGGGCAATAGAGGTTGCTTCAGCAACAGTTCCCTCATGAACCTCACAGTCTGCATCAATAATCATCACCACATCCGGAGGAGCCTCGGCGAGGCAACTCCTCCCAAAGTCCAAGGCATGCCCCTTACCGCGCAACTCCAAATTGTGACGCTCCACAACGGTGGCCCCCAGCTGCCGACTCAACTCAGCCGTACCATCCGAACAGTTATCTGCAATAACCATCAACTGATCGCCCTCCTGCAATTGGGGGGTGAGTGTATTGATAGTCTTTTGGATACCTAAAATTTCGTTGTGGGCAGGAACCAAAACGGCCACGCGAGGGCGCTGGAGGTCGGGATTTACAGGCTTAGATCGTTCCGGTAATAATGCCGCAAGACATTCCAGAGTGAGCATAGCCACTGCCGGCAATAGGACAAGGGCAGCTATCAGCAAAACGAGGGTTATTAATGGGGTCATAACAAATTCACTTCACGCGGGATCAGGGGGGGAATCAGCTAGGCTTAGGCAGAATTAGGCTTAAGACGGATTTGCTTGCACAGCCAGAAGTTCAGATACGGTTTGGAAGCGATAGCCTCGTTCTTGCAGTTGGGGGATCAGGCGAGCCGTCGCTTCCACTGTTAGGCTGCGATCGCCTCCTCCGTCATGGAGTAGAACGATAGAACCGGGCCTGACTTGCGCTAGAACATGGTCAACAACGGCATCTGCACTGACGGCTTGGTAGTCCCGCGGGTCCACATTCCAGAGAACATTTATTTTTTTGAGTTGTGCCAGCACCCAAGGCAGGCGAATCCGCTTATAGCCATAGGGGGAACGAAAATGGATTCGGTCCGGACTGCCCAACTTTTGCAGCAGCTGATCGGTCTGATGAATCTCATCGGCGATCGCAGCTTTGGGGGTTGAAACTAAGCGTCGATGGGAGTACGAATGATTCCCAAGCTCATGGCCCTGGCGCTGTAGAGACTGAACCGTCTCAGAATGTTGCTCCACCTGACGGCCAATCACAAAAAACGTCGCCTTAACCCCAAACTGCTCCAACACTTCCATCAATCGATTGGTATAGGGCGGATTAGGACCATCGTCATAGGTCAAAGCCACAACCTTTTGATCGGTCTTGACCTGAGTCACCATCTCACCAAACAACTGAAACTTAGATGTCTCGGCCAATTTCTTGAAACCAAAGCCCAGAACCAGCAGGGCAAATAGCAATAGAGCAACAGTCGTCACCATGGCAAAACAAAACTCCAATGAATGATTCAGCAAAGCAGCAGTACCTTCTCGACTAACTTAGGTACTGACGGGAACTTGAGGCTCAGACGGGCTTGATGCGGGCTGAGCTTGGGGGAAGTAGCCACCATTGACGCCGTTCACCACGAGGCCCAAGATGACCTGCTCATGTTTTTGCAGCAACTCTTGGGCGATCGCACTGTAATTGCGATTGATCACCCCCGGCCGCGTAACAAGCAACATGCCATCGCTCATCCTTCCCAAGGGCAAGGCATCTGCCGCCTGCAATAAGGGAGGAGCATCAATGATGATGTGGTCAAAGTAATCAGCGGTAGCTCGCACCAGTGAGTACATTCTTTTTGAAGCCAGAAGGCGCAGCGGACTTTCCACGGGCGCTCCTGCAACCAAAACCTTCAAATTTTCAATATCGGGGCTCTGCTGGGGCTGAAATTCAGTCAAGCCTTGGCACAAGATATTACTCAATCCAGGATCGGAGCCCAGCGCCCAAAGGGTTTGCTGGACCGGATGACGCAAATCGGCATCAATGATGAGAACGCGTCGCCCTTGACGTGCCATAGTGGCAGCCAAATTAGCCGCCACCATAGACTTGCCTTCTGCAGCTACCGCACTGGTCACCACAATGGTCTTCAATGCACGACGGGCACTGAGAAAGCGAATATTCTCTTGGATCATCCAGTAGGCTTCATTCAAGAATGAAGCCTCTCCATCATCCAAAAAGTGCTTAAACTGCTGAAGCTCCAGATCTCTTTGCGAGAAACGACGGGAAAGGTTGCCAGTCGGAATCACACCTAACAGAGGATAGTCAAATGACCCCTTAATATCCCTCAAGGTTTTGAGTGAGCCATCGCGCAATTCTGCAATCACAATCGCCAGGCTCGCCAACAGCAACCCCATCATCATTCCGGTGCCAACAAACATGACCTTGCCAGTGCTGCCCTTGCTATCCGGCAGAATCGCAGGTTGAGCAATCTCAGCATTCCTAGAAGTCTTGTTCTCTGCCAGCTGAACATCTTGGAATTTTTGCAGCAGGGACTGATAGTTTTTGCGTGCCACGTCGACATTCCGTAGCAGCTGAGCTTGAGTGGCCTCTAACTGAGGCAATAGGCTGGCTCGATTGGCATACTCAACGTTTGCTTGCTGCAAGGTCGCAAGCTGTTCACTGAGCTTGAGCCGACTAATCTCAAGACCGATATAGGACTCCAGCAAAGTTTCCCGAGTCCCTCGGTCTTCCAATAACCCTTTAGGAACAGAAACCTGAGCCCCAACAAACTGTTCTAACTGAGAAGCAATCGTCGCCTCTAGCAAGCCCTGCTCATACCTCAAAGAGCTCACGCTGGGATGATTGGGTAAGTAAATCTTTTGCGCTTCCGCCAGTTCCTGCTCCAGAGTGGCCAATTCGTCCAGCGCACCTCGAATTTCCGGCGACTTACTGAGTGTGCTTACTGCAACGGTTTGACCGAAACTCAGCTGAAAGTTGCTCTGGAGCTGCTGAGCCTGGTTACTCACCCCATTTAATTCTGCCGCAACCCCAACCATCTGGTCTTTCAGCCCCGCTAACCCCTTGCCCAACAGCTCAGCTTCTTGGGAGAGATCAACAATATTATGGGCTTCCTTAAATTGCCGCAGATCAGATTCTGCCTGGAGTAACTTAGCCTCTCCCCCAGGCAATTGACTCGCGACAAAAGCACTGGCGTTGCGGGTCTCAGTGGCTTGTTTATCAAGGGTGTCTTTGAGATATACAGCCATTAAGGCGTCTACAACATCCTTGGCCTGCTGAGCATCTTTAGCCTTGTAGGTGATGTTGATAACATCTGTCAAACCGACAATCTCAACAGACAGATCCTTACGAAAATCCTTCACAGCGAGAGGCTTTCCCTTATCTGTGATGAGACCCACCTCTTCAATCACGCGTTCCAGGGGGAGGTGAGAGATCAGTAACTCTCTCTCGGTCCCGAGAGGACTCTGGGTTTCCAAAAGTGATTTCAACTGATCCGCTTCTGAACCAACCCCTGCCAAAGAAGTACTGCGATCCAAGCCCCTAAACAGCATTTTGCCTTCGGCACTGTAGACTCTCGGCAACTTTGTCGAGAGTCCAACAAACGCGGCAAGAGTTAAAACGAATACAATCCCCCCCAGAGGCCAACGGCGCTTCAGAGCGGTGAGATACCCCTTGAGGTCAATATCTATACTGTCTCGACTTTCAATCGCCATTTAAGTACATACACTGAAGGACAAAGCCTAAGGAGGTAGCATCAAGTGACACGAAAACCTTCTGGTTTATCTATGCATTATTGCCAGATAGATCCCGGAAGAATTGACCACCAAAGGAAGATCAAATTTCGAATAATAAGTAGAGGAAAAAGAGCATATAACCCATCTCTATTATTTTCAAAACAAACTATTCATCAATCATTTTTCAAAATTTTTGATCATTTCAAAAATCCTACAGCTAGAATTTTCACTGATACGACCAAGTAAAATTTAGAGCTATACAATCCATAGAAAAACTCATGCAAATCGATTTAGAGATAGCGTTAAACCGACTTTAAAGAGAGCACTTTTTTCAATCAGTACAAGCCCAAATGCTTTCTTTGAAAGAATTTTGACGAGAAACATAAATTCTAGAAAGTAGAATTTATGAGGCTCTCGATATTTTCAACTCTAGGAACAAAATTTGATACAACTTCGCAGATTTATCCTTTCAAAGAAAGATTTTAATTATTCAGTCCAATCACAGGCCAGCCTAATTCCGTAGTCTTCTTAATTTTCCGGAAACCAAACAATAGATGTCACAATTCAGGCTCTTCTTACTTAATGAATAGATAGTCCATGAACAAAAACCTGATCTACTGTCTTGAAATAGAAGAATAAACCAACCGCAAATCTCTGACAGAAGGCTTAGAGAAAGGAATCTTAGAATGAGACTGCTAAAACAATTGTGGAAACGTCCTCGTCAAGTTGTTTGGCTCCTCAGCTTAATGTTATTGCTCCCGCTCAGCTTTTGCCTTTTGCCTCAATTACGATCTGCTAGCTCTAACCTGTCCAACTCAAGCCGTGGGGTTAATGAGCAAATTCTGGTCGATCAGTTTGGCTGGCGATCGCAATCCACGAAAGTCGCTCTGTTCGCCAATCCTCGCGAAGGGCAAAACAAGTCTCGGCATTATCGTCCCGGCCAAACTTTTGAACTACGCCAGGCCCATGACGACACCCCGGTATACCAAGGGGAATTAGTGGCCTGGCAAGGCGGAAAAACGGATGAATCATCCGGCGATCAGGTCTGGTCTGCGGATTTCTCTAGCATTGAGACAGCGGGGGAGTACTACATTTACGATCCCCAAACCCAGCAGCGCTCCTATCCTTTTAGAATCCAAGACAATCCCTACAGCCAAGTACTCAGCGCTGCAACCAAAGCCTTCTACTACCAGCGATGCGGCACAGCCATAACTGCACAGCAGGGGGGCAACTGGAGCCACCCTCCCTGTCATCTTGGTCGGCGACAAGACCTAAAAGCAGCTCGCTATGGCAGTGGCAAAGAACCCCGAGATGTTCATGGTGGCTGGCATGATGCCGGAGATTTCAATAAATATCTGCCTTTCACCGCCAAAACCCTGTGGCACCTCTTTGATGCCTATGAGCAAAATCCCCAGGCGTTTAACGACCAGCAAAATATTCCCGAAAGCGGCAATGGCGTCCCCGATCTTCTAGATGAAGTGAAGTGGGAATTAGACTGGATGCTGCGCATGCAGCTAGAGGATGGCTCGGTGGCCAACCGGGTGGCCACTGCGGGTGAGGGAGACCCCATGCCCCACGAGGATCGAGCAGCACGTTACTACACCGAGCCTACGACCTGGGCTACCTCTGCCTTTATTACTGGAGCAGCTAATGGAGCCAGGCTCTTTGCTCCCTTTGAAGCGACCTATCCGGGCTATAGCGATCGCCTCATCGCCGCCGCAGAGCAAGCCTGGCAATTCCTAGACCGTCATCCCGAACATTGGCCTAGCGATGGCATCGACCATGGCAAAAAGCCCCCGCTCAGCCCAGCCTCCCAAGCCAATGAAGAAGGCAATGACGGGATGTTGAGGCTCTGGGCCGCCGCAGAACTGTATCGGGCGACGGGCAATGCAACCTATGGTAAAGCCTTTGAAACCAGGGCCGGTTTTCCAACATCAGCTCTGGCGGTCGAAGAACCTGACAACAGCTTGTCCTTAGAGTCATTCGATCCTTATCAACATCTAGCCTTCATTACCTATGCTCGGACAGAGCATAAGTCTCCCCGTCGCCAGGCGATTCTCCAGCAGCTCCAAGCATCACTGCAATCCACCCTCAGCCAAATCAACAATTTGGATCCCCAAGGGGTGGATCCCTATCGGGCCTACATCGACGACTATCACTGGGGTTCGAACCAAAGCAAGGCAAGCTGGGGGCTGATGTTTCTCCTCGCGAAAGAATTAAAGCTCAAGGCATTTGAAGAAGACTTCCACCACAGCAATGCCGAAGAATATTTGCATTATTTCCATGGCAGAAACCCCCTGGGCTGGGTTTACCTCAGCAACATGGGCAAGAAGGGAGCCAATGCAGGCGCAGAGAAAAGTGTCATGCACCTCTATCACGGCTGGTTCCCCCCCCAAAGCCCCTACGATGGGGCGGATTCTAAATATGGACCCGCTCCTGGTTTTGTCACCGGCGGTCCGAACCAGTACTACAGTGCCAAACAGGTCTCTCCTCCCTACGGTGAACCAGTTCAGAAAGCCTTCAAAGATTGGAATGTAGACAAGCAAGGTTTAGGGGTCCAATCCCAGGCTCCCTGGGAAATAACCGAGCCCGCCATCTATTACCAAGCTGCCTATGTGAACCTGCTCTCCTACTTTGCCCAGGCCCAGTAATATTGGGCTCCCAGTCACTCAGTGAGTCCCTGAGAATTCAGAACGCGACTCCCAGAACGCGACTCACTGGGCTACAAGCTTGGGGCTATCAACCTTCGTCTTCGGGCTGATCGTTGAGCAAAGGCAAGCGATCGCCCCGAAACAGCTCTTCACTGGCGCTGCCCAGCTGGGTCAACCCCGCGATGGCAAAGCGAGACAAGACTAGCCCGCCCAACAACGGTAGGGTGAACGCACTCACCGAAAGCGCGATCGCTTCTTGGGACAAACGAGGAACAGCAGTAGCCTCAACGACGGGCGTCTTTTCAGGCTCACGGAAAGAATTGGAAGCAGGCCAAGCCATGGCGTTTATAGAAACAGAAGGATCCCGATTAAAGTTACTCTCCCAGCGCATTCATCACAGCCAGCTGGGTTATCAGCACTCTATTCTTCACCAGTCTATCGATTTGCCGCAGCTCCGGCTCGTATAGCCATCTGGCATCCATCTGGCCTAGCTCTAGTGAGCCAAGCCAGATGGATGCCCAGGTCCCAAACTATCTCCTCACCCAAATCTCAAGGAAGTCCTGAATGAGACCGAAGCGAGGGCTGAGCACCACCCCAGATTGATTTACCAGCCAACATTCACCAATGGGCCTTTCTAAGGTAAGCTCATGCGGAATTGCAGTTGTATGAACCGATGCATCGGCAACCTGGTTAGGTCGGAAATATTGATAGACATCATCAATGGACTGACTTAGCGGTTGTATTCGAAGTCTTCATTGACAGACCACCAGGAATCACACCCTTAACATTTATTATCTTTTACGAAGACGGTATGTGATCTAAGGGAACAAGTTTGAGTGGCGGTTGCGCGCTCTGTCACAGCTAGATACACCTTTTCCAAGGATTATGGTCCAACCTGTCCAATTCAACCGTGAGATTAACTCACATCGTTGAATTGGACAGGCAACGACCTCCCAATTCAATCCTTGAACATCAACCTCGACTCGCCTAAGCCTTCTTTTGTCTAAAGCATGGTCCAGTCAACCCTGAGCAAACCCAAACAGAAACAGTCCAGCTCTCTCTCCAGTTGGTTTTACCAACTGCTAGACCAGCCTGGGCTAAAGGTAAAAACCCAACAGCGGGGGAATGCGCTTCATCTCTTGCTCGAAGGGAAGGTCTGCCCCGAGAAGATTCCGACCTTGACCCAGCTGGTTCAGCAGCTTCAGGCCTCTCCGGCGGATGATCGCCTGGCCCAAGCTCCTGCTCCGATTTACCGTCTCCTTGTCTATGGACGTCAAAAGGGAGAGAGCAAGCCCCGCTGGAGTCAATCCCTTCAGCTCAACCAGCTGGAGCGTCACCAGGGATTACTCGAACAGCAGCTAGAGGATCAAGCGCTATCCATCGATGGCGTCACTCAAAATGGCAATAGCCAGGTCACGGCCAACCAGCCAGATCTCAGCCAGACCTCAGCAAGCCAGACGTCCTCCTTAATCCTGTCCAACCGAGCTTTAGCCCAGCAGGGCGATCCAAAGGCGATCGCCCGCTACCTCAGTGAAGAGCTCAATAGCCTCGGCGTCTCCGTACGCGTTGCCATCAAAGCAGCTAACCCCGAGATTCAGCCCGCCGTCTCCCTGGGCGATAGCAAACGCCTCTGGGTGCTGTGCGAAGCCCCCTACAGCCTAGATGCCACAGCCACAGCCGATCTTCTCGCCAGCCGATTGCGAGGATTAGAACTCGACGGCTTCCAGGACGCGGCGGTCTTCAGTCAGGTCAAAGGAGAACTCAAACCAGACTGGTCCTTGCGGGTCGACCTGACCCCTCCCAGTGAGCTCCAGCACCAATGGAGCCGTTGGGGAGATGAAGAAGCGATCGCCCTATGGCTCAACGGTCAACTCAAGCCCCAAGGCATTGAGCTGAAAATCCAGCTCCAGGGCAAAACCCTGCATCTCTTCTGCCGACCCACGACTCCCAAACGCACCCTCCCGACGGTCCTAGACTTCAGAGACAAGCTCGCCCCTCTCCTGATTGACTTGGCTCCCCAGGGCATCCATGGCGTATCTGTATATGGCTTGGATTCAACGGCGCCTCTCCCCCCTCTACTCTCCTCAGAAACCGCAGTCTCACAACATCCCAGATACCTGGCCACACCTGATTCCCATCCCGTAAAAGGGGACTTACAGGACCTGGCCTGGGTGGACTGGATCAATCTACCCGCCTCGGAATACCCTGAGCTCGCCCCCACAACCCTGGCCCTAGCCGAACAAGGCGACCTTGCGGCCCTCAGCTTCCTCCTCACCCGACTGATCAACCCGGACATCGACGAACAGCTCCAAACGGGTGGCATTCGAGTCCAGCTCCTTCGTCGGAGCGACTTGCTACACGTTATGTGTGACGCACCTCGCTGTCCTCGGCGTAAGGACATTACGCGGCCCATCTCTAAATACATTCGTCGCTTGAGACTGCCCAAGGTGGCAGGTCTGCGCGTCTACGGTCGCCGCGCTGGCCAAGCTCAACCTCGCTGGCAATATGGTCGAGACTTCGTGCCCCGCCAGGACACCGGCGTGGAGCTGGCTCCCCGTTTCAAGGTCACTGAAGCCACCGGGGGCGATCTCCTCACCCAAGACGATGCGATCGCCCAAAGCATCGGTAGTCATCGGTCCCCCTGGAGCTTTGCCCCAGGCATTGCTTTACCCAATTGGCACATTGGTCCCCTAGTCCAGCCCTGGCTCGATCGCCTCCACCAAGGCTTGGTCAACTCTCAGTTCTTCGTACCCCAGCCAGAGTCAAGTCTTCAGCTCAATTCCAAGCCCAATTTAAGCCAGGCAGTCAGTCCTGCTTCGGAAACCCTCAAAACGGCGGCGAACAAGACCTTTGGGGTCGCCCCAACTAAGCTGGCGCTGATCTGGGCTGCCCTCGGCTTAGTCGTGACTGGGAGTGCCGACTTAGTCCTCGGCCAGGTGCTCACCCTCACCGCTCCCCCCAGGGAAGCAGTGGATTTGGCATCGAGCCCCAATGCCCTGGGCGAGGTACTGCTGGGCGATCGCAGCAGTGGTTCCGACAATGCCAGCGGCAATCTCGGAGGCAATGGCGATGGCTTTTTGGATAACGCCAGCCTGGACAGTTTCAACGCGGGTCCAAAGCCCAGTGACTCCCCGGCGATCGCGGCCCTCATGGAGCAATATCCCAGTTTCAACAATCCCCTGTTCAACGAAAAGCTCGCCCTCTATCGCCAGCGCGTCGCCGAAGAAGGTCCGCCTGATGTTTTGATTCTGGGGAGCTCCAGGGCTTTACGAGGCGTGGATCCTGCCGCCTTAGCAGCCGGTCTAGGCAAAATTGGCAAACCCGATCTGAAAATTTTCAACTTCAGCATTAACGGCTCCACGGCCCAGGTCGTCGAACTGCAATTGCTGATGATTTTGGAGCCGGAGCACCTTCCCGGCATCATTCTCTGGGCTGATGGAGCCCGTGCTTTCAACAGCGGCCGATCCGACCGGACCTATGAAGCGATCGCCGAGTCAGAAGCCTACCGCCGCCTGCTGCAAAACACCCTGCCCGCCCTCTTTAGCCCCGGCGGAACCCTTGTCGCCACCCAACTCCAAGAACGCCGCCCCATCACCAGCCTGCTCAACATCCAGGGTCTAGACAACGCCCTAGACAACGGCTTCAGTCGCCTCTCCGCCGTGCACAGTCGCCGGGCACAGCTCAAACATGGCCTGGGCAAGCTCTACGCCCGCAGCGCCTCCGGCCTGCAGCCCGCACCGGATCCAGAGGGAGAAGCGACCCTGGGCTACGCCCTAGATGTGCCGGAAGGAGAAGGCTTCATCGACTTTGACGGCTTTATGCCGCTGTCCTTGCGCTTCAACCCCGCCACTTACTATCAAAACTACTCCCGCGTCACGGGCGAGTACGACAAGGATTACCAGGGCTTCCGCATGGAAGGCGACCAAACCCGTTCCCTGGAGACCGTCATTCAGATCACCCGGCAATATGGCGTGCCCCTAGTTTTTGTGAACCTGCCCCTGACAGAGGAATATTTGGACCCCGTGCGATCGCGCTACGAGTCCCTCTTCCAAAAGAACATGTTCCGGCGTATGACCCAGCGCCAGCTCATCTTCCGCGACCTCTCCCAGCTCTGGCCCAAGACCGTCGATAACTTTTCCGACCCCAGCCACCTCAACCGCTACGGCGCTCGCCGCGTCTCTTCTCATCTCGCGGAAGATCCCATGATTCCCTGGCCCAGCCTGCCCCGCCGCTAGCCCCCTTGGGCAAGAAGATAAAATTAGGCCATCAGGCATCAAAAACGACTGTGAACATGGCATTACATGTTCACAGTCGTTTTTGAGTTTGGTTCAATGTCCGTTCCTTGGCCTGATTGCAAGTGGGCTGGCTACCACCTGAGTTCGACGGCTCGCAAAAGCACTGGCGAAGCAAGCTAGGAATAAATTCCCAGCCTAAGAGCGAAAGCCCACTAAAGTGGGCTGCAACCCTCGCTGGTGGGCTGTTCAGTCCGTTTTAACGGACTTGAGCTTTGAGCCGTGAACTTTAGCTCACGGCGGCAGAGCCAAGCCAGCCCTAAATTTGTCGAACTCAGGTTGGCTACCCGTCCGGCTCATCATGGGGCATGATATGTAACGGCTTGTTAACTCGCGGCTTGCAGGTTAGCTAGCAGTCACTTATCCAATTTTGGCGTCCATGGCAACTCCCCGCGTCCTCTCCGGCATTCAGCCCACAGGTAATATCCACCTTGGCAACTACCTTGGCGCGATTCGCAACTGGGTGGACCTCCAGGACAAGTACGACTGCTTCCTCTTCATGGCTGACCTCCATGCCATCACAGTGCCCTACGAGCCCAAACAGCTCAAAGACAACGTGCGCAAAGTCGCCGCAACCTACATTGCCTGCGGCATTGACCCCCAGAAATCCACCATCTTTGTTCAATCCCAGCTCAGCGCCCACAGCGAACTGGCCTGGCTGTTCAACTGCATCACGCCCCTGAATTGGCTGGAACGGATGATTCAGTTCAAGGAAAAAGCTGTCAAACAGGGCGAAAACGTCAGCGTTGGCCTCCAGGGCTACCCCATTCTCCAAGCCGCAGATATTTTGCTCTACGAGCCCGACCTCGTGCCCGTCGGCGAAGACCAGAAGCAGCACCTTGAATTAACTCGCGACATTGCCGCTCGCCTCAACTTCCAGTTTGGAAACGAAGAGAACCCCGTGCTTAAAGTGCCTGAGCCCATGATTCTCAAGGCTGGTGCGAGGGTCATGAGCCTGACCGATGGCACCAAGAAAATGTCCAAGTCCGACCCATCGGAGCTAAGCCGCATTGACCTGACTGATCCACCAGAGCTACTGCGCAAGAAGGTCAAGAAGTGCAAGAGTGATCCCCATCGCGGTTTGGAATTTGACAACCCCGAGCGCCCTGAGTGCAACAATCTACTCAACCTCTACATGATTTTGTCGGGCCAAGAGAAAGAAGCTGTGGCCCAGGAATGCGCCGACATGGGCTGGGGCCAATTCAAGCCCCTTCTCGCGGACACCTTGGTCGAAGCCCTAGCCCCCATCCAGGCTAAATACGCAGAAGTGATGGAGGACTCGGCCTACTTAGATAGCGTCTTAGCCGAGGGCAGAGAGAAGGCCAATGCCGTCGCTGGCACCACCCTAGCCAATGTCAAAACAGCCATGGGATTCACGCTGTAACCCAGAAATTCAGCTTTAGCGATCGCGCCAAAAGAGGAATCCCCTCTCCCTAAGATCTAGGCATACCCTGCTGGAAAATCCCCAGCCTCACCCCTAAAAACCAGAGCCCAGGCGAAGTGATTTTTCTGACAACTGCCCCATAGGGATGCCTAGTCGCGAAAGAAGCCGGTAGAATTGGCTTAACCTCGTTAGAGCCCTCAACTCAACAACGGGGATCACATTCCATTTCTTGAGCCCAAAAACAAGTTGGCAACTGGAGTCCTGGTCTCGCCATCTGTTGATCAGCTAGGTAACCTGCGCTGAGGATCAATGCCCTATTTGATCCCAAGCTCCCAGTTACATCAGCTTTGACTCGCAACTTACGGATGAGCTTCCTAATCTCCCATGGCCTTAACTAAATTACGCAGCGCAATCGAGTCCAGTGAATTTGTCCTCACAGCCGAAGTGGCTCCCCCCAAAGGCGGGAACCCGATTCATATGGTGGAGATTGCCAAGCGCCTCCAGGGACGAGTCCATGCGGTAAATGTTACTGATGGCAGCCGTGCTGTGATGCGTATGTCCTCTCTAGCAGCGACCGCAATCCTTCAACAGAATGGCGTGGAGCCGGTTTGTCAGGTAACGGGGCGCGATCGCAACCGCATCGGCATCCAAGCGGACCTACTCGGAGCCCATGCCCTCGGTATCCACAACATCCTGGCCCTCACCGGCGACCCTGTGAAAGCTGGGGACAACCCCGATGCCAAAGCCGTATTTGAACTGGAATCCATCCGCATTCTCAAGCTAATCGCCAAACTCAACGGCGGCAGCGACTGGAACGAGAAGCCCCTCACCGATGGCGCGACCGAACTGCTGGCCGGAGCCGCAGTCGATCCCCAGCTAAAGAGCTGGTCTTCGCTACAAAAGCGCTTTGAACGCAAGGTTGAATCCGGAGCCCAATTCTTCCAAAGCCAGATGATCACTGACTTTGATCGTCTCGAAGAATTCATGACCAAAGTGGCCAATCCCAGCGGCAAGCCGATCCTGGCAGGGATCTTCTTACTAAAGTCAGCCAAAAATGCAGCCTTTATCAATCGCTACGTTCCTGGCGTCAATATCCCCGACCACATCATCGACCGTCTTGCCAAGGCAGACGATCCTTTGGCTGAAGGCATCAACATTGCCGCAGAACAGGTTAAACTAGCCCAGCAAATCTGCCAGGGGGTCCATTTGATGGCAATCAAACGGGAAGACCTTATTCCCGAGATCCTTAACCAGGCAGGCATTGCCCCTTTAGCAGATAGCTCCGAGCGCTCAAGTCTGCCCCAGGGCATTGCCATGACGGCATAGCAATATTCACCCACCCGATGGAGATTTCGGGGTCTATGACCTGCACTGCCTCTCAGCAGTGTCCCAATGGTTCTAGGCCATACCCACCCACTATGGTCCACAGTCCCACCGACGATCTCTTTAACACTCAGCACTGGGAGCATTGGGCCATGCTATTTATCTTGGCCCTGGGACTCGTCGTGGGCTACGGGCAAGCCGTGGCGGAAGATAAACGTCGCGCCCAACGCCGCCGGGGTGGGCCAGTGGGGAAAGCAGTGCCGGGCAGGTGTAGGCGATCGCGCCGCAAGCTTCGAGTGGAATCGCCTGGTCGTCACAATGCCCAGCCAAGGCAGGCGATCGCTCCGAATCAAAGATTCAACTCCCCAGGCACTTCAACTCGCAAGAAACAGACGACGCTTCCTCGCCCTAATCCCAGGTCTGCCCACAGTCCCCCTCCGGCTCGTACCTTAATTGGGCAATCCCGTAGGTTCCCCTAGCCTTAGAGGGGTCTTTCTGGCTGTCGCCACATCACTTAGTACATCCATAAACTGTCAAACCTAGATATGGCAGGCAGCGATGTGGATAGCAACGTCCTAACAAGTCAGGCCGTTGCTACATATCTCAAGAAGCTTAAAGCCTCAGATTTTCTCTCAAATCCATGCTCCCTAGCAAAAGTGTTAGCCCTACCAACGACTCTCCCAAATCTCTTGAGCAGTCCTAGCTGACACAATACTTTACGGCAGAGAGACGCCAGCCAAAGGCAGTTCTATCGAGGCTTTTGTCGTTTCAGATACCATTGAAATTTACGATTCTTAACTGATATTTACCTCTCAATCGATTTACCTTAGAGTAACTAAAAGGCTTTTAAAATCAGGCTTATCCTCAACAGGATTTTTAATATGAGCGTTAATCTTGCAACCCAACTTCGGGAAGGTACTAAAACCTCTCACACCATGGCTGAGAACGTGGGCTTTGTCCGCTGTTTTCTACGCGGGGTCGTGGAGAAGAATTCTTATCGTAAACTCGTAGCGGATCTGTACTTCGTCTACTCCGCGATGGAAGAGGAGTTTGACCGCCTGAAGGACCACCCCGTGGTTTCCAAGATTTACTTCCCTCTGCTGCACCGCAAAGCTTCTCTCGAGAAAGATTTGCAGTACTACTTCGGTAGTGATTGGAAGAGCAATGTTAAAGCCTCCAAGCCTGCCCAGAAATATGTGGACCGCATTCACCAAGTTGCCCAGGAATCTCCTGAGCTGTTGGTCGCTCACTCCTACACTCGTTACCTCGGCGATCTGTCCGGCGGTCAAATCCTGAAGAAGATTGCCGTCAACGCAATGAACCTAAACGACGGCGTAGGTACTGCGTTCTATGAATTTCCTGAAATCGATGACGAGAAGGCATTCAAGGACATGTATCGCGCTGCGATGAATGATCTGCCCATTGAGCAGGAAGCTGCTGACCGCATTGTTGAAGAAGCAAACGATGCATTCGGTCGCAACATGGAAATGTTCAAGGAGCTGGAAGGCAACTTGATCAAGGCCATTGGCGTGATGGTGTTCAACAGCCTCAACCGCCGCCGCAGCAAGGGCAGCACCATGGCTCCCAATGCTGGCTAGTCATCGGTAGTTAATCTGTAATAAAAAAGGCCAGGGTGCAATCAATGCACCTTGGCCTTTTTTACAGGCGTTTCTTTTAGGTCGGTGGATGAGGATCCCCGAATTTTGCCGTAGGGGTAGGGGATCCCTACCCTGGCTGTGCCAAAACCAAGACAGGGCGGGGAAACCCGGCCCCTACGTGACGATTAACAATGCAAGGGGTTTGGGCATTGTTAATGTCGTCCTCTTTTGATTAGGTAGTTAGGCCATGCTCTAGGGCAAAGCGGACCAGCTCGGTACGGCTGTTAGTTCCAGTTTTGCTGAACAGGCGGCTGACGTATTTTTCGACATTGCGCACGCTAGTTTCGAGCTGCTTGGCAATTTCCTTGTTCATCAAGCCTTGGGCGACCAAGTCTAAGACGCTCTTTTCCCTGGGGGTCAGGTCAATTTGAATTGGGGAGGGCTTTTGGATAATGCCGTTGCCGCTGCGCTGGCCCAAGACTGCTCGGCGTAGCTCTTCGATTTGACGAGCGAGGTCGGCAATTTCAGGATTGTCACTGGTACCACTGCCTCCAGCAGCCCCACCTCGGGCGGCGCTGACAGTTGCAGCGCGACGCTTGAGCAAGTTCGTTACGACAGAGACTAGCTCATCGGGATCAAAGGGCTTGGGCAAATAGGCATCGCAGCCCGCATCAAAGCCCTGGATGCGATCGGTGGTCATTCCCTTGGCGGTGAGGAAAATAACGGGTAACGCCTTGAAGCGATCGTCACCGCGCATTTGGGCCAAGAACTGATAGCCATCCACCCGAGGCATCATGACGTCCGAGACGACCAAATCTGGGGTGAATTGCTGAAGCTTTTCCCAGCCTTCTTCGGCATTGCTAGCCGCTTCTACCGTAAAGCCAGTGTCTTCTAAGTAGGCTTGGACGGCTTCGCGCATGCCCGGTTCATCATCTACCAACAGGATATGTCCAGAAGCCATAGCCACTCTTCGTTCATTTGTTGTTCTCTGTAGAACAGTTTACCGGGGTGGGTGGGTTAAACCTTAGGTAGGTTAATTTTCGACAAGATGCAAAAGCTCAGCCTCGTCGCTAGGCTGAGCTTTATAAGGTTATTCAGTATGCGATCGCCACCCTTAGCTTGACTTTAATAGTGGGCGATCGCACTCATGCCAGCCTCAATCTCACGGCAGCTCTATGCCACTACTGAGGAGATTCCAACATTTATCACTCTCCGGGGAGACGAAACCTGCTTCTTCTAGGACTGCCTTGCTGTATTTACGCCTGAGGCCCTTCTCAATCTTGCACTCTCCGCGAATATAGTCATCCAGCGTTTTCTCGATGCAATTGCTCAATGGCTTGTTCGTGCCCTTGTATTTGCTTTGGCATTTTGCGCTTTGCTGGGTTGTGCGCTCCACAAGCTCAGCCATCTTGGCTTGTTCTTCGGCCCAAAGCTTTCTCACCTTGGCGCTTTGAGCCAAGCTAGCCGGAGCGGCTGTCCCCAATAGTAATGTGGCGAACGTTGTGATCAATAGCCCTGAGCGAAGCAGCTTAGAACCAGAAATAGTCATGAATCTGATACTCCATTAACTCTCAAACAGGAGTCGTAATGCCTGACTCCCCAAAATCCGACTACTGAGCCAAATAGAGCTGTTTCGGTAATCGGTTGAAAGTTGGTGAATTTTACTGAGCTATTTCGTTCGAGAGATCGCGATTAATCGTCAAGACTGACGTTTTTCCGATTGCTTTTCAATTGGCTCCGCTTGGCTTTGCTGTCTAGTCGACGCCGCTTGGAGGCTTTGCTGGGCTTGGTGGCTTTGCGGGGCTTTTGGATAGCGATCGCTTTCTGGATCAATTCCACCAAACGATTCACTGCCTCCTCCCGGTTAGCCTCCTGGGTGCGGTGCTCCTGGGCCTTGAGCACGATGACCCCATCCTTCGTCAGGCGCTTATCGCTGATGGCCAAGAGCTTGCGCTTGTAATAATCCGGCAGAGAGGAAGCCGCAATATCAAATCGAAGGTGAATCGCCGTGGATACCTTATTGACGTTTTGTCCGCCTGAACCGCCCGATCGCACCGCAGACAATTCGATGTCGCGCTCTTGAATGGAAACAGTGTTAGAAATTCGTAGCATGACTTCAGTTTAGCCTGAGCTCTCATTTAGACTTTTGCAGTAGTCGGGCTATGGCCTGTCCTCACGACAAATCCATCAGAGGCTCAAAATGTCATCATCTGCCAAGGAAAAGAAAAAAGCGATCGCTGCTCTGATCCGCACAGCCATGCTGGAAGACGGCCCCATGGTCATGGCGCTCTACGACTACGAGCTGGCTGGCGCTGTGGATGAACTCTACGCCAGCCTGATTGAGGACAAAGAAGAATTCCTCTTCGCCATCACCGAAAACCGGGGCCATGTGGCTATGGTGCTGATTACCATCGATAAAACGGTTTACAAGAACGAAGCAGCTCGGGACCAGCTTAAAGCTCTCTGGCCAGACACCTACGCCATCAACCTGGAGCAAATGATTCCCATGGTGGCCAAGGATCTATGCGATGGCTATCTCTTCCAGACTGGAGTGAAAACCCAGAAGAAGTAACGAACAGATAGCAACAATGCTTAAATTCTCAGGCTAAGGAAAAATCAGAGCGATAGGGTTAAGGCAACCTATCTATGAGGCTGCTATGGAATCAACCCATCGCATGGCCCGAATCCAGCTCAATGCCGATGCCAATCCCTGTATCGGCCGCGTCCACTACGCCCCAGGGAAATCGGCCTGGATCAGCCTCATGGTTATAGGAGCCGTCCTTGGCGGCGCGTTGAATTTTAGCTGGGCGGCTTTTGGGCTCTTTGCCAGCACCAGCATGCTCACCCTTTGCCTCGGTCACTCTGCAGGAATGCATCGCCGCCTAATTCACAACAGCTTTGACTGTCCTCGCTGGCTGGAATATCTGTTGGTCTATTGCGGCACCTTGATTGGCATGGCCGGTCCTTTTTCCATTATTGAGACCCATGAGTTGCGCGACTGGGCCCAGCGTCAGCCCGTTTGCCATGATTATTTCGCTAGCCGCCAGCCGCTGCTCAAGGATGCCTTTTGGATTTTGCACTGCGATATTCGCCTCCAGCATTCCCCTCGGGTGGTTTACGAGGAGCGAATTCGGGGCGATCGCTTCTACCATTTCCTCGAAAAGACCCGCCATTGGCAACAGCTTCCCTGGGCAATTCTCTTCTACGCCTTAGGTGGCTGGAGCTGGGTGTTTTGGGGCATTTGTGCCAGGGTCAGCGTCTGTATGATTGGCCATTGGCTCGTGGGGTATTTTGCCCATCGTTTTGGCGATAGCACCTGGCATATTGAAGGCGCGGGCTGCCAAGGCTATAACGTCACCGCCCTGGGCAGTCTGCTGGGTCTACTGAGCGTTGGCGAATGCTGGCACAACAATCACCATGCTTTCCCCGACTCAGCCCAGTTGGGCCTGAGCTGGGATCAACCTGACCCTAGCTGGTGGTTCATCTGCAGTTTGAAAAAGCTCGGCCTGGCTTGGAACTTGCAGACTGCTGCCAATCAGCCGCCTCGCCCAGAACGAGTCCGGCTGGAGCAGCCAAAATCTCAGGTCGCCTTCTTGCAGCAAAAGTTGTGAAGATCAAGCGCTAGAAGCATTAGCCGAGAATACTCCCAGATTTGGGTAGGGAATTTACACCATTCTCAATACGGCAGCAAAACTCAGATCGTTTTAAGATCAAGGTTCAGGTCTCATAAAACGCTTGGAACCGACCCAACAATCCACCGTCCCAAAGGGGGAGTTGTCCTGGGCCAAAGTCGGTTTATCCCAGAGCACTCTCGTTGGATCAAGCACCTGAGCAAACTCCCTCCATTTCCCAGCGACTCAAGCTCAACAGCCTGGACTCACCAACTCCCCCCTAGGGAATTCCAGACCTATGAACGATCTTCTAATTGGCCTTCTCAGCGGCGCAATTCTCGCTAGCGGCACCTTCACCTTGCGAAGCTGGCGGCGGAAGAATCGTCTCAAGCAGCCTTGGCTAAACCACCCCGATCAGTCCGAGCAGCTCCTCCAGGAAAAGTTGGAGCTGAGTCAACAGCTAGAGCAGCAGCAAAGCCGCATCCAAGACCTCCATCAGGAGCTGAGCGAGCAGCAGCAAAAACTCCAGACTCAACAGCAACAGTTAAGCCAAAGGCAACAGCAACTCGCCACTGAGAAATCCCGCTGTCAGCAACTCACCCAAGAGCGTGACAAGGCCTGGAAAGAAGCAGAACAGATTCTCGACTCAGATCAGGCAGAGGCCCAACAGCGCCTAGCTAGGCTCAAAGCCCTGGAGCAAGAACGCGACGATTTAACGGAGCAAATCCAGCAGCTCGAACAAGACCTCTCTAACACCAAAGGCCGACTGGCCGCCCAAACCCACAGTTTGGAAGAGGCCCAGGCTAGGCTACAAACAGGCACCATCGGCGCAGAGCGATTTTCCCAGGCGATCGCCAAGCTCCTCCCCAACATCACCTTCCTGCGGGACTCCATGGAAGTCATGCTCCAAGAGCCGGCCCAGCGCCTCAATGCCCTCCTCGGTAGCCTGCGTGCCCTCAGCGACGGCAGCCTGAGCCAAAACCACAAGAACAACGGCATCAAAGTCATGAAGGTCCATGCCACGGATGGCAAATGGTCTGAATTCCATGTGCCCAACGCCAGCATGATGCGGGTTTATTTTCATAAATCGAAAGCGGGCGATCGCTACCAAGTCCTAGTCACCGAAAAGAAAGACCCCAAAACCCAAGGCAAAAACCACGCCTGGCTCAAAAGCCAAAGCGTCAGTTAGGAACAAGAATTTATCAATATCTGAATTTCGTTCATAGAGAATTGTCCCGTAGGGGCTGGGTTTCCCCGCCCCTGGCCAGGTTTAGGCCAGCAGGCAGGCAGGGTAGGGAAACCCTACCCCTACGGTAGAATTCGGTTTGATGGCCTTTGCGTCGTTTGGTGAAGGTATTGATCTATCAACCTAATTCCCCGGCACCAAAACCGTTAGGGCATTGGGCAAACATTCAACCTCAATCGGCGTCATACCAATCAACTCCCCATCCAACACCACCTTCTGGGGCGGCTCCGCCACAATCTGAATCCGGTCCGTACGCAGATGATTGATATTTGGATTGGTTGTGCCCTGGCGCAGTAGCGTTGCCCCCAGCGTGCTCAGCATCGCCGTCACCGCCTGAAACTTAGTCTCTGCCGTAGCAATGGTGACATCCAGCAAGCCATCATCAAAAGGCACCTCGCCCATGCCCTGGGCCAAGATCGAGGTGGGAGGCGCAGCGTTAGCGACGGTAATAGCCCCAGCATCCACAGGATAGCTTTCACCATTCATGATCAGTTGAGCAGTAAACAGCTCCTGCTCACTCAACTGGTTCCAGCCCGCCATCAAATAAGCCAACGCCCCCCACTGGTCCTTAAATTCTCGGCTGGCCTTCTCCACCGTCTCCGCCTCAAAGCCAATCCCCGCCAGTAAAATCATCGGCTTACCATTGCACCGGGCCGCATCGACCTGCTTAGTATGGCCGCCTAGTATTACGCGGCAAGCCGCTCGAATCGGCGTCACCGGCCCGGTAATGCCCAGGGCTAAACCAAAGGCATTCGCAGTGCCTCGGGGAATGATTCCCAGGGGGATATTGCTGCCCATTAAGCAACCCGCTACAGCAGAGACTGTGCCATCGCCACCCGAGGCAATGACTAAATCCGCTTGTCCCGCGATCGCCAACTGAGTCAATTGCTCCGCCCCCTCCTCCACCGTCGTCAGATGGATCTTGAGATTGAAATGGGGTCCCAACAACTCTCGAATCAGCGTCAGCTCTTCCTCGGCATCCCCTTGACCCGACACGGGATTAAAAATCAAATGGGCCTGACGCATCCTCGCCAAACCCTCCAGAATTAGCTCCGCCGTCCCCAGATTGGTCGCCAAAGGGACATTATGTAAATCGCAGAGCCTCAACAACAGCTCAGCAGTGGGGTCGGGCTGCTGATTTGGGTTGCGCCAATAGAGAACAGCCTGGACCTCTCCCCCCACAATTTCGGCTCCCAGCTGCACATCACCGCCCTGGTCTTGGGATAGATAGCGGTGGATTTTTAGGTCAGGGAGACCCAAAAGGCGATCGCAAGTTCCAGCAGTCGCCACCAAACGAAAGCGAGCAAAAACAGGCTGATAGCGGCGGACAAAGGCAACGAGGTCATCCTTTTGGGCATCTGAAGCGATAAGGGCGATCGTTGCGGACATAAACAGAGACCTGAAAAAGACCAAAGACTTCAAAAGAAGTCGCTACACTGGTACAAGTTTACCTTCCTCAATCCAATGCCCTCGGGGCTTACCTCACCTCTATCGGCGGGGACATTGTCGAGTTTCCACTGCCCATGCCGGTCCCAGAGCAACCCACTTCAGCGGATAGCAATGCTATTCCACCCAGCCCCTCGAATGGCAATGACTCAGATACTGTCGCCGCAGAGGAAGCAACGGCAGATAGCAATGTCAGTCTGCCCCTGGAAGTCATTATCGATTTAGCGGCGCATTTACAAACCCAAGGCATTGAACTCGCAGCACCGAGCCCTCCGCCTCAGCTCAAACTGGACCTGCTAGGCGAGGGAGCGACCCTCTCTGTTACAACCAGCAAGCTTGAAGCAGATTTAGATAGTGAAGGCTCAGCAGGGGGGGATGAGGATGATGAGATCGCCCCCCTAATCGAACCCAGCAGCAATCTTACAGAGCAATCAGAAGACCCCGAAGCCGAGTCAGCAGATCTCGCGGAAGAGGAAGACTTCGAAGACGACACCGCCGAGCTCCTCCCCGGCATTACCCTTACCCCAGAACAGCAGCAAGCCCTACAAACCCTCGAAACCTTCCTCGAAAGCGGCGACAAAATCCACCTGCTCACAGGCTACGCGGGCACCGGCAAAACCACCCTGCTCCAAGCCCTGCTCATCCACCTGCAAAACAACGGCGACAAACGCCCCATCGTCTTCACCGCCCTGAGTAACAAGGCCACCAAAGTCCTCGCCACCATGGCAGAGCATTGGGATCTTAAGGTGGACTGCCTCACCTGTTGCCGCCTCCTAGGCCTCCAACCCAAGATCGACAAGGAAACTGGCCAGCAAAAATTCACCGCAGATCGCAAGGGCAAACGCTTAATCAACCGCTATCGCCTCGTGGTGGTGGACGAATGCTCCATGATCAACCAGGAGATGTGGGAGCTACTGGTCAAAGCCGTTTCCCGTTTAGACGACAAGACGCAGCTGTTATTCGTTGGGGATGAGGCTCAGCTGCCCCCCGTGGGCGAGACGGCCTCGCCCTGTTTTGAGCAAATCTATGACCGCACGGCCCTGACGGAGGTGGTGCGCTACGGCGGCGCCATTGGTTTACTGGCGGAGGATGTACGCCGCAACCTGGACCGGCCGATGATGCCCCGGTGGGAAAGCGATCGCAGCGAGGACAACACCCAAGGCACCTTCATCCTGCCGTCCCAACAATGGGACAAGCTACTCCTGCGAGCCTTCACCAGCGACTCCTATGGCCAGGACCCAGACCAAGTGCGCGTCCTGGCCTACACCAACCGCCGCGTCCAGCAACTCAACCAGCGCATCCGCGCCGCCATCTACGGCTCCGACGCCGCCCAGTTTGTTGTCGGGGAGCGCCTGATGGCCAATAGCCCCTGCCTGATTGATGACAACCAAATCATTTTGCAAACCTCGGAGGAATGCAAGGTCTTGGATGCCTACATCGACCAGAGCGATGACCCCGTGATGCTGGAACGCTGGCAGGTTTGGAAGATGGAGATTGTCACCGAAGCTGGGCTGTACCGAGAGCTTCGCGTCCTCCACGGTAATGAGAAAAAACGCTTTGACAAGGCTTTGAAGGGACTGGCAGATAGCAAAAGCTGGAAAGCTTTTTGGGAGTTAAAGCAATATTTCCATGAGCTTAACTACGCCTACAGCCTCACCGTTCACAAGAGCCAGGGGTCAACCTTCCAAGATGTCTTTGTAGACTTGCGAAACCTGATGATTAATCGAAAGATAACGGAGCGAAATCAACTCTGTTACGTGGCTTTTACTAGGGCAGCCAACAGGCTCTTTCTATACCAGTAAGCAGTGATTACCCCCTCAAGAGCCAACTCATTTGAGTAACAATTAAAACAGGAAAGCGACAATTTTCAATCGATACGCAGAGAGCATCCAAAGGAGTTGCCTAAGCAATCCCAGTCATTCTCCTCAGACTAAGTCTGATTTAGTGCCCCCAACTTCCATTCGTTGAGCCTGTAGGAGTGAACCGCCCGCCCGAAGGGAATCGAAGGGCAGCCATTAGAATTTGGTATTAGCCTGCGTAAGAAAGCCCCAACTCGTGCGATGCGAGTTGGGGCTAGTTGTCATGGAGTGAAGAACCGCTAATTTCGCCTTCCTACAGACTCGGCCTGGGCCGTTCAGACTGTAGAGGAGGACTCAAACAAGCGTGGGTTATCTGCTGAGCAGGCTGCCTACCAAAGACCACGAACAGGCTCAGAGACAGGTTCAGAAGAGAACTCAGGCTCCTCTACAGCATTATTCAGCATTGGTGCTTCCGCAGTGGCAGCAGGCTCGATGGGCTCGACAGCCTGAAACACTGCAGCTTCGGATTCAGCAGCAGCCATGTCATCGGCAGCCATGTCATCGGCAGCCATGTCATCAGCAACCATATCGTCAGCAGCCATAGGCTCTGCATCGTCAGCAGCCAAGCGATTTGCCAGTTCGGTCGCCACAGATTCAGGCACCAGCACCTGATCGATCACATGGATAACGCCATTGCTACCCTGCACATCAGCCCGGAGGACCTGGGCATCGTTAACCATCACGCCGTCAGTGGAAACATCAACCATCAAGTTTCCAGCCAAGGTCTCAACATCACCTGTGCTCAGGTCAGATGACAGCACTCCACCTTCAACAACGTGATAGACCAAAACTTGAGTCAACAAATCCTTGTTCTCAGGCTCCAGCAGAGCTTCTAAGACACCTGCAGGCAAGGCGTCAAAGGCTTCGTCAATGGGAGCAAAGACCGTTAGGGGGCCTTCACCAGAAAGCGCATCCACGAGGTCAGCAGCCTGAAGGGCGGTGACGAGGGTATCAAAGGCTCCTGCACTGGTTGCAATATCAACAATGGAAGGCGCGCCTTGGGCAACTTGCTCGGTTACGGCACCGGCTTCAGTGGCTTCAATTTGAGCATGGGACGCAGAAGAGAGACCTGTACCCAATGCGATGCTTGCACCACACAAGCTAATCGCGAGAAATTTCAAACCGTTGAGTGAAGAAGTCATATCGATTTCGCTGCTGTGTGTTTTCGTAACTGGAGCGATACTATCAGCAATCCAATCGAAAAATCTCTTAATAACTACACATATATGAATTTCAAAACATCCGGAACAAGCATTTTTGCTTTTCGTCCTGGCGATGTTTTAAGGAATAAATTCCTATTTTCGTCTATTCAGAAACTTTTATTGGAAGTACACGTCTCCCACCGGGTTTAGCAGAACTGACAAAATCGTTAAATCTGACACTTATGGCAAAGGCTTATTTGTTGAGAGATTTGCAAGGAATATCACAGGCCAACAGCTGTAGCTGCCAAAAGCCAATGATCTCTCTAATCTCATGGAAAATGCGACAGCATTCAGCGTAGCCCCCCAAGAATCATCAACTATTTCCCAAGCCAGTCCTCCGGTGAAAGACCCGTTTGGCGTTACGAGCCACATCAATATAGAGGTGCCTCCTTTAAAGCCTCGTAAAGCTGCCTAACATTATGCTGCGATCGCTTGCTCCCCCTATTCTTGGCTTTGTAACATCAGCGACAGAATAAGAAGTGCATTGCTCAACCGCATCAGTCCCTTGCTGCTGTTTTCTTCCAGCAACAGTCGACCGGCGCAATGCCCGCTTCAACCCAGAGGTTTTGCCATGGCTGTCGCCCAATCCCGTCTAACATCCCCCCATCCCGTTCGAGAAGGTCAGAGTTACCAGTACCATTGGTGCTCTCGCCAAGAATTAGCTGCGGGACGATGGGTCAGCCTCATCAAGCTGCCTAGCCCCATGAGTGACGACGAGGCATTACTCCTTTGTGAGGAAGAGGGCGACCGCTGGCTTGTCTGGGTTCCTAACCATGGCGAAGCCATTATCGATACCCACAGCTTTGCCTGCTGAAGCCCATTTAAGGTTACGAACAGCAAAAAGCCAGGAAGACTTGATTGTCTTCCTGGCTTTTTTAATAGATGGGAGGCAGCAGCCAACCAAACTGGACGCCCATTACTCTATTCGCCATCCCCTTGGGGCTGACTGACTGGCTGGGCATTCGATTGATTGCGCAATACTGGCTTAGCACCACCTCCAGTGGCAGGTTTACGCCTGCCAAATTTTCCGCCCTGGAAGTCACCGCTTTTAAAGCTAGGGCGACTCGATCGCCCACCGGCAAACTTTCGCTCCCCGCCGAATTTGCGATCGCTAAACTTACCGCCGGAAGGACGCTCATCAAAGCGCCTCGCCTTGCGATAGCGCTCACCACCGGAATAGGACGGAGCCGATGAAGTAGAACCGGCATCACCCTCTCGCAACGCAGGCTTAGGAATAAACCGCTTGCCCCCAGAGGACTGACCTCCAAACTTTTTGCCACCAAATTTCTGGCCGCCGAACTTATTGCCGCCAAACTTGGGCGCACCAAATTTCTTACCCCCCAATCGCGGCTTGCCATGAGATAAGCGGGGTTGAGGGGTGCGAGAACCACCACGAGAATCGCTACGGCCATAGCGCTGCTGAGGTCTTGGGCTAGGGCTGTGGCGAGGCTCAGGCTGATCCCACCAGCGACCTTCCATGGAAGATTCACTCGATTCGGAGGGTGTAAACCGTGACTCGCGGTTGTCTCGGCTGTCCCGCTGCTGGGGCTTGAAGGAATCTCTCCCTCGCCTCTGATCTGACCCCGTTCTTAAGCGCGGAGAGGCATTAGAGCTGGAGCGGTCCCTCGATTGTCCTCCTGCCAACTTAGGCTTTTCGCCTGAGGCGGTTCGAGGGGAGGGAGTCGGCGAGTAGTTAAAGGAGGGAGCATCTTGCCGCTTGGCTTCAAACCGAGACCCATTCGCCCTAGCTCGCAGGGGACCCATTTCATTGGGACCGGGACGGAAATTGCTGCCGCTGTCCTTACGGCCCTTGAAGGCAGCACCTTTGGCACCGCGCTCGGGCTTACCGCCTCGGGCAAACTTGCGCTCGCCCCCATCTCGGCCCCCTCTTTGGTCTCGGCCGCCGCGTCCATCCCGTCCACTTCTGCCATCTCGCCCATCCCGTCCGGGGCGCTCATGTCGCCCACCCTCTGAGGCCTGCCCCTTCTTGGAGAAATCGACTGCGGGTGTGGAAACCTTGCGACGGAAGAAGGCCGCATGGAGCGATCGCTTGGGTTTCGCATCCCCTGCTTCAGCGGTTGCTCCCTCAGCATCCGTCGCTTCCACCGCAGCAACCGTCTCAACCACAGGCGCATCTAACCTAGCCTGGGTCACTTGCCGATGCTGCTGCTTGAGATTACTTTCTGCGGCTTCAATCAGCACCACAGCTTGGGTGACAAATTCTTCAATCGTCTGAACCAAGATGGGCTGGCCACTGGTCTCCTCCTTTTGGACAAAGTAAGGGGGCTGCTGCAACCGCGCCTTGGCAAAGCCAAATTTAATCGCTTCCAGGGCTTCAGTTGTTTTAGCAACCCAGTCCGCATCGACTCCCGGCTTGGGGACAGACTGCCACAGGCCAGGCGCCACTTGGGTGGACTCGCTCAAACGCTCCAGGGACTGCTTCAGCTTCGTGATGCGGTTCTCTAAGCTAATTAAGGTGGTGCGAGTCAGCTCTAGCTCGGCGGTATCTTGGATCGCTTCTAGAGTCGTTAGGGTAATGCTGGTGCTGCGGGCCGCTTTGGTGGCCCCGCTGTCGAAGCCCGCATTGGAAAGCATTAGGGCGCGATCGCCCTTCACGTCCTTCATCACCTGTTTCAAGGCAAATACATCGGCCTTGGTGACCGGCGTATCCCAATGGCGACAGTCAATAATGCAGCGCGTCTTCACGCCGTACTGCTCGGCTTGCAGCCAAACATCAATACGGTGGTCGCCTCGGTTTCCCTCCACCGTCTTTTCCACTGCGACCTGACAGTCCAGCACCTCAAAGGGGAGTGCTGCGGCCTGTTTATAAGCTTTCCAATCCACGGGTCTCGTTCCTGCGCTGCTTGCCATCGCTAGCGTTGGGGGCGCTCTCGTGGCTTCTATTTATTCAGACTATCACCCCCCCTTGGGGAAGCAGCAACCGAGGCTTTTAATGAAGTAACTGTTATAAAAACAGCACCTTAATATACGAATGTCACCGAATCCACGAAGCTACGGCAGGGATTGAGCGGCTCAAATTAGAACGGTTTGCCACTCGGCAGAGTTGCGACTGGGTGTGGCTACTGGTTCAGTCCCAAGACTTCACTCGGCATCTGCAAATTTAGAGCTTGATAGGGTTCAGACTCGCCATCGAGCCGGATTCCAGGGGCCGACAGAACCACATCATTTACGTACAGGGAATAGTCCCCTTGGGTCAGGGATTCCAAGTAATAGACCCCAGCCCCGTTGGTCACCGAAAGCTGACGTTGCCCCGAATCCTGATGAACGGCTTCTACCTTGGCTCCGCCTAGGGGCTGGCCCTGCTCGTCTCGCACCACGCCCGTCACGGTGTAAGACAGGCTCAACGGGATTTTAAGCTGGGTGTATTGGCCAGGAACCACCGTCACGGCATAGGCCGTTTCCGAGGCGGTCCAGTCTAGGGGGAGTCCCGCAGGGTCTAGATCCAAACGATAGCTAGCGGGCTCTAGGGGCACTGAAACGCCATCTCCCCCAGCGATGGATCGAAAACGATGGAGGCCGCGATGGTTAAGGCTGAATAGCTCATCAGCACCGGCGAGATGTAAAGGCTCATCACTGTCCTGCTGGCCATTGCCGTTTTGATCCAGAAAGGGCTGAACGAGGAGGCCCCCCTGCTGGCGCAGTTGCTCCTGACGGGGATCTCCAGGGGAGAGTTTGCGGTGGCTATTAGGTTGTACTCGCAACCGAGGGGTTAGGTTGACCGTGAAGCGATCGCTGTTAGAAACGGCGGAAATGCCCTCGTAGCGCAGCCGCAGATCCAAACCGGGGATGATGGCAGTACCCAGTTGGGCGATAGCCCCCTGCCCCTGGGACCCCAAACCATAGCCCAGGCGAACGTTCCACAGCGACCGGCCATCCCCGACCTTCTGGCCGGAGCGATAGTGCCAACCAACACTGGCCAAATTCTCAGGGCTGTCATTCACCTCACGGGTTTCGTAGTCCAATTGCAGCTCGTGGCCTTGGTTCGACCGGCGATCGCCCAATTGATAGCTCAGGGCAGAAGTCGTCGCCGTATCATTGCCGCGATGGTCAAAGCTGAGGGCATTCCAGCGCGACGAAACGGACCAATTGGCCTTGAGATTGGTATCAACCAGGGCCGAGGCATAGGTGCTCAGTTCCCCCAGTTGGAAGGCAACCCTCGCGCCCGCATTGAGAGCCCCGTCGCGGCTGTTGCCTCCCGTGGTGAGGGTCAAAAATTTGTTGGTGCGCCATTGGGCCTTGTAGCGCTGGGAAAAGCGATCGCCGCTTAGATTCAGCCGGAAGCGATCGTTGGGGCGCCAGCTCGCCCGGGCCGTCGCGTCCCAGTCGGAGTCGGCTTCCAAGCTGGCTAATGCTGCCAGAGATATATCTAGTTGATCAGTGGGCTGATAGAAGCCATCCAATAGAGCCCTTGGGCGATCGTCATGGACCAGCCCCGCCCCCAGCGTCAGCCGTTCGCCCAGGCCTCGCCGATAGGCAATACCGCCTTGGAAGCCATCAAACGAGCCCCATAAATCCGACTCCCGCTCCTGCTGTCGGTCAAAGCCTCCCGACAGAATCAGTGCCTGGCCTCCAGCGGGAAGCTGCCCCGGCATCACCGTAAAACTCGCTCGCCGCACCACCGGCTCTGCCGTGAGTTGCCCATCGGGATAGAGCAACAGCTGATAGCCACTGCCCGGCACCTGCTCAAAGCGATAGAGCCCGGAGGAATCCACCAGCACTTCATCCACCACAGCCCGACCCAGCCCTTGGGTGAGCTGAACCAGAGTGCCAGGCTCCGCCTCTCCAGCAATCTCGCGGCCCACGCTCTCCGCCTGAAGGCGCTGCTGGGGGCTAAATCCCCCTGTGGCTGAGCTATCCGGCGCTTCAAAGCCCCAGCGACGAATCGTCGTCAAGCCCCAATAGTCATCCGTCGCTGCACTGGACCAAAACGTCTGCTGAGATCCGGCGGCCCAATCCTGGGCTTCGCCCTGGCGCAGATACTGGGCTTCCTCTAGCTGCCAACTGCGGCGCTCCCCCAGCTCCGGCTGGTCCAGTTGCACATACCAAGCCCCGCCTAGGGCTGAGCCGATCGCCGTCAGCTCTCCCTCCACCTTCGTCTCCGATGCTCCTCCAGACTGCCGCCGCCCCTGCACATCAATCGACTGGGCCACCGCTGCGATTCCCCAGGGAGCAGGCGTCACCCTGGGCAAGCCTTCTAAAACCACAGGGGTCTCGTTCCCTGGGGCGCGTTTGCTGGCCACCGCCTCCCAGGGCAGCGTCAGTTCCAAAGCATAGTTTTCTAAATCGAACGCCACCTCAACGCCAAGCTGCTCCCGCAACTGAGCCACGGAGAAGGCTAAGCCCATCTCGCCATCAGTGGTGAGTTGACCAGGCTCGATGCGCTTGACCAGGGCCAGCGATCGCAATTCAATCCCCCCATCTTCCAGGGGCTGCATCATCATCTGCAAAGCCCTGGCGAGGCCATCTAGCGGCAAGAGCCATTGCTCTAGGTCTTGGGCTTGGCGGCCGTCCTCTGCTCCCAAAACAAGGAGGGTTTCACCTGTTTTAGACGAGAGCGTTGCCTGGGTGCGATCGCGCACCACTAGGCCCACAGGCATGAGCGAAAAGATCGCCGACTCCCCAACCTCCGCAGACAATGCCGGAGCTTCACTGGCTTCAAGAGCGGGCAGTTCCGTCGCCTGAGCCACCTCGGCGATCGCGAATCCTGAGCCGCTAACGAATAAGAGGCTACAGCTAAGTTGTGTGAGCAAGAATTTCACAGCAGAACGGTGGCTTAAGGCTTTTGTACAGCAGAATCAGTCGATGCCAAATCCTTTGACCCAGAGCGCACCGGAATCTCAACCTCCACAGCAAAGGGCTGCTGTTGCCCCTGCCAAGCTAACGTTCCGGTGAGCTGATATGGGCCAGGTTGAAATGGGTCGAGGCCCTCTAGGGAAAGCGGAATAAAGCGCTCATTTCCCGCCAACACCGTCATGGACTGCACCTCTCCAGCGGCAACTTCCGCTCCGGAACGGCTCAACTGCCACTGGCCCACTGGACGCGCCATGGCTCCGCCATCGTTTTGCACCTGCAACTGAAGCTGCTGCTTCTCTAAATTCCAACTTGCCGAGGCCACATCTAGCGCCGCCGCTGCATCACCGTTCTGCACATACAGCGTTGCCCCCACCCGCGTAATGATCCCCACGCCCTGCTGACCACTCGCCGTCGCCTGCAACGGCTCAGCAAACAGCACCGCCCGATACTCTGCCTCAGGCAAATCCGGTGCAAACCTCACCACATAACGCACTCGGCGACGCTGCCCCGGAGCCAGCACCAGCTCGCGGGGGGCAAATTGCAAATAGGGCACCAAATTGGCAGCATCCTCAACTTCCGCTGCCTCAGGCTCAATCGTGACCAAGCCCCCCTCAGGGGCATAGGTAAAGGGCTCGGCATAGAGGCGCACGCGCTGCTCCTCGCTGCCACCATTAATCAAATTAATAAATCCACTGGACTGACCACGCTGGGCTGACTCCTGCAAAATCAGCGGCGATAGGCCCACCTGGGCGTTACTCGGCTTAGACGAAGCCAGCATAGCCACCCCAGCCGCGCAAACAGCGAAAGCGGACATCGTACTAAGTCGAAGAGAACGCCTAAGGAATGGGGTCGCAGCCATGGCAGCTTGAAGAGGTTAAGGGCAAAGACGATAGGCAAGGCTAGAGCAGCCTATATATGGTCATACCTAGCATTCCCATCTCCGTAGAATAATCAGCGCTTTGACTCAGCCTTTCTACAGTTCCCGAGCCATAAAAAATACGGAAAGGTCCCCCATCGGACCTCCCCGCATATACCGTCAATTTCATCACTGGGCACAACCGCTGCCCATGCAAACAATCAGTTGTGGGCAGTGATGAAACTCGCAAGCTTCCGAACCAATAGGAAGCTTGCTAAATTCCCTCAAACAACCTCTAAGCCTTAGTTAGGAACAATGCTTAGATCGACAGTAAAGTCATAGAAGCCAGCGGGCAGAGGACCACCTGGAGAAAACACATCCAAAGCAACATTTGTCTGATCAAAGATTTGGCCATTAGCCAAGCCAGTAGAACCAAAACCGTTGCAAGGACCGTTGGCAGGGAATGAGCCAAATGTATTGCTGGTCATCTCAACAAAGCACTCAAGACCATTGAGACCGACAGGGTTAGAACCTGCAGCAGAAACTCCTTCAAAACGCAGTTCCACAGGGGAATTACAAGAGATGGCGCTCACAACAGCACTACTTCCGCCACCACCAGGAAAGTTGGGATTGGAGGATAGCGCGAAACCATCGGAAGCCAACACACCAGGAGTTACAGTAGCTTGATCACAGTTAGTATCGATGGAACCAGAGAAGTCCACAGGTACGGGAACAGGCTGGGCAGAAGAAGGCAATTGACAAAGAGCAGCACCGCTTAGAGCGAATGCAGCAACGGCTAACACACGAGAAAAACGCATAGAGAAAAGTCTTGGGAAGACTGGCAAAGAAAAATTAGAGATGGACTCCGTAACACCGGGAAAGATGCCGCAGAGATGCCCATGTCTCTAGATCTAGATTGCCCACCCTACTTACGCCATTTCTCCGAGGGGATACGGAATCTAATTATCACTGAGGTCCGTAGAAAAACCGTATATGAGCGTAGAGACGTAGCTCTGTGCGCACTAAGGCGTAAAGGTCAGCGTCACGACATAGTTGTATGAGCCAGCAGGCAACATTCCGGCTTGATAGTTGCTCAAGGCCAAATCAACCTCCGCGATCGCCAAAGGAAAACTGCCTGTCCCCAACAAGATCGCCGTGGAACCATTGCAATCCAGCAGAGCGGACTGGTCGAAGGTCACTTGGCAATTGGCAAATTCGCTAACCTCGGGCGTAATGCCGCTGGCCATTGTGGTTGCCGTCACAGTCATATCGGTATTGCAGCGCAGATTAGTAATTTCCCCCGCCACACCTGAGCCCACTGAATCCAAACCATTCACCAGCGACGGCATCAACGTCCCCCCAGCCACACCATCTTGCAAACAAGCGGCCACCACGGCCCCGCCAAAATCTACGCCATAGGTCGTCACTGCTCCCCCCGCTGTGGTCGGTGTGAAAATCAGCTCTACATTATATAGATAGCTATCCGGTGCAAAGGGCTCGGGGCGCAGGGCCTCCATCGTCAGGGCTAAGGAGATGGCCTGGCCCGCAGGCAGCGTAATCGCTTGTCCGTTATCGCTTGTGACAGTGCTGCCTAAGGCCGTCAGACTCGCTTCGCGCTGAGTCCCAGCCGAGCCAGCGGCTCCAACAATTAACTGAGGAGCCGCAATAGCGAGCTCCATTTCCTCTGCCAGAGTCACTGTGAGCTGTAGTGACTGAACGGCCTGGAGTTCGGACAGGCTCTGTATCGGCAACTCCAAATCACCTTCACCATGCGGGGCAATACAGACAGCATTGATTTCTGTGCCTGAACAGTCTGCCATTGCCGGAGAAGTCGCCAGGAGACAACTCCCGATCGCCAGCCCCCACAGGCTCCAACGCCCCAGAACAGATCTGCGTTGCAATCTAGATTGAGACATCAGAAACGGAGCAACTGCTCATCAAAACAACAGAGATCTGTGGTCTTGCTGCCACTTAATCGCCTAAATAGCATTACGGACAGGTCGCAGATCAGGCTCAGTATTCCCGCTCCTAGGTATTACCGCTCACCAAAGTAAAGACGCGATCGCGACCCCCGCTTCAGAAGCAATGCCCCCAAAGTCAGAGGGCTTTAACAGCTACCAAAGTAGTGAAGAGGATCACCCCCTACAGAAAGGCCATAGCTCAAACAATCCAGGAGCCTAAAACTAGACTGGTCTTATCATTCTAACCAAGCTGGGATCAGCCTGGCTCAGGGCTTGTAGCACTACCCTTGCATGGAACAGCCTAGCCGGGGGGAACGGTTAAACAACGGTTAGGCAACTGACCCATGACAGCTTGCATGAAGCCTGGGAAAAAATATTTTCCACATCGACAATAAAAGTCGACAAAAAAGGTTACAACAGGCGTAGTATCTAAGCTGAATCTACAACAGTTAGTCAGTAGAGACTCCTCCCAAAGGAGAGTGTCTACTCTCACCCATTTTTTACAAAGAGGGACTACAGTAGATCAGGCAGTCACAACTGCTATTTTCCCAAGAGGTCCCAATCCGATGTGATGGGAAGGAAATTATGAGACAGCGTCTCACGACCATTGCGATTTTGTTTGGACTAGTAAGTTTACCCATAGCTGTAACGACCCTAGCAGAACAGTTTAAGGACTACAGCCGACTCCCTGTGATTGCCCTGTTGGCATCCCCAGCGATAGCTGGTTTGGCCTTTGAGCAGCATCGACATCATCAAAAAGCATAGAGAACCTAGGGGCAAACCTAATTAATGGATTGAAAGAGCAATTTTCAGTCTTCAAGCTGTTATACGAACAAGGCTTTACTGCAAAGTCAATTTACGAATCAATCATCATTTCTCAATCGTGATCAACTAGTAAACTGTTCGACGAATAAATAGCATTAATACCTACTCAAAGAGCAAGGTCTTAAGAAGAGTGTTTTGATTGATAAACCTCAAGAAATTCTAGATGCCAATGATCTGAGTCACCTCATATCATAAATGTGTCATGACTTACTGGGAAAACTGTCTTTTATTAATTGGTTCCGTCCCAGTCTCCTGACTGAAAGGGAGAGCCATATGTGATGACAGTATTGAGCGAGCATGGATACCTGTTGAATCTCCTCAACTCCGCTGCACAAACATCTCCGTAAAAAGGTTGGGCCTTGATGCTGGCTTCATGATTCCTGGGCTTTTTCCTAAGCCAATTAGCAGAACATTGGCGAACTCTGCATATCTTCCAGGAATTAAACCTATAACAACAGTAGACAAGGACAGACAGAAGCCTTGCCGACATTTATTTGAAAGTCTGAGGACAGACCGATGCGCCAAAGCCTGATTACGTTAGGATTTTTCTGCGGGATTCTGAGTTTGCCCATCGCGGTCACGATCTGTGGCGAAAGCGTTGCCCAAGCCTACCGAATCCACGACGCTAATGATGCTCCCGCCGCTGTAATGGGACCTGTATTTATTGAGGCCTCCGCCGAGTAAGACGACTAAGGTTTCCATAGCTCCACGGAATCTCCCAATTTAATGTGGCCCGCTTGGATCACTCGGGTCGTGATTCCTCCATGGCCCCGCATGGCGTTGTAGCCACCGGGACCCAGTAATTGTTCCATTCGAGAACAGGGATGGCAGAGGCCGGTGTATTCCAGCACCGCACCGCCAATGGTAAATCTCTGCTTCTTTAGCGCTAGCAGGTTAATGCCTGAGACTGCAATATTGCGACGAACGAGGGCAGGCTCTAAACCATCCCGTCCTAGCATTGAAGCCACTGCTGCCAAATGCTCGCTTTGAATGAGGGTAACTTGGCGCTTACCGCCGCGACTGGCATAGCGATCGCCTTCCAGCCCCACGTCCTGCTCCGCCCAAACCGTTTCAAGGGAGAGCAGCGTTTCGTACTTCGCCGGGCGCACACCAATCCAATCCACGCGGCCCTGTTGGGGCAGAGTATCAAACAGGTCTTGTAAGGATGGGGCCACGATCTCAACTTCATTAGGGGTCGGCTTCGGTAGAGACTTCAATAGTTTATCGATCAGATAGCCGAGACCTCGCAACGGTATTAGCCAAACTACAAGCTTAGGTACCGCGATATAGGTCCCTGAGTAAAAACGCTCACCGCGCAGGCGAGCACTCCCGAAAACTGAAACAAACCTCGCCGAAACATTGCGAAGGATGGACTGCTGTAACGCTAGTCAACGATTCCCCGTGATCCCCCACCGAGATTAGCCGGGGTTGGGACAATCAAAGGCGATAACAAGTCCTGTTAGAGCTGGAGAGCGCACGATATGAAATTGGCTTACTGGATGTATGCAGGCCCCGCCCACATCGGCACCCTGCGTGTAGCAAGCTCCTTCAAAAACGTCCATGCCATCATGCATGCGCCCCTGGGCGATGACTACTTCAATGTCATGCGCTCCATGCTCTCGCGGGAACGGGACTTTACCCCCGTTACAACTAGCGTTGTGGATCGCAATGTCCTGGCTCGCGGCTCCCAAGAGAAAGTGGTGGACAACATCACCCGCAAGGACGGCGAAGAGCATCCCGACTTGATTATGCTGACGCCCACCTGCACCTCCAGCATTTTGCAAGAGGACCTCAATAACTTCGTCGAGCGGGCACAAATGGATGCCCAGGCCGATGTGATGTTGGCTGACGTCAACCACTATCGCTACAACGAGCTCGAAGCCGCCGATCGCACTCTGGCCCAGGTGGTCCGCTACTACATCGAGAAAGCTCGCAAGAACGGTGAGCTCAACACCGAGAAAACCGAGAAGCCCTCGGTCAATATCATCGGCATCTCAACCCTCGGTTTCCACAACAACCACGACTGCACCGAGCTTAAACGGTTGATGGCGGACCTGGGCATTGAAGTCAACATCGTCATGCCCGACGGTGCTGAGGTGGGCGAGATCAAGAATATGTCTCGGGCCTGGTTCAACCTGGTGCCCTACCGCGAACTGGGAATGCAGGCCGCCAAGTATCTGGAAGAGGAGTTTGGCACCCCCTGCGTAGACATCACCCCCATGGGCATTGTCGAGACTGCCCGCTGCATCCGTGCCATCCAGCGCGTGCTGAATGATAACGGCCATGCTGCCAACTTCGAGGAGTACATCGACAACCAGACTCGCCATGTTTCCCAGGCCGCTTGGTTCTCCCGCTCCATCGACTGCCAAAACCTAACGGGCAAGCGGGCCGTGGTCTTTGGCGACAACACCCATGCCGCTGCCATTACGAAAGTGCTGGCACGGGAAATGGGCATCAAGGTCGTCATGGCAGGCACCTACTGCAAGTACGACCAAGAGTGGTTCCGCAATGAAGTCAGCGAGTACTGCGATGAGGTGCTGGTGAGCGAGGACAATGCGGAGATTGCTAACGCGATCGCCCGTCTAGAGCCTGCTGCCATCTTCGGCACCCAAATGGAACGCCATGTGGGCAAACGCCTGGATATTCCCTGCGGTGTCATCGCAGCACCCATCCACATCCAAAACTTCCCCGTGGGCTACCGTCCCTATGTGGGCTACGAAGGGGCAAACCAGCTAGTGGACTTGATCTACAACTCCTTCACCCTGGGCATGGAAGATCACTTGCTGGAGATCTTTGGTGGCCATGACACAAAAGAAGTCATCACCAAGGAAATGGCAACGGAGAGTGATCTCACCTGGAGCAAGGATGGCCGCACGGAACTCCAGCGCGTACCCGGTTTTGTGCGAGGCAAGGTGAAGCGCAACACCGAAAAATATGCGCGGAGTCAGGGACTCGACACAATTACAGCAGAAGTCATGTACGCAGCGAAGGAGGCTGTAGGCGCCTAAATACGCTGCTTTAGAATAGGCCGCAACCTTCTATTTGCCCTGCTTTGAATCGTCGAAGCAGGGCTTCTTGCGTGAAGATACCAGTCTTCAGAGGATACTCCTGATACACCAGCTCCCAGAGCGATATGTGTAAAAATGCCCTATGTGGTTGTGGGGTTTCGAGGGAACGATGGCAGCAGATATAACGATGGTTGCGGCGGGAATTGTAGCAGCGGCCCAGCCCAGCATGGCGAGCGAAGCAATGACGCCCCCCCCCTTGCCCGAGCCGACGGCCTTAGAACAGGCCGAGCCGACGGCCCCAGTTATTGCCGAACAGCTATCCTCTCAAGACTCACAGCTAGCGTTCCCCCCCATCACTGCGACGACGGCTCCAGACTTTAGCCCTGCGACGAGCGCTCCAGAAGCCAATCCATCGGTTGAGAGCCTGGCCGAAGTTGCAGCGATTGAAGCCCAGCTTATCAATGAACAGTTGGGTCAAGCGCCAATCTCTCTACCGATCGCATCGCCGGTCGAGATTCAATCGGCTGCGATGGCGAAGCCAGCTGCCTACGAGGTCGCCCAACCTCCTTCCATCTCTCAGCCTGCACCAGCCCCCACAGCAATCCCTGTCAGCCAAAGTTCAGCTTACGAGCAACGAGCTGGGGAAGAAGCTGAAGTGGCATTAGAGTCTCCAGGCTCCGAAGGGGTTGCTCTCTCAGAGAATGATGCCTTTGCAAAGCGAACTTTCAACGCTCTCCCTCCAGCGATCGCCCCCACAACAGCAACCCGTATTAACCAACGGGAAGCCCAGCGCTTACAGCAGCAGGCTCAAAGCATTACCCACAATATTCCAGTCCCCGAGGCAGTTGCCCTAGAGAACAACACCCACAACATCTCTGCAACGCCTTCCCCCAACGCAACCTCCTCCCAACTCACATTCGAAAGCTACCAACAGGAGCGGGCCCAAGCTCTCGATCGCTTCGAAGCTCAACTCATTCACAATCAAGCCAGCAGAACCCTTGCAGCAAAGACGGCTTCACCAAGCCCCTCAACTCAAAGTTCAACGACTTCCCCCCAAGGCACCCCTAGCCTAGAACGACAAATTCTGGCTCAGGTGATGATGGACAGCGCGGAATCTCAATTCCTCGAAACCAGTGGCTTAGGCAATATCTCTAGCCCAGAAGCTTCCCCGAATCTGGATACCCAGGGCAGCGGCCCCGTCGTGCAAAACGGCATGGCGCAGAACGACATGGCGCAAGACCACATCGGCCAAGTCACTAGCGTTTCTCAACTTCGAGATGTACAACCAACTGACTGGGCTTACCAAGCTACACAATCCTTAGTCGAACGCTATGGCTGTACAGCGGGCTATCCCGACGGCAGCTTTCGCGGTAATCGAGCCCTGTCTCGCTATGAATTTGCGGCGGGGCTCAATGCCTGTCTAGATCGCGTCACCGAGTTGCTGCCCATCGCAGGTGTTGAAGGCGGCTTTGCAGCCCGAGAAGACCTAGCCGTTGCCCAACAGTTGGCGGAGCAATTCCAGACAGAGCTGGAGCAGGTGCGTAATAGCGTCACCAGCCTAGAGCAGCGCCAAGCTGACCTCGAAACCCAGCAGTTCTCCCCCACCACAAAACTCTACGGCCAAAGCATCTTTGCGCTGCGAGGCAGCAACAACAACGATGTCGATCTTTTCCCTGTGGATGGCGACCCCGAGCGCAGTGGCGCAGGCGATGTCACCCTGGGCGGCAGTGCGGAACTAACCCTAGCGACCTCCTTCCGAGGCAATGACCTGCTGTTAACTTCATTGCAAGCAGGCAATATTGCCGCCACCGCCTCAACTCAATTCACCAACATGGGGCGGCTCGCCTACGAGAACGACACTGATAATCAACTCGTCCTCAGCGACCTCTCCTATCGTTTTGCGGCAACGCCAAACCTGGGGGTGATAGTGGGCAGCCACGGTGTCAATCCCACCAATACGTTTCGAGGCATTAGCCCCTTAGAAGGTAGTGGTGATGGTGCTATTTCTCGACTGGGCCAACGCAATCCTATTTTGGAGCTGGGCAGCGGTAGAGGTGGGGCTGGCTTTGACTGGCAAGTCGCCCGCAACGTCAGCATCCAAGGCGTTTACAGCGCGACTTCTCCCAACCAAGCTGGCAACAATGTGGGTCTGTTTAACGGAGGTTACGTGGCAGGGGGGCAAGTTTCTGCTGGCATAGGTCGCAGTGCAGATCTTGGTATTCACTACCTCCATTCCTACAGTCCCAATGGGTCATTGGGAACCGGTATTGGCGATGCTCAGGTGATTTCACCCTTTGCCAGCGAGGGCAGCAGCTTCCGCACCCATGCGGTGGGAGCGACAGCAGCCTGGCGACCCACCCAGCGTTTAGTTGTAGGGGGCTGGGGCGGCTGGACAAGCTCCACGCCCACCAGCCTGACTGGAACTGTACAGACAACGAACTGGATGGGATTTGCCCAGGTAAACGACTTATTCCAGCGGGGCAATGCCTTGGGTCTATTGCTGGGACAGCCGCCGAAGATTACGTCGAGTAACTTGCCCGTGGGTTTCAATTTCCCAGAATTCAGCGATGGCGGCGGTCGGGGCGGGCGACGAGATACAGCTCTGCATCTGGAGGCGTTTTACCGGGCACAGTTGAATGATCAAATCAGCGTGACGCCGGGCATTGTAGTGGTGAGGAATCCCAATCACAATGCGGATAACGATACGTTGGTGGTGGGAGCCATGCGAACGACGTTTCGGTTTTAGTGGAGATGGCAATGCCATGCCCACGGGGTATCGGGTCTGCTTCGATTTTTGTTCCTAACCAACGCAACAGCAATTCAAGAACAGTGGCTTATACAACCTCAAACCGAACTTTGAAGACCTTACTCTCTGCTGCGACTTTAGTTGCAGGTGTCTTCGCAGTATCCGCCCCTGCAACGGCCCAGGTCACGATCAACAGCAGCGGCTTGGTTTCTGGCACGGTCGTTCCACCAGATATCAACCCTAACTTCAACCAAGGAACAACCAGGATTGAGGTGGATGCCCAGGGTCGTTACTTCCGTGTGGGCACAACCAACCCCGTGTATATTGCACCGGATCCAAACCTGGTGAGAATGGCGGATGATGGCACGTTCTTTGTGGATTTTCGCGGCATCCCGGTGGTGGGCATTGCCGGGACGCTGACTTCGCCCGTGCTGTCCGATGGACAGTTAGATTCACCGGTTTGCTGTAATCACCGCGCACCTGTGTTCTTTAATGGCACGATTCAGGATGAGTTTGTGGTGCTGGGCACCTATACGGGGACGGCGACGAACCCGGCGACGGGGGAGCAGTATCAGGGGACGTTTGATATTCGGGGGCAGGGGCCGAGGTATAGCGACAGAGATGGCGGCACTGGACCAACGGTGTTTGATTTCCAGTCCCATTATAACTTTGCTGCGAATCCCCAGTTGCGGCCGACGCCGACGGTGAATTCGTTTACGTTTCAGGATATGCCGGTACAACTTAGGGTGACGGTTCCGAGTGGGTTGTCGCCAGTGACTCCGGGGATGCCAACGGCTCCTGTGACGCCGACGACTCCTGTGGCGCCGACGCCTGCGGTTCCGACTGCTCCTAGCGCTGGTGTTCCTTCCATTGCGGCGGTGGTGAGTGCTTCGGAGCTGACGGGGACGGATTATGTGCTGTTGCAGGAGTCGCGGCAGCCGCAAACTGCAGCAGAAGTCCAGTCTCGTAGCGTTGGCCCGCGCAGCCGCGTGATGCTTTGGTAGGCTTGGGGCCTCTTGGGATGATGAGCAATATCTTGCATTCTTAAATCTGCTACCAGTGGTTGCAGATTTGAATTATGAACACAGTGTGTGCAACATTCGGCAATGCCTGATTAGCAGCGTGATCGCCTTCAAACCCATCGGATAAAGCTTTTGGCAGCGATTTGGGCAAATCTCCAATCAGCGGTTGGAGAAATATGTACGCTGCTGCTAGATGGCATTTTCTAAAGCTGGGGTTTTGTGGAAGTGGTATAGGAGTATTATTTTTGAGCTGCCAGGGTTTGGTGGTTTGTTTTCTGTGGCCTGGGCTTAGATGTTCGAGCAATCTTTCAAGAATATTGATGATGTCCTCTGGAAGGAGGCGGGTTGTACGACGGAGCTGGATTATACGGAGCAGACGTCGTGGCTGCTGTTTTTGAAGTATTTGGATGACCTGGAGGTTGAGCGGGCGTTGGAGGCTCAGCTGACGGGGAAGTCTTACAGTTTTATTTTGGATGAGGCGCATCGTTGGTCGAGTTGGGCGGCTCCGAAGAAGGATGATGGGGAGCTGGATGAGGATCGGATGCTAGTTGGGGATGATTTGATTGAGTATGTGGATGGGGAGCTGTTTCCCTATTTGCAGGGGTTTAAGGGGCGGGCGGAGAGTTCGAAGACAATTGAGTATAAGATTGGCGAGATTTTTAGTGAGATTAAGAATCGCTTCCAGAGTGGCTATAGCCTGCGGGATGCTTTGGAGTATGTGGATGAGTTGAGTTTTGGGTCTCAGGAGCAGAAGCATGAGCTGTCTGAGCTGTATGAGGCAAAGATCAAGAAGATGGGGAATGCGGGGCGCAATGGCGGGGAGTATTACACGCCGCGTCCGTTGATTCGGGCGATGATTGAGGTGGTGCAGCCCCAGGTTGGGGAACAGATTTACGATGGGGCTTGCGGGTCGGCGGGGTTCTTGTGTGAGGCTTATCGTTTTTTGCGGTGGGGGTTTGATGGGGCTGAGCGGAAGCTGACGACGAAGCAGTTGCAGCAGCTACAGACGGATACGTTTGTGGGGAAGGAGAAGAAGAGTTTGGCCTATGTGATTGCGATCATGAATATGATTTTGCATGGGATTGATGCGCCAAATATTATTCATACGAATACGTTGACGGAGAATATTGCGGATATTCAGGAGAAGGATCGGTTTGATGTGATTTTGGCGAATCCGCCGTTTGGGGGGAAGGAGCGGAAGCAGTTGCAGGAGGGGTTTCCGATTAAGACGGGGGAGACGGCGTTTCTGTTTTTGCAGCATTTTATTAAGAGCCTGAAGCAGGGCGGTCGGGCTGCGGTGGTGATTAAGAATACGTTTTTGTCGAATTCGGATAATGCGAGTAGGGCGTTGCGGCAGGAGTTGTTGAGTAGTTGTAATTTGTATACGGTTTTGGATTGCCCGAGTGGGACGTTTCAGGGGGCGGGGGTTAAGACGGTTGTTCTGTTTTTTGAGAAGGGAAAGAAGACGGAGAAGATTTGGTATTACCAACTTGATCCAGGGCGGAGTTTGGGGAAGACGAGTGCGTTAAATGATGCGGATTTAGCAGAGTTTATTGAGTCGCAAGCTTCAGTGGCGGAGTCTGAGAAGTCTTGGATTTTGAATATTTCGGAGCTGGATCGGGAGACGTTTGATCTGTCAGCGAAGAATCCAAATTTGCCCGAAGCAGAGCCGCTACGGGAGCCGCTGGAAATAATGAAGGAGATTGCAGTATTGGATCAGGAGAGCAGTAACATTCTGACCTTGATCAAGGAACTGATATAGAGTAGAGCCTTCAAAAAATCCAAAATTCAGGATATTTCCCCAATTTAGGCAAGAAAATGAACTCTAGATGGCCATTAAAAAAACTTTCAGAAATTGCCAAGATACAGATGGGACAAAGCCCGAAAGGTAGTAGTTACAACTCGACTGGTGAGGGGATACCGCTAATAAATGGACCTGTCGAATTCGGAGAGCATTCATTCTCAAGAACAAAGAGAACAAAATTCACTACTGAGCCAACCAAATTTTGTCAGGCAGGTGACTTAATCCTATGCGTGCGCGGCTCCACAACCGGGCGAATGAATATTGCTGGTTATGATTCTTGCATCGGTCGAGGAGTCGCGTCCATTCGATCTGATCAATACCAAGAATGGATAAATTTTTTCATACATGTAAGTCGGGAGAAGATATATAGCCTTGGTTCTGGATCAACTTTCCCCAATGTCTCAGGGAGTACTCTGGCGAAGTTGGAAGTGCCTCTTCCTCCATTATCTGAGCAGAAGCGGATTGTGGCGATTCTGGATGAGGTGTTTGCGGGGATTGATGCTGCGATCGCAAACACCGAAAAGAACCTCACCAACGCCCGCAAACTATTTGAAAGCTATCTCAATAATTTTTTTACTCAGCCAGATGACAACTGGAGAAGTGCAGAGCTACAAGAGCACACTAGATTTATTGATTATCGTGGACGAACCCCCAAAAAGACAGAAAAAGGGATGCGCTTAATCACAGCAAAAAACGTAAAAATGGGCTATTTGCAACTCGAACCTCAAGAATTTGTTAACCCAGAAATATATGACGAGTGGATGACTCGCGGTATTCCCAAGAAAGGGGATGTTTTATTCACGACTGAAGCACCTTTGGGTAATGTAACTCAACTAGACACGAATGAGAAAGTCGTGTTTGCTCAAAGGGTCATTATTATGCAGCCTGATGCTTCAGTTCTCAACGGCTCATTCCTAAAATTCATGCTTCTTTCTAAAGTAATGCAGACTCGAATTAACGAAAAAGGAACTGGTGCTACTGCTAAAGGAATTAAAGCAAGCCTGTTAAAAAAAATCAGGATCTCCTTTCCAAAAGATCTTCAAACTCAAGAAGAGATTATAAGAAAGCTTGAGGAGTTTGAAACTCAAATAAACGGCCTTGAAGCCATTTATAAACAAAAGCTCACTGCCCTCAACGAACTAAAACAATCTATCCTCCAACAAGCCTTTACCGGCCAACTCACCGCCGAGCAAGCTGAGCAAACAGCAAAAGAGGAAATCGCGGCATGAGCAACCCGCTATCCCCACCCAGCGACCCCCTCTTCCAAGAAATCCGCCAACTGATCGACAGCGCCAAACAACGCGCCGCCGCCACCATCAACGCCGAACTCACCCAGCTCTACTGGCAAATCGGCCAACGCATCCAAACCCAAATCCTCCAAGGCCAACGCGCCCAATACGGCAAACAAACCCTCAAAACCCTCTCCCAACAACTCACCCAAACCTACGGCAAAGGCTGGAGCACCCGACAACTCCGCCACTGCCTCTACTTCGCTGAAACCTTCCCCGACCCCCAAATTGTGTCCGCACTGCGGACACAATTGAGCTGGACCCACCTCAAAACCCTGATGTACATCGAAGACCCGCTCAAACGCGACTTCTACATCGAAATTTGCCGCCTTGAAAGCTGGTCATCCCGCCAACTCCAAGAGCGCCTCAACTCCATGCTCTACGAACGCACCGCCCTCTCCCGCAAACCCGAAACCACCATCCGCCACGACCTCGACCAACTCCGCAACGACCAAGAAATCTCCCCCGACCTCCTCCTCAAAGATCCCTACATCCTCGACTTCCTCAACCTCAACGACCACTACCTCGAAAAAGACCTCGAAGACGCCATCCTCCGCGACATCGAACAATTCCTCCTCGAACTCGGCGCAGGCTTCAGCTTCATCGCCCGCCAAAAACGCCTCCAAATCGACGACGACGACTTCTACATCGACCTCCTCTTCTACAACCGCAAACTCAAACGCCTGATCGCCATCGACCTCAAACTCGGCAACTTCCGCCACGAACACAAAAGCCAAATGGAACTCTACCTCCGCTGGCTCGCCAAATACGAACAAGAACCCGACGAACAACCGCCCCTCGGCATCATCCTCTGCGCCGGAAAAAAGCAAGAACAGATCGAACTCCTCGAACTCGACAAAAGCGGCATCCACGTCGCCGAATACCTCACCGTCCTGCCCCCCAAAGAACTCCTCCAAGCCAAACTCAACCAAGCCATCACCCAGGCCCGCCAACGCCTCGGCCCCGGTAGCACGGACCCAGAGCAGCCTGAACTAGACAGCTAAGGTCTATGCCGCCGCAAAGCTGTGAGCTAAACCTCACAGCTAAGAGCTCAACCCCGCTAAAGCGGGCTACAAACCTTTTGATTTGGCTGTTCAGCCCGTTTTAACGGGCTTTTGCTCTGAGCCAGGGGAGCAATCCCCTGGCTGCTACGCCTTGACTCGCGGCAATACAGGTATATCTCTGGCAGACCATGCAAAGTCAAAGTGCTTTAACGCAAAAACATTCCAACACCCAATAACGCCTGAAAGCCCTGTCCCACCGTTCCACAAGTGCTGTAACGCAAAACAAAATCCCTACCAACGATTCACAACAATGCTTCGCTCCCAGCGATTCAGCGCCAAAAGTAAATTGTCTCCGCAGTGCGGAGACAATTACAATCTATACAGGTCAGTCCGTTTATCTACTGAATATCCTGTGTGCCCCTCCGCTGCCATCCGCCGTCATGAACGAAGCCGAAACCCGCGCTGACCTAATCGACCCCGCCCTCAGAGCCGCAGGCTGGGGCATCACCCCCGGCAGCCGCATCCGCCGCGAAGTCATCGCCCCAGGCCGCCTCATCGGCAACGGCAGACGCACCCCAGCCGAATTCGCCGACTACGTCCTCACCTACAACGGCCATAAACTCGCCGTCATCGAAGCCAAAAAGCGAGACCTCCACTACACCGAAGGCGTCGGCCAAGCCAAAAACTACGCTGAAAAACTAGAGATCCGCTTCGCCTACGCCACCAACGGCCTCCGCATCTACCAAATCGACATGGAAACCGGCGCTGAAGCCGATGTCGAAACCTACCCCAGCCCCGGCGACCTCTGGGCCAAAACCTTTGCCAGTGAAAATGAATGGCGCGATCGCTTCGCCACCATACCCTTTGAAGACCGCAGCGGCACCTGGGAAGCTCGCTACTATCAGCACAATGCCATTCAGCATGTTTTGGAAGCCGTGAGTGAAGGACGCGATCGCATCCTCCTCACCATGGCCACCGGCACCGGCAAAACCGCCGTCGCCTTCCAAATCGCCTGGAAACTCTTCCACAGCAGTTGGAACCTCAGCCGCCAGACTAACCCCCAAACCAAACGCCGCCCCCGCATCCTCTTCCTCGCCGACCGCAACATTCTCGCTAACCAAGCCTTCAACAGCTTCTCCGCCTTCCCCGACGATGCCCTCCTCCGCATCGACCCTGAAACCATCCGCAAAAAAGGCCGCGTCCCCAAAAACGGCAGCATCTTCTTCACCATTTTCCAAACCTTCACCGCAGGCAAAGACGCCGACGGCAATCCCATCCCCAACTTCGGCAACTACCCGCCCACCTTCTTCGACTTCATCATCATCGACGAATGCCACCGGGGCGGAGCCAAAAACGAAAGCTCCTGGCGCAGCATCCTCGAATACTTCACCCCCGCCGTCCAGCTTGGCCTCACCGCAACCCCCAAGCGCAAAAACAACGCCGACACCTACGCCTACTTCGGTGACCCCGTCTACAGCTACGCCCTCAAAACCGGCATCAACGACGGCTTCCTCACCCCCTTCAAAGTCCGGCAATTCCAGACCGACCTAGATGAATATGAATATGTCTCAGATGACGATGTCGTCGAAGGCAATATCGACGAAGCAAAAACCTACAGCGAAGCCGACTTCAACCGCATCATCGAGATCGAAGAACGGGAGCGCTATCGCGTGCAACTGTTCATGGAAGAAATCGACCAAAACCAGAAAACCATCGTCTTCTGCGCCACCCAGGAACATGCCCTCGCCATCCGCAACCTGATCAACCAAATCAAAATCAGCACTGACCCCAACTACTGCGTCCGCATCACCGCCGACGAGGGCAAACTTGGCGACCAAAATCTCAAAATCTTCCAAGACAACGAGAAAACCATCCCCACCATCCTCACCACCTCCCAAAAGCTCTCCACCGGAGTCGATGCTCGCAACATCCGCAACATCGTCCTCATGCGCCCGATCAACTCCATGATCGAATTTAAACAAATCATCGGTCGCGGCACCCGCCTCTTCGACGGCAAAGACTACTTCACCGTCTACGACTTCGTTAAAGCCTACGAACACTTCAACGACAAAGAATGGGACGGCGAGCCCCAGGCCCCTGAGCCGCCCAGAACAAGAGGAACAAAAGAGTCGGGAGGAATCTATGACCCTGGCAAAAAGAAAGACCCGAATCCCGAGCCCCGACAGCGTCCTGAAAAGATCAAAATCAAACTCGCTGATGGCAAAGAGCGCACCATTAGCCACAGCTCCAAGACCAGCTTCTGGAACCCAGACGGCACACCCATAACCGCCGCAAAATTTGTAGAACGGCTCTTCGGCGAAATCCCCGAACTGTTCAAAAGCGAAGCTGAACTGCGTGACCTCTGGAGCCAGCCCGATACTCGCAGAAAACTCCTCGAAGGACTGGCTGAAAAAGGCTATGGCGATGAGCAACTAACCGAGATCAGCCGCTTGGTCGATGCCGAGAAAAGTGACCTTTACGATGTACTAGCCTATATCGCCTATACAACTGAACCGATTACTCGCCAGGAACGAGTGGGCGATCGCAAAGCGCTAATCTTCGCCCCATACGCTGATAAACAGCAGGAATTCCTAGACTTTGTTTTAGAGCAGTACATCAAAGAAGGCGTCAGCGAACTTGATGAAGCGAAACTGCCCCAGCTCCTAGAGCTGAAATATCACAACGTTCGCGATGCCGTCACCCAACTCGGCAATGTTGCCAGCATCCGAACAGTCTTCACTCAATTCCAGAAACATCTCTACGCTCCAGATCAAGCGGCTTAGGCATCATTTAGTGAAATCTCTCGCCATAAGTCAACAGCTCTATGCTGACTCGACTGTCCCAGCCAAACTCCGCTGAAAGCTATAAACCACCTCCCCCTGCTCCGTCACCCCAAACTCCCCATCAAACTGCCTGACCTGCCCATCCAAAAACACCCGCGCCTCCACCGCAGTCACCTGCGCCGCCAAGGCAAACGGCATCAACGCCACCTGCCCCTGCCCAGCTTGTAACTGCTGCGCGAAAGCAGCCTCTAGTTGCAACCGCATCTCCTGCTGCCGCTGCCGCTTCAAACTCCCCGCCAGCGCACCACTCCCGACCAAACCCAAGCCACCCAACACCGTACTCGCCAGCAATATCCCCCACCGACTCTCCGCCGTCGTGTTGGGTTGGAGCATCACATTGGCGATTGCCGCCCCACAAAGAACCGTCCAAGTCAGCAATCCACCCAAGGCTAATCGTTTTAGACTTCGCAAGGTGCATCCTCCAGATTCAACAAAGGCTCTGACGGCTCAAGCGATAACTCAAGTTCCCCAGACTCACCAGCCAACTCCTCTGGCCTTGGCAAAACATAGGGGCGCTTGCCCTCCACCAACACATCCCACCAGCCCAAATTCATCGCCAGTTGGTGATCCAACTCCTGCGTCGCCGAATTGCTCTTCAGCTGTCCCGCCTTTGGCAAACAGTAAGCACTCAGCTCCGCCGCCTCCAGCATATGCCGCACCCCCGGCGAAAACCCCTCCCCCGCATAGGCAATCACCCCCGGCATGGCCATGGCCTCCATATCCTGCAAGGCATAGGGAATCTTCTCGTCCACTGTGCCCTGACTACCCTGGTACTTACATTCGATCGCCATGGCCCGCTGCACCTCATGGGGCCGCTCCGGCGTTAGCACCAAAATATCCACCCGCCGCTTCTTACCAATAATGGACTTACCCACATGGACCTCGCGGAAGACCTGAATGCCGCGATCGCCAAACCGCCGCAAAATATACTCCGCAATCCGCTTGGCATATTCATGGCCCGTCATCTTAATCTCAGTTCCCTGATTTCCGGTCGTCATGGCACCACTCATCAAACCACCACCTCGCCCAGTCCCAGCTGCACATTATCCGGCCCCAACTCATTCGGCTGCATCAACTGCTCTGAAACCTCCCCCACTTCTAGCAGCCGCGTCTGGCTCACACTCAAAGCTTCATCACATTTATCATTACCGCCAAAATTACGCCCCAAGTTCAGCGCCGCCACCCCCGCACTGCCACTGCCCATAAAGGGATCAATCACCAACTCCCCCGGCTGGGTGCTCTGCTCCGTCAAAATCTCCGAGACCTCCACCGGCTTCTCCGTGGGATACCCGCGATAGACCCGCTTCGCCGTCAGGATATCGGGAATGCCCAGGTTATTGAGCTTGCGCTTGCCCTTCTCAAAAAACAGAATGAACTCATAGCGCGCTCGGTAGTGATAGCCCATGCCGATCGCCACCTTATCCCAGACAATCGGTTTCCAAAACTTAAACCCCGCCTTCTCAGCAATGGGCTTAGCCACAAACATCGTCTCCGCATCGCAGAACAGATAGAAATGGCGATCGCGCTTCAACACCCGATACAGCTCGTCGAATAGCTCCTCGAAGCGATCGTTAGGAAAAATATCAAACCACTGATTGCTCGAAGCCTTGGAATTCTTTAAACGAGTGGTGGTGCCAATGGCTCGATGCTTCTCCAGGGACTCGTAGGGGGGATCCGTAATAATCAAATCCACAGAATCATCGGCAACGCCCCGTAGCCAATCCACAGCATCGGATTCGAAGAGCTGGAATTTTGGGTTATCAGGTGGTTCAGGCGGTGGCGGAACTTGCAACTGAGAATGGGCCATGGTTCAGCAGAGTCGCCTTCCAGCGTAGCTCCCCCATCATCGCCGATTACCAGTGCTTCCACAATCGGCGATTGAGCCCAGACAGAAGGCAAGCCCTCTCAGCAAACAGGCCAGAAATGAGAAAACCCCTGACCGAAGCCAGGGGCGAAGAACGACGAACTGCTGTTACGCAAGTAACAGATAAATCTAGCCGAGGCTAGACAGAAGACCCAGCGCAGCAACTGCAATCGCAGCAGCAACAGCCGCATCTTGCCAAGAGCCAGTTTGCTCTTGGGCTTCCGTACGGGTAGCCACAACTGCCCGAGGCTGACGCTGGGCGAGTTGACGAAGGTATTCGTTTTGGTTCATGGCGATTCCCTTGAAAACTTATGTATGGGCTTAATGTAACGCGTTTGTTACATTAATGCTGCCTCTCTCAGGATTACTTCAGATTTGCTCAAGGTTATTCCCGACGAAAAGGAGAATATGTCTGATTTCAAGCCGGTTTCAGCAGCGGTTGCTACAGTTCTCAAACATTAGAAAGCGCCAGCGTAGCTCGCAAACACAAGATTATTGGCAACGCAGGCGGTCACTCTCTAACCTTGAAGTAGTGCCATTTCCCCAATGTCTATGGGCCTCATGTCCCTGCTGAGTCGATCCTTGGCCCAGAATCTGAAATCTCGCCCCATCCATACAGGGCCCCTCACCCTGGAACGACTGCAAATTTCGATTCCTGACCTGCCCCTACGGCTCCGAGGATTACGGCTCGTTCAACTTTCCGATTTGCACTTCGATGGCATTCGCCTCAGTGAGGCCATGCTGGCCCAGGCGATCGCCACCACCAATGCCCAATCCCCCGACCTGATTTGCATCACGGGGGACTTTGTCACCAGCCAGCCAGAACTGATTCATCGCCTTGCCCCCCAGCTCCAGCAGCTGCGCAGTACCTACGGCACCTATGCCGTGCTGGGCAACCATGATTTGTTGGCGAAGCGATCGCGCTCTGTCATCACCCAAGCCCTAGAAAACAGCGGCATCACCGTTCTCTGGAACGGCATTGCCTATCCCTGGGGCGAAGGCTTTGCCCTGGTGGGACTGCCTGATTTTTGGGCCAGAGACTTTGACCCAGCGACCGTGCTCGCCCCGCTGCCCGCCAACCTGCCCCGCCTAGTCCTCAGCCACAACCCTGACAGTGCAGAGGTATTAAAAGCTTGGCGAGTGGACCTCCAGCTCTCCGGCCACAGCCATGGTGGCCAGCTCAACCTCCCCTGGCTGGGCGTAATGCCCAAGTACTTCTCGGCGCTGTATCTGCACATGCCCCCCCAGCTCCAGCGGCATGCAGGTCTGCTGCAAAGCTTTACAAGGGTGATGAACCACTGGGAATGGGCGCGGGGATTCCATCAACATCCAAACCATCTGGGGGGTCAAAATCAGCTTTACGTCAATCGCGGTTTGGGGAGCTACTGGCCAGGGCGCTCCTTCTGTCCCCCTGAAATTACCGTAATGCAACTAATGTAAGGTCCATCAAAGTCCGTCATTGTACGGACAAATAGCGCTAGCCCAAATCCTCGTCAGCGGCTGTGAAATCAGCGACCTTCAGCAAAACAAAATATTCGAACCGTCTCTACTGCTTAGATCAAGCTAGATGGGCTGACTTCCCTATCAATGAAGAGGAGACTCTAATTATCGAAGCAACCCAGACCGACTGTGGTTGCCATCCATATCAGCAATCTACCTGGAAATCCAATCATGCCTTTTGGTCCAGCCATCGCGTTCTTTGTTTTTGCCCTGCTCTGTGCCAACCAACATGTCATGGAACAATCGAAAAAGCACAAAGCGGCGGAAAAAAAGAACAAAGACAAAGCCAGAGCAAATGATCAAAAGCTCAAATTACTGGCGGAGATCATCAACGACTCTGCGCAATGAATGACAAACCTGAAGACCATCCTAAAGATTGTCACGCTTGGCCTGGAATGATGGCTACTCAACGGTGAATCTAAAGTGAGTGGGGTGCCCAGATCAGTCAGCCTTTGCGGGGAGCAATGCCCAAAAACGTTTTGCTCCCCAATGATTACCGTTCTGGCGCTGGTTTGGGCATTCGGCCCCTGTACGAAACAGCTTGCCCATGTACGACACCCTTTTGAGACGACTCAACCAGCTTGTGCTTCTGACGCCACCCCAGCAGCGATCGCTCTGCAAGGCGCTGCAAGTGGTGGAACATCCCAAAGATGAGGTCTTACTCGAAGCTGGGCAGGTTTCCAATCACATCTACTTCATGACTGAGGGGATCTTGCGCGCCTCCCACCAGCATGAAGAAAAAGACGTGACCCGCTGGTTCTGCTTTGAAGGGCATTTTGCAGCGGCCCACTTTAGCTTTGTTTATCGTCAGCCCAGCGAAGACCGCTTGGTCCTCGTAACGGATTCCAAGCTGCTAGCGCTCAGCCACACTGCACTCCAGCAGCTATCCGATCAAGACCCCGTTTGGATCGACTTAAACCGGCATCTTCTAGAGCATTACTACACCACCTCGCTGGAGCGGGTGCTGGATTTCCAAACGCGATCGGCTCCAGAACGATACCAACGTTTACTAGAGGCTCGCCCAGATATAGAAACCAAAGTGCCCTTGGGTCATCTGGCTTCTTTTTTAGGGATGTCCCAAGAAACTTTAAGCCGCCTGCGAAGGAAAAGAAAGAAGCAGCAACAAGTGCCAAAAAACGCTAAGCCGAACAGTAAAAATTGAGTTGAGTCGCAAGAAAATTAACAGAACCATCTTTGATTTAAATCAAAAAAACAGCCTTCCCAAGCCTTAATTCCAGAGACTACCATCGGCGTAATCTTGATGCGGAGCGCTTAAAAAAGATGTTCAAACAGAAGCTTAGCCTGACCCTAATGCTCTGGATGGCGATGGGCATGGCCCTCCCTTTCTTCGCGACCAGCCAGGTCACCCTGGCCCAGTCGAGCGAAGCAGCCCCCGCTGAACAAGCTGAAGAAACGGCTTCTCCGTCGGAGTTCTTGGTTCGGAAAAACCGTCAGCGCATCCAGCTCATCACCCAAGCCATCGAGCGGTCTCCCGACAATATCAATCTCTACAACGCTCGGGGATGGTACTACTTTCAGCTCGGAGAATATCAACTCACCTTGGCGGACTATGAGCGGGTGGTGGAACTAGGAGTTGAAAATTTAGGGCCCGTCTATCAGCCAGCGGTTTACTACGTCCGGGGCATGTCCTATGCCAGCTTAAACGAGACCGCCTTGGCGATTGAGAATTTACAAATGAGCGTTGAAATCTACGCCGCTCAAGGCAATGAACCTGCCGTAAATGAGTTGAACCAGCTTATCCAAAAGCTCCAGCGCTCTCCAGCCTAAACGGAGAATGGGAATACTAATGGGGCGTTCCCCAAAATGCTCTATCGGCTAGGGTTCACCGCTCTGAAGCAGCCCCTGCTTGGACAATATCCTGCCTCCTTTTCTTCGAGTCCTGGTCCATCTCCTACCGAATGCTCTCTCAGCGAGCCAATCTCCTCGACTGTCACGCGTTGACTGGTGAATGGACGACTGAGCTGGCCATGCTATTACCACTGCGTCCCTGAGGTTTGCCCGTGGCAACTCCCCAAGACCCGATTCTTTCCATCCAGCTCAGCGTTCGCGCTTCTAACCCGGCGCTGCTCCAAGGGCTCGATCGCCTCTACGAGCTGGGGCTCATCTCCGATGAGCGACTGCGCAATCTGGGGCAAGAACAGCTGAGCTGCACCTTGCCGCTGGCTCAAGCTCAAACCTCTGCCCAAGCAGCAGCAGATCGCTCGAAGCGCGAACCGGCCCTAGCAGCAGCGGCAGGCGGGAAATTTATTACCCAGGCTCAATCCAGTTCAGCCGCCGCTAAAAAGGCCACTGTCCCCTCTAAAACGACCACCTCTAAGGCTGCAACGCCTCGGAAGCCATCGGCGCTGGGCAATTGGATGCAGTCGTTTATGGCAGAGGTCAGCGTCCTCTGGCTGTTGTTCCTCGGCCTGTTTATGGTCGTGGTTTCTTCGGCGGTTCTGGCAGCGAGCCAGTGGCAGAACTTCTCGGCAGTGGGTCAGTACCTGGTGCTGCTCAGCTATACCTTGGCCTTTTGGGGCGCAGGGCAGTGGGCCGGGCGCAATCCTAAGCTTCAGCTCACGGCGCAAATGGTGCAGCGGGTGGCGCTGCTGTTGGTGCCGATTAACTTTTGGGCCGTGGATGGATTTGGGTTGTGGCGATCGCCCACGGGCTGGATTGTGGCCGTCGTTGTGGCGATCGCCCTCAGCTTCCTGCTCAAACAAACCCTGGCACCGCTAACCAAAGCATTACCCAATCGCCAGCGCCTACTCATCAACGTCCTGGCCCTGAGCTGGCTTCACTGGGGCTGGAGCATCGGTATCATGCCGTTGCTGGCTAGCTATGTCGCCATGGTGGGCACCGCTCTCAACTTGGTCTATCCCGACGACGAAGCCTCGAACAAGTCATCACTTCAGACCAAGATCCAAAAGACTCCATCCCCCGCAGATAGTATTGGCCAGAAGGCGAAAACAGAGGCTGCCAAAGCCAAAACAGCCAAGCAAAACAATACGCTCTCCATCGCCTTAGTGCTCCTGTTTGGAGCCTTACTGCTGCTCAGTCGCGCCGTCCTCGCAGCCGGTGTTCCCATCGCCCAGTTGGGTCTTGCCATTGGCCTCTGCGGAGCTGTGTTGCTCTGGCGCGATCGCAGCGAAACAACAAAATTGCCTGGCAAGCTTTGGTCTACCGTCGGTGGCTTGCTAATGCTATTGGGCTGGGTTGTCGCTCTCCAGTTAGAGCCCCCCCTTCAGTCTTTTGCCGTAAGCCTCTTGGGCCTGCTCATCCTCTGGGATCGCCTGGGTCGATTACGTACAACCTTTGATTTAACCGCCATCTTTTTCGTTGGGCTTCAGGCCATTTGGTTGGCAAGGCGGTTTGCTCCAGAAGCGTTACGCCAGGTGTTTGTAGACCGGGTGGCGGCGATCGCAGGCAACAGCGGTATGCCCTTCGCCCTCGTCGGCGTCACCGTCTTTCCCTACCTATTGTTATTCCTCTGGCTCGGAGAAGGCTTCCACCGCAGCAAGCAAGCCAAACTCGCTCGCCAAGCCCTATTCCTCTCCACCGCCCTGGGCTTTGGTCTCACGATCTTTAGCATTGGCAACCCACTGATGCGGGCGCTGAACTTAACGTTCTCAGCTATCGCCCTAGGGGTAATGGCTAAACGCAGAGAAATTGGCAAGCTCCACCCAGCGCAGACTGCCCTTGCAACCTCCAAAGCTCAACTCAAAAGCCAAAGCGATTCCAAGACTTCCAATTCCAAGACTTCCGATTCAACAGCCGCCCCAACAAAATCCCCCGCCAAAACCGCATCGGGCGGTGGCTGGATTGCGCTGTTCCAAATCCTCACCCTGGGTGCAGTCTTTAGCTGGGCCTACGTCATCGACGGAGACATGACGCTCCTGCCTTGGAGTCTGCTTTGCCTCGGCTGCGTTGCGCTGGAATGGTTCATCAGTTTGGGCATCGGCCCGGTCAAAGGCCTGCCTCTTCCCTGGCGTAAAAGCGGCTGGGTCACGGGCCTGTTGGTCGCTGGATTAGGCTTCCTGCTCAGCTATCTCGACCTAGTCATCCATAACTTTGATCGCCACGATTCCCCCCTGGGGCATCTCTTCTGGTGGCTCGTTCCCCTGGGACTGCTCGCCATGGCAGAACATCCCCGCTGTCTCTATCCCAAAACAGCTCGCGTTTTTAGTCTTATTACCATCGCCCTGGTTCAGCCCTTGGGTTGGATGGAAACGGGCACTCGCTTAGCGGGCTTTGGTTTGGCAACTCTGCTCAGCGGATTGCATAGCCGTCGTTGGCAGCGGTTGTGGGTGGTGGCGATCGCGGTCTTCTGGAGCATCGCCTTCACCATAGACCTGGCCCAAGAACTGTGGCCAGACGGCATGGCCCTGCGAGCAGACTCAGTTATTTGGGGGGCAGAAGTGGGTCTGCTTTGGCTCCTCTGGGGATTGCTTCGCCCCCAACCTCGCAAGCTCACCCAGCTCTATGGCCGCGCCACGAAAGGCTGGGGCATTGTCCTCGCAGTGCCCTTAATCTTGGGACTACTGAGCCTTATGGTGGATGGCATTAGCAGAACCAGTAGTAGCGTCGGCAACTCCGCAATCATTGCAGCGGCATTGCCCAGCTTCAGCCTGATGTTTGCTCTCTGGCGCATCCGCAGCAACGGTGCCGCTCTGGGTTTGGGGTTATTTGGCGGCCTGACTCTAGCGATGATATTGGAACGGCTCAACGCCAGTCCTCTCCAAGCAGCAGTGGCATTCCTAGCCTCAGGGTGGCTCTTACTCCTCGTTGGAGAGCTGTGGCTGGCAAAGCACCCTGCCAAGATCTCAATGTCCAATGCTAAGACGACTCTACAGAAAGTCACAAACGCCAAGCCGACAGAAGCCCAAGCTAACCAGCCCAAGCCGCAGCGAATTGGACAGACCACCGCTCGCCTCCTAGAGCTCAGCTGCCACCTCCTCCCCATCGCCTATGCCCTAGTCGGCCTGCTCTTCGGCCATGCCCGGTTTACAACCTACAGTGGCCTCATCACCATTGTTGCTGCTTTCATTCTCCTTGGTGTCAGCCGTCGCCACCGACCGTTCAATATCATCGGCTATCTCGGCCTAGGCATGGTCTCCATTGGCTGCTTCGAGCTGTTGTTCTATCAACTGTCCCAAGCCTCTGGTGGCGATGCAGGCGATGGCATCACGCTCATTGGCCTCCTCAGCATTGGCCTGGCTTGGGGCTTGCGCTTGCTGCTACCCCTACTGCGCCGCTGGCTGAAGCTCGATTCCAATGGCCTCCGACAGTTCACCGCAGCCCATTGGGGATTGGGCAGTATCATCGCCCTGATGGCATTGCTCATGCCCCTGAGCGACACGGGTGGTCTGTTGTGGATGGGACTGTTGGCGATCGCCGGTCTCTACGCCCTCATCGAAAGCCGCCACAGCAAGTCAGTCCTCAACTTTCCCTGGCTTGATGCCGCGATCGTCCAGCTCCTCTGCGCCTTGGGCTACGGCATTCACCTGCTCTACTTCTGGCCCACCCTCCTGGCCTGGGCCGCTGCCGTCGCCTGCCCCATCGCCATGCTCCTGGAAATCATGCCCTGGGAGCGCTGGGGTTGGAATAGCAAAGCAGGTCAGCGCTGGGCTGCCCTCATGCCTGGCATCGTCACGCTACTCACCGCCTGGGATATCAAGATTCAGGTCTTGCTCATTGTGGCGGTGTTCTACGCAGGCCTCGCCCAGCGTCGTCGCCAGGTTCGCCTCGGCTACATCAGCTTGGTTCTGGTGGACTGGGCACTCCTGAGCATCTTCGACCAATTCAACCTCAGAGACATCCTCTGGTACGGCGGCTTGCTGGGAGCAAACTTCCTATTCCTCGCCCAGTTTGATCCCCAGTTCAACAACCAGTTGCTAGAACAACCTGCTCGCAATTTGCGGCACTGGCTGCGTTGCCTCGGCACAGCAACGGTTTGCCTCAGCGGGCTCTACCAAGCCGAGGTGGGCATTGCAGGCTTAAGCGGGTTCGCCGCCGGATTACTGCCCATCGGTCTGGGCCTAGTCTTCATCGCCGCAGGCATCGCCCTCCGGGTCCGTGCTTTTCTCTATGTGGGAACCGCCACCTTTGCCCTGCGAGTGCTGCTACAAATCTGGCAATACATCCAGGATGATTCTCTCTTCCTATGGGCCATTGGCATTGCCCTGGGATTGGTACTGATTTGGATTGCGGCCACCTTTGAAGCAAGGCGATCGCAAATCACCGCTCTGATGGACTACTGGGTCACGGAGCTAGATGCCTGGGACTAATTCCTATTGCCAATCACCCAACAGCGTAAACGCTGACCAATAATAGGGATGACTGTAAACCGGGTCCTTCAACATCTTCAACTGGGTTTGCCGCAAAGCTTCAGCTTTCCCCATGCCAGGCTGAGCCAGTTGTTGATAGAACGCTGCCATTAATGTTGCGGTCGATTGATCATTCACACTCCAAAGCGAAGCCAATGTACTCCGAGCCCCAGCCCTCACTGCCACTCCAGCTAAGCCCAATGCAGCAGCTTCATCACCCACTGCCGTTTCACAGGCACTCAACACCAACAGCTCTGTCGGAGAGAGCCCCTCGCGGGAACGAGCCTGCAAAATATCTCCCAGCTGCGCCAGGCTAATTTGCTCATTCCAAGCCTGAATATAGGTCTCCGAGGCCTGGGAACCAAATTGCCCATGGGTCGCAATATGCACAATCGAGGCATCGTAGTCGACTAAAGCATCAGCCAGCATTTGCCGGGTAAACTGCTCATCCAAAAGCGTCTGGCCTGGAATCGCAGCCTGCACATCATTCAATTCCTGGGGGACATAGGGCAGCGGTGTCAACCCTTGTTGCTCTTGGGTAATTCCAGCGACCAGCGTTTCTGCTTGGCGGCCAATTTCTCCCTGGGAAGGCAATAGCTCAATCCCCGGTGCCGTCGCCACAGCAAACTTCTCAATCAAATATTCTTGTCCATCTGAGAGTGCCGCAAGGGGAATATTTTTGAGCGCACCATCGGGCACAAACACCAGCGTCTCCACGGCTTCGTCTTTCAGCTCGGCCAGAATAGGTTGTATTAACCACTGATAGAGTTGCTGGCTGGGCTCACGGAAATCTCGCTGACTGCGCCAGACCAAACCAGCACGGAAAGCCTTCACGGTCTTGGCTAAATCAGCCTGGCTGACGGGTTGGCTATAGCGTCTCATTCCTCCGTCGGGCAAGCTAACAATGACCTCCAGGCGATCGCCCAAAACAATGGGATAAATCACAGCCGCCCCCCCATCGATCTCAGCGATGGAGCGCGGCCTAGTCGTCAAACAAGCATCCTGCAAATAGTTATCCAATTCTGCCAAGCGCAAGGCTTCCACAGTATTAATCGCCGCTTTCAATTTAAGCGACTGCTGGGTTGAGTCTCTCCCAACCGGCTCAGCCAACAACAAGTCCACATATTCTCGATAAACCGGCTCAATTCCAGACCGAAACGAAAGCTGCAATTCAGGGGCAACTGTCACTAGGTCACTGCGCAAGGAATTCAGCGAGTCCAACGCAAGGCGATAGGCAGCAATGGATTGCTCATACCAGGCAGGATCATCAGCCTGCTGCCAGCGATGGCGAGCAATGCGACCCAGCTGCCAAGCCCACTGATAGGCCATCAGTTCATCCCCACCGATCTGGGCAAGCTGCAACGCCTGTTCTGAATATAGTTGGGCCCTCTCCCAGTTCTGCGACAGTTCTTCCACCTGTCCCAGGTAGCCCAGACTGTAGGCCATTGCGGACTGGTCATGCTGTTGTTTGGCCTGTGTTACGAGATGTTCTAACTCACCCTGTAGGCGCTCTAGCACGACAGAATCCGATGGTCCAAAAGCTCGCAAGCTCCCCAACTGTACCGCCACACCATGGAGCTGAGCTGCCATAATCGCTTCAGAATCAGGCCGACGCATCCCTTGCTCATAGAGTTGCTGACGCCACTGTTGAGCCTCACTCCAATGGCCTTGCTCTAGGTCCAAGGCCATCAGACTCGCCACAATCAAGCTCTCCACCTCAGAGCCTCGCCCCAACTTCAGGGCGCGTAGGTACTGCTGGCGAGCGGGGCCAAGATCATCCTCAGTTTTGGCAACATGTCCCAAACTGAGTAATGTCGCTGCCGCAGCAGGGGAAAGCGATGCATCCTGAACGGGACCATCAGCCGCTTGGGAGGCGATCGCCAAGCTCTGTTCCAAGGCTGTCCTGGCCTGCTGCTGCTGCCCCAACAATCGATAGGTAATGCCCAGTTGTCTCCAGACCTGTCCCTGCAAATCAGCTGATGCAGCCAAATTCTCATTGCGAGAAATGACTTCAAGTTGAGCCAGAGCCTTGGGATAAAAGCCTTGATCGCGTAGGGAGACTGCTTCATTGACTTGCACAAACAACTGACTAACAGATTTAGCCTCTTTCCCCTGCGAACGTTTCTGCGAGACAAGCTCCGCCTTCGCAAGACCCAGCTCTGGTAAATCTAAGGGCGATCGCGCCAACCCACCTCGGCCCGTAATGTGAAACTGAGCCTCGCCCACATTACAACCCTGAGCAAGACGATCAACAGGCTCTAGCGTCGCATCTGGCAATGCAGCCAAGGTCGAGTCTGGCTTAATGTTAGGCTGCGCAAATTCTACCGTGCCGCCAAACTGCGCCCCCAATTCAGAAGAAGCTGTGATATCACTCTGACTAGACAGTTGTTGGCGCACCTCCAATCCCACTAATGCAGAGGTATCCAACATAATTTCTCCCCCTGTATTCGCCACGGCATTCGCAGTGATATCACTATTTCCCGAAGGCTTGGCAATGATCGTTTCAGCAGCAATCTCAATATTGCCGCCACTACCTTGGCCACCAGCAGAAGCCGAAATCACACTCTCATTCCGCAGCTCTAAGGTTTCAA
>CALLAT010000075.1 GCA_938002085.1 uncultured Pseudanabaenaceae cyanobacterium
CAATCCTTCGGGGCTTTTTCGTTTTATTGGAAGCAGTCAGTTCTTATTCAGGATTATTATTGCTTCTGGTTTTGACATCAAGAATGGCAGGCTCCTTGGCAAACTTCACCAACTCATCCAAAACAGGATAGCCAGAGACGAGCTCGATCGCTTTGAGCGGTATCAACGCGCCCGCTGTAATGACCAGTAGAAAAAGGGCAAAGCCTCCTACACTTTGCAGCAGCGAACCCGGATCAAATCCCTTATCTATCTTGGCCATAATGCTTAACCCAGAATTCAGATACTTCTAACCTAAACGCTTCCAGGCCCAAAGAGGCAATCACTCAAGAGTATTTTCACGGTGCTTTTACTCTAAATGTAACTAGGCTGTACCGCAGAAAGACTGACTCGCCCCTTGGCCATGCCCAGCGCATTAGTGCCAAAGCCTTCTAGTGACGGAATCCACAGGCATCGCCACCCAAGCAATGGGGGAACTAGAGTAACCTCTCTCATATCAAGCTGAGATATAGAGCGATCGCAGCTGCGCTCAAGCATTCGTTCAAGGAAATATCAGCCATGGCAGCCCTAGCCTTACTGTCCCGCTGCTACGGCAGTAAAGCGCTGAGTAATTAACTCTAATCCGGTTCTGGCTCAGCGCCCTTGGGTTCCACAACCGGGGCATCTGCAAAATCATCCGAAACCACGTCTCTCGGAAGTTGCTCCACCACAGTTAGAGAGCCCTGGGGCGCAAGAACGGTTTCAGCCTGGAGCTGCAAGCCTGAGTTCGCCGCCAGGCGAGCCTCCTCCTTGCGGGCCATCCTAAATCGCTCCACCCAAGGCGGGGGCTGACAGACGTCGAGGATGTCCTTAATTAATAGCTCCTGAATCCAGGTCATGGCCACCACCGTCAGTGGCAGCGCCAACAATAGACCCAAAGCGCCAAAGACACTGGCGAAGAAGAGTTGGGCCACCAGGGTTAAGGCTGGCAGCAGAGAAACCTGCTTAGCCATAACCGTGGGGGTGAGCACGTAGCTTTCGAGATTTTGGAGGAGTAAATAGAGAACAATGACACCCACCACCTTAAAGCCGGGCTGGGGATCCAGAATCGCAACAGAGATGGGAAAAACGACGCTGAGGGCTGGCCCTAGGTTCGGGATAAAGTTGAGCAAGCCCGCGAGCAAGGCATGGGCGAGGGCGAGGTCAATGCCCAGGAGAGACAGGCCGATACCGCTAGTGATAGCGATCGCCGTGGAGCTGACCAAAATCCCCGAGAACCAATTGGTCAGAGCAATCTCGCATTTGTTGAGAATCGCATCTGCCCGCCGACGGTAAAACGAGGGAAACAACACCAGCAATGCCTGACGATAGGCCTTGGGATTGGCCAAAAGCATCAGAGTGAGAATCAGCACCAGCAAAACTTGGAGGGCAACGCCCAGGGCGTTATTGAAGAAGTCAAAGAAGTTCTTGAACAGCGCCCCGGCTTGATCCGGTAACCAAGTAAAGTCCCATTCCAGGGTTGTGCTCGGTGTTTCAACCACCTCATTGAGGGACCAAGCCTTAACCTGCTCCAACATGTCCGTAATGCCGTCAGCCCCTGGTGGGACAAAGCCGAGCACATAGTCAATTACGTTGGGGACCAAGCGCTGGAGCTGCTGCAAGCCCTGGGGAATGCGGAGGATCAACTCGCGAAACTGCTCGATAAAGGGCGGAACAACCAACCCCACAAACAGAACTGCAAATAGCAACAGCAGCACCGCAGCCAGGGGCATTGCCTGGGAGCGCCTGAGGCCAAACTTCTTGAGCCGCCGCACCATGACATTGGCAGCGGTCGCCAGGACCACTGCTGTAAACATCAGCAGCACGATTTGGCGAATTTGCCAGAGAATGTAGAGGGCGCTACCGATCGCCGCGAGCCCAAGCCATTGCCCTAAAGTCACGTTAGATCTCCAGTCACGTTACTTCTCTCCCTCACCTAATTACTTCGGTCCCGTCGCTTCTCCAGGGGTCAATCCATGGAACAGCCTAAGAATTTACCACCTGAAACCTTGGCTCCTGAAACACCAGCCACACCCTGGGAAGTCCCTGCCGAACCGTCGCTCCCCCAGTGGTTAAGGGAACTGATTCGAGGCTATTCGCCCGGTGCTGATGGTCGCTTCGCTGCACAGCTGTTGTGGCAACGCGGTTGGCGCGATGGCGAAGCCAGCTTCCTACGGAATCGCGATGCAATCACCAAATTTCTAGATCTTACCCAGTATTCCCCAAGCGAGCCCTTTTCTTTTTCTGGAGAAATGCGGCTAGCCTGCGATCGCCTCCATCTCGCCCGTCAAAATGACGAAAAAGTTGCCATCTGGGGTGACTTCGATGCTGACGGTATTACGTCAACGGCTGTGCTGTGGGAAGGCCTGAGTCATTGGTTTGAGCCTAGCGCTGGCCCTGAGCAACGCCTCACCTATTACATCCCCAATCGCCTCACCGAATCCCACGGCCTCAGCCTGGGCGGACTGCAAAAGCTTGAAGGCTGGGGAGCCAAGCTGATCATTACCTGCGACACCGGCAGCACCGATGGTGAGTTGATTGAACTGGCCAACCGCATGGGCATGGAGGTCATCGTGACGGATCACCACAGCCTGGCCGAACAGCGACCCAATGTGGTCGCCTTGATTAATCCTCGTAGCCTAGACCCTGAGCATCCCCTGGCAGATTTATCTGGGGTGGCGGTGGCTTACAAGCTGATTGAAGCCCTGCACCAAGGCGCAACAGATGCCCCGGCGAAGCTGCTGACCCAACTTTTGCCCCTAGTCGCCATTGGCTTGATTGCAGACCTAGTGGCATTGCGAGGTGACTGTCGCTATCTGGCCCAGGTGGGCCTGCGGGAATTGCAGCAGCTGACGCGATCGCCGAATCAGCGCCCCGGTGTGGCCTATTTATTGGAGCGCTGTAAGCGGACCGGCGATCGCCCCACAGATATTTCCTTCGGTATTGGCCCCCGCATCAATGCGGTGAGCCGCATCCTGGGCGATGCCAGCCTGTGCGTGGAGCTGTTGACCAGTCGGGATGAAAGGCGCTGCAAGGCTTTGGTGGATCAGGTGGAGCTGCTGAATACCCGGCGCAAGGCATTGCAACGGAGCCTGGAGGAACAGGTTAAGCGCAAGCTGGCGACGATGGATCTTTCGACAATGGGAGCGATCGTGCTGTGGGAGCGGGGCTGGCCTGTGGGTGTCCTGGGCCTAGTCGCCAGCCAGATTGCGCGGGAATATGGCAAGCCCACGGTGTTGCTCAGCATCGATGAAACTGCCATAGAATCTGCCCCTCCTCAAGCCATTCCCAATCCGGGTAGGGGTGAGGTCTCCTCGCCCACAACTCCCCCCCAAGCCATTAGCAAACCTGGTAGGGGCGAGGTCTCCTCGCCCACCACAACATCCCATCGCGTCACAGATCAATTGGGGGCAGGGAAACCCAGCCCCTACATCAATTCCTCTACCTCAGCAAACCATCTGGCCCGAGGGTCGGCCCGCTCGGTTAATGACATCAACTTTTATCCCATCCTCGAATCCCAGCGGCATCTACTGAATAGCTTTGGTGGCCATCCATTTGCGGCAGGCATGAGCCTGCCAGAACAAAACCTGGAGCTATTTGCCCAGGGCATTAACCAGGCCCTGCGCGCCCAGCAGTTCAGCTCAACATCTGCTCAGGTGCTCAAGGCCGATTTGGTCGTAACGGTGGCGGATTTGGGTCAGCCGCTGTTTCGTGAGCTGAAGCTATTGGAACCCTGTGGCATGGGCAATCCGGTACCAAAACTGTTAATTCAGAACTGTCGTTTTGAGAATCCAGCCAACTTCAATATCAAAGACTGGCGCGGCGGAAAGATTCGCTATATCAAGAGCATTTTTGAACTCAAAGACGACTCTAGCTCTGATCCATTTCCGGGAATTTGGTGGGGCCATTACCGCGATGAATTGCTCGAAGGCCCGGTTGATGTCGTCGGCGAGCTGGATTTCAATACCTACAAGAAGCAGTATGAGTTTCGGTTGGAGGCTGTGCGGCCCAGCACTGCAATTCAGTCCAGTGAGGCGCAGCAGGTTGATTGGATTTGGGATTGGCGACGGCAGCGCCCGGAGCCATCTCCCGAATCTAGCGATACCAGCCCCGTGATGATGGAGACGAGTCCGCAGCAATGGACCGATTTTGGCCCCTGGATTGAGCAAGCACAGGGTAGCGATCGCCCCCTAGCCCTGGCCTACAAAACGGCCAAAGCTGATGCACAAGCCACTTGGGAAACGCTACTGGGAATTGCCAAGTATATGAGTCGCACGGGGGAGGCTGTGGCGATCGCGCGCTTGGAGGAACGCTTGGGAATTGATTTAAGTCGGGATAAGGGCAGGCTGATGGGATTAGCATCGGGGGCGATCGCGGCTCTAGGCTTTGAGTTGTCCTGCCAAAAGAACAAAGTCAGCATTGGCTTGAGGGAAGTCAGTTCAGAAGCAGTGGGCGAAAGAGCCATTGCTCTGTTTCTCATGGCGCTTCAGGAGGTGATGTTTCAACAGCGTTATTTTGAGCAGGTCCCCGTGGCCGCAGTGGCCCAGCGGGCTCAAGATTGGAGGTGTAATGCCGAGTAAGCAATAACGACGAACCCCACCAATTATGCTGGACAGGCTGGGCAACCATCCTTCGCCTTCATCGAACCCACTTCTCGCAGGCTTTAGCCTCGCTCTCCATGGCCAATTCCCAGAAGCCTGAGCATTCTAGCCTCCCGACCCGGCCTCCCAGCCGCCAGCGAGAACACCAAGCCAACGAACGCACCTTCCTCGCTTGGCTTCGCACCTCCATTGCCTTGATTGGTTTTGGATTTGCGATCGCCCGCTTCGGCCTCTTCCTCAGGCAGTTCGAAACCGGCCAAGCTCCCTTAAAAGATCCCTTCATCAACTCCCAAGACCTAGGCATTGGCCTGGTCGTCTTTGGCATTGCCATTATTGTTCTTGCAGCTTGGCGCTACAGCCAAGTCTTCAGCCAAATTGAACGCGGCGACTTTCGCCCCAGTCGTCGCGCCATCTGGGTTCTCACAGCGATTGTGACCTTACTGGGCGTCCTGAGCTTGCCACTGCTCATCGGCAGAGCACCTGCCCCCCAAAGCACAACGTCTGCCCCTCAAAGCCAATCGCGATAGAGCCCCGCCACAACTCCAACTCAAAACCATAGGGAATGAGGTCATGCTGGCAGCAGCACTTGAGTTAAAAAGCATTGAAAAGAGAAAAAGCAACCTAGCTTCATAGAATTGAACACAAAATATAGTGAAGCTTCACCCTCAGTCTTTTCAACCACTGCTAACGTAATAAAACATACGAGTCTATTGCCAAAGCCTAAAAAATCACTGAGAGAGCTACGCCATCTTGCGGATGTGCCTCAGAAGTTTTCCTGGCCGATCTACCCCCTCTTCTGTACCCCATATCTTGTAGTTAGCAAGCCAAGCCTTGTCCGTGCTGCCTCGTCCCATAGGCAACAGCGCTGGCAGATTGCTTGGAGCGGCAGCTTTTCCTCTGGGAATAGCTCGACCGTAGCTTTCTAGTAGCTTCTGCTAGGCAACTTTGGCCTCAAGCTCACAAATATGGCTGCAACCTTCTTTTTGCGATCGCCTCCATGTTTGATAACTCGTTGTCTGTAGAACTAGCTTTGCATCAGTCCTCTAACGAACTGGGCCAAGCACTAGACCAACCTTCCAACCCACTGGCTCCAGCAGCGCACTTATCAAACTCCCCTCGGCTCCAAGGGCAACTCTCACTACATAGCCCAGAGCTCTTGCCTTACCCCAAGCTGGGCCAGGCCTCCGAACTCCTGCCGACCCTGGGGCATCTACCTGGAGAGCAACTCAACCCAGCCCAGTTCGAGGACCGAACAGATACGCTTCTGGGCGATAGCGAGAGTCTATCCCAGCCCCTCGTCGGCATTCTCGATACAGGTTTTAACCTCGAGGACAGCTTGCCAAACGGCGATCGCTCAAGCCTTGGAAACGGACAAATTTATCTCGGCTACGACTGGGTAGAAGGCGATCGCAATCCCCTCATCTCGACCTCCAACTCCCACGGTAGCCAAGTTCTCGAAGCCTTCAGCCAAGCCGCTGCGTCCCACAGTATCCCCTCAAATATCTGGCTGGGTCGAGCAGTCGGCTCTGGACAATGGGCAGCCTCCCTCGTGGAATTTGTCGCCACCGCCAAAGCCCTAGGCCACGAAAATGCCGTCGCCAACTTGAGCTTTGACCTGACCGAAGTCCAGGCTGATGGCAGCATCGAACCTCGCACAGCCCTGAGCCAAACTGAAATCGCGGCTCTGGAATTTGCTCAGCAGCAGGGCGTAGTTGTTGTTTTAGCAACTGGAAACAGCAACACCAACCTCTCGGCCCTAGCCCTGGCCTCTCAGCAGTTTGACAACATCCTGACTGTGGGAGCAGCGGAACAGACGGGTGCAGGAGAAACCAGCCGTGCAGCCTACTCCAACTATGGCGAAGGTCTCAGCCTGTTGGCAGAAGTCCCCACCAGCCTCACGGGCTTTCCCCAAGGCACTTCCCTAGCCGCTACCCAAGCGACCCAAGCCGTTCAAACGCTGTGGCAACAGCATCCCCAGCTCAGCTACAGCCAAATCATCCAACTGCTCAAAGACTCCGCGACGGATCTACAGCGCCCCGGCTGGGACAGCGAAACGGGTCACGGTTTGCTCAACCTGGACCAGGCCCTGCGCGACGCCAGCCAACAAGCCGCTAATCAGACGGATAAACAGCTCGTCAGCCAGTCCCAACCAAACCTGGACTTTTCCACAACCGCAGCGCTGAGTCCCTGGCAATTCACCTCAAGTAATCCCCAATATCTAGAGCGCGCCCTCGCTTTGGATGTTGGCCAGGTCACCCCTGGCAATGGCACGACCAATATCGACACCCAAGCCTCGATTCGAGTGCAGTTTGCCAGCGAAGCCGTTGACCCAAATAGCCTGAGCAGCGATAGCTTCAAGCTAGAAGACAGTAGTGGAAATGCGATCGCCGCCAGCCTAGGCTCCGATATCACTGGTGGCGTCATATCCCTCACCCCAGAAGGCCCCCTCAATCCCTTCAGCACCTACAACATCGTCATCACCAACGACCTCCTCAACACCCAAGGCGAAGCCGCAACCCCCTTCAGCACCAGCTTCACCACCGGAGCCCAAGGCTCCAGTCCCGCAGGATTCCGCTTTGACAATCAAGACGTACTCAGCGGTGAATCTCGCATTGGCATTTCTTCCATCGCCGTCGGTCCCGATGGCAACGTCTATGCCTCCGACATCCTCGGCAACATTCTGCGGTACAACCTCGACCCCTCCACAGGCATCGCCACCAGCAGCGACACCGTCTTCGCCCAAGATGGCGCCCAAATCGTCGGCATCACCTTTGACCCTAACGCCACCGCCACCGATCTACAGCTGTGGGTGACCTATGCGGAACGGGACAACACCGGCTTCTCCGGCACGATTTCCAAACTAGAGTTGCCCGCGATCGCAGGCGGTACCACCACCAAACAGGACTACATTACCGGGCTGCCCAACTCCATCGATCTGGCTCACCAGCCGAATGGCATCACCTTCGGCCCCGATGGCAAGCTCTATCAAACCGTTGGTGGCGTGGCTTCCTTGGGCGGCACCCCAAACTGGGGCGTGGATGAATCCCTGCTCAGCGCGGCGGTGATCGTGGCCGATGTCAATAGCCCCAGCTTCCCCACGAACCAAACCGGCACAGCCGTCAATGTCCAAACCGTCGGGCTCGATCTAGATAGCGACCCCACCACCAATAATTACGATCCCTTCGCCACCAATGCCCCGGTGCAACTCTTTGCCACAGGTCTGCGCAATGCCTATGACCTCGCCTGGCATTCCAACGGCAGCCTCTACAGCGGCATTAACCAAAACTCCCTCGGCAGCATTGCTCGCACGCCCGAAAGTCCAGATGGCAGCGTCCCCTCCATCAACGCTAAGCCCAATGAAATGTTGGCGCTGATTCAGGAAGGGAATTACTATGGCCATCCCAATCCATCCCGAGACGAGTACGTACTCAACGGCGGCAACCCCACAGCAGGGGTAGACCCACGCGAAGTCACGGAATATCCCGTTGGCGTTCAGCCCAATCCCAATTTTGATGCCAGCCTCATCTATGACACCCGCTCCATCGGGGGCACCAGCCCTAATGGTCTGACAGAATACACAGGCTCCGGAGAACTCAACGGCCAGTTACTGGTCAGCTTCTTCAGTGGACCCCGAACCCTACAAAGCTTTGAGCTGGGGGCCGATGGTCTAGTCTCAGCCACCCAAACCCTGCAAAACCCCGATGGCAGCAACCTCCAATTCCGCAGTCCCCTGGACGTCGCAGTGCATCCCAGCGGACGCATCTATGTGGCAGCCTTTGGCTTTGGCCAAAACAATCCCAATGGCAGCAGAGTCAGGGTTTTAAGCCCCGTTGAAACGGCGGGTGTCATTGTCACTCCCACCAATGGAACCACGGAAGTTAGCGAAGGGGGGCTAACCGACAGCTACACCGTTGCACTTGCAACCCAGCCCAGCGGAGCTGTAACCATTGCCATCAATCCAAACAGTGAATTAAGCAGCGATCTCTCAACCTTGAGCTTTAATCCTGCGAACTGGAACATCCCCCAAGCGATCGCAGTATCAGCAGTGGACGACAGTGATGTTGAAGGACTCCATAGCGGCAGTATCAGCCATAGCATCGTCAGTGGTAGTGGAGACTATGACACGGGATTAGCGATCGCCTCCCTAACCGCCACCATCACAGACAATGACTCCATTACCCCAGGCCTGGAAATCATTGAATCCGGTGGCAACACAACCGTCACCGAAGGCGGCAATGGCGATAACCTCAGCCTTCGCCTAACCGCAGAACCAGAGGACGACGTGATCCTCACCCTCATCCCCGATGGTCAGCTGGACTTAGGAGTGGCCGATAGTGGAACCGTGGACCTGACCTTCACCCCAAGCAACTGGAATCAGGCCCAAGCCATTACCGTAAATGCCGTCGATGATTCCTTCGTGGAAGGCAACCACAGCGGCGATATCAACTACAGCATTGCCAGTGCAGATGAGGAATATGAGGAACTGGCGATCGCCACCACCACCGTCTCCATCACCGATAACGAAATCGCTCCCAGCATCACCATTCTCCCCACAGATGGAGGAACAGAGGTCTCAGAATCTGGCCTGACTGATATTTACCAAATCAGCATGAGCAGTCAGCCCACTGCCCCGGTCACTTTCTCCATCAACACCAACAATGAGCAGATTCAACTGAACCGCAACACACTGACCTTCTCTCCATCAAACTGGCAAACCATTCGTAGCATTCAAGTCAGTGCGATTGATGACAATCTTCCAGAAGGCGACAACACCTTTACCCTCACCCACAGCGCAACTAGCGCAGACCCTCGCTACAACGACATTGCGATTTCAGACCTCAATGTCAACGTGATTGATAACGATGTACCAGCCAGTATCATCATCATCCCCACAGATGGTGGGACCGAAGTTTCAGAAGCTGGCCTAACTGACATATATCAGATCAGCATGACCCGTCAGCCCACTGCCCCAGTGACGTTCTCCCTCAGCAACAACAACGAGCAAATTCAACTGAATCGCAATACCCTGACCTTCTCCCCATCAAACTGGCAAACCGTTCGCAACATCAGAGTCACTGCGGTTGATGACAACATTTTGGAAGGCGACAACACCTTGACCATTGCCCACAGCGCAACTAGCACAGACCCTCGCTACAACGACATTGCGATCGCAAATATCAATGTCAATGTGATTGATAACGATGAACCCGCCAGTATCACCATCATCCCCACAAATAGCGGAACCGAAGTTTCAGAAGCTGGCCTGACTGACATTTACCAAATCAGCATGGGTAGTCAGCCCACCGCCCCTGTGACCTTCTCAATCAGCACGAACAATGAGCAAATTCAACTGAATCGCAATACCCTGACCTTCTCTCCTTCAAACTGGCAAACCGTTCGCAACATCAAAGTCACTGCGGTTGATGACAACATTTTGGAAGGCGACAACACCTTTACCATTACCCACAGTGCAACCAGCACAGACCCTCGCTATAACGGTATTAGCATCTCGGACATTGATGTCACAGTGATTGACAACGACGAAGCGACAGTCGGCGGGCAAGCGCTGTTTGTCGCAGGCTCATCGGGATTAACCGGATCAGATGCGATCGCCCGCGACTTGCTCATCAGCAAAGGCTACAGCGTCACGGTTGTAGATGATGACGTGAGCCAAACCAGCGATGCCAATGGCCAAGATCTGATCCTGATCTCCCAAACCATTCAATCCCCCAAGGTCAATACCAAATTCACTGGTACCGCAATCCCGGTCATCGTCTGGGAGTCTTTTCTCTACGACGACCTAGGCATGGCCAATAGCGTAAACTTCTTGCCTAGCAGTACTTCCATCAATCTCACCAATAACAGTCACCCCTTGGCGGCAGGCTTACCCTTGGGGCTGACGCCAATTAATAATGCGAATGGTCGCATCGGTTGGGGTGATCCGAGCAATAGCAATGTCATTAGCATTGCAAACACTGGCAATGCAGATCAGTTGACGATTTTTGGCTACGAGACGGGAGTGCTCATGGAGAATGACCTGATAGCACCAGCGAAACGTGTTGGCCTCAGTTTCTGGGAGATACCGGATACAACGGGTAATAACGAGGCCTTGCTGGAGGCGGCAATAGACTGGGCTAGGAGCTAAAACACAACAACAGACTGGGGCTATGAACAGCCCCTAGAGATCCACCCCTGCAAAATCAACCATGCCACTACTGCATCCAGCGTTTGCCTGAGGAGCCTCCAGGATCAAATCGGCGAGTTCAGTCCCCGGCTCAACCTTCCCCTTCAGCAAGATCCGCAACTCCTGCACCATCACTCGCCGCCCCTGGTTAATATCCCTAGCACAGACAACCTCCACCTTTTGCCCAGCCCCATTAGCAAAGGCTTGGTCAAACGCTTGGCGAATCTCTCGGCTAGAAATGCGTTGCCCCAAATTTTCTTCAAACAACACCTGCACCAGCGAATCATTCACCTGATCCATCAAAGCCAGGGATTCGCGGTAATACTCCTCAGGAGAGTTGCTATAGCAAGTACCGTGCTTATACCACTCATGTAAATGCAGACTCGAAGCATAGCCCGGCATCTGCTCCGCCAGGGCTTCACGCGTCTGAGCCGTTAGCTCAATAGGCGGCAGCTCATCCCAGCGCTTGCTCTTATCCAAGCGTTCAATCTCGGCACTCACACCACAATAGTCATTGCCCCTAGGCTGAGGCCACAGGCCATGGAGCGCCAAATTACCTGCCTCAAAGCTATCCGCAGACTGATTGCGGCATTCAGTCTTCGTCGGTCTCGTTTCACAAAAGGCGGGCTGCCAACTCAAGGCCAAGAGGAAGTCTCCCTGACGGCTGGTATCTAGATCGGGGAGCTCTGTACTGGGTACAGGCGGCAGCGTATTGTCCTCTGGTGCTAATGGCCCTGGCGTTTCAGGTGCTGGCATCTCCTCCTTTGGGGGCGATTGCTGCGGCTCCCCAGCGGGACGCTCACCAAGACGGCCACAACCGATGGGCACCCAACGCAGGCTCGGACTAGCATCCTCTAACTTCAAGAGGTAATGGGTCGCCTCACTAGAGCGATTCTTGCCAATGACGCGATAATTTTCGCCAGGCGTGAGGCGAACATTGCCCGCATTTCTGCGTTTCTTGATCGACTGCGTGGCCTCACAACTCTCTGTGGCGAGCAAGGTGGTATCAAGCTTGATCGTGGCTTGGCTTGGTGCCGCATTAAGCATGGCAGCGAACATCACAGCACTAGAACCAAAGCCGATAATTTTCTGGGTCGCCATGGATTTTCCTGAGGTTGTCCGTTGCACGTTCTGGGTCTTAAGACCCATGGGAAGATGGCGAGAGTTTCAGCCTGTGTGGCAGTTATGAGGGTGGCAGTCTTCCCTTCCTATTCCTAATCCCCATTCCAGGTTCAGCCAATGGCCCCTAGCTTAAACAATTGTTCAACATGCCAACGCTGCTTCTCATAGCGCAGCAGCGTTACAGCATCGGCCTCCCAAGCCGCATCAAACTTTTGTGACTCCAGCTCTGCCCAAATGGTTTTGAACTTTGCCCGATCCAGTTTGCGAGAGGCAACTGTCAGATGGGGGCTAAACCTGCTGTGGTTGTCAGGGGGAAGGTCACATTGCTGAACGAGGCATGCTTCCAAATCTGCTTTGAACTTTAGGAGTTGGGGCGATCGCTCCACATCCAGAAAAAGCACCCGAGGTGGAAAAGCACTAAACCCATCCAGCTTCACCCCAAACGGCTCCTGCTGCTGTGCAAAGTTTGCCAGCACTTGCTTCACCGGATCAATCGCATTAGTGGCCAGTTCAAACGGTGGCACCAGCGTAATGTGGGGCGGCGCTTTTGCTGTTCGCGTTTGATATCTCGCCGTCAAGTCTTCAATCACTGCCGTAGCAGCTACCTGAATCTCCTCAGGCGGGAGCAATGCCACAAACCAGCGCAGCATCGGCGCCAGGTTTTGCGCTGAAGATTCAGGAAAAGGAGCCATTATTCAGAAATTTACTCTCCGGGCTATGTATGTAACAACCGAACGTCTGGTACTTGGCAGGTTTGTCTACACCAAGAGCATATCAACAATGCTTTTAGAGAGATGGAAGTACCCAGTCAGTAGCGCAGCGCCTTACATGCAGAGCTCACGAAATTTGGGGTCTTCTGCTCAACATCACTGGAATATCACAATTTTCATGCTGAACCCCATATCGTTTTCCCGGCATTTTGTGGGCGCGATCGCAAAACCCGCTTCCTACGGAATCATCCTTTGTGCGCTCCTGACAACAGGCTGCCAACAAGCCAACTCCGCGAACAATATCCCCACCGAAGGCACAACCTTAAACAATTCAGCCGCCCTCAGCGATACCAATACTCCAGGTGTTTCTGCAGCAATGCCTTCCAGCTCCGCCCAGGACGACAGCTCACAGATTCAAGCAACCGCTCCCACTCCCCAAGCCCCGGCCCCCAGAACGCCAGCCGCCCAGGCTCCCACTCCCGCCCCAAACAGTGCAGAACCTGCCAAGCCAAGCAAAGCCGTCAATGCATCGCCTGATGGCCTCGCAGCAGGGCAAAAGACCCTCACCTACTATGAGGCCCGAGGCTGGGATGTCATGGTCGCGGCCTTCGAGCCTTGGTCAGGTGAGCAAAATGCAGGCAACTTTACCCTCAAAGCCATGAAGGTGGAACTGAGTGGCGAGACTGTGGAACTCACCGACAGCATTGACCTGGGCAACGGCAAAATCACTTGTGATCTCGGGACTTGTAGCACCGTCTGGCAAGATGGCAACGTCAGTTATGTGCTGGTTGAAGAGACCAGTTTAGAAGCTCGGTTTAGCAACGGTCCCACCGATACAGCTCGTTTCTTGATCTTTGTTGGCGACCACCAGGTTAACCAAACAGTTGAGTTGCAACAAGAGCGCTATCCCAACCCTTAGGCTCCCAATTCCCGCAGCTTAAAAGCGCCTCCATTAAACCCAGAAGGTTAAGTACCCTGTCCCGGCCAACATCTTGAGGCTAATCAGCAGCAACAATCCTGCGAACATCGTCTTGAGCTTATCAGCCGGGACAATATCGGACCATTTTGCCCCCAGCGGAGCCCCCAACATTGTAAATGGAGCCACCAACGCCACCGCAGGCCAATAAACATAGCCCGTGGACCAAGGAATCAACTCCTGCTGATTTCCTGCCAACAGCATGAACGAAGCGGTCCCGACCAAAGCGATGGGCAAGGTAAATGAAGCCGAGGTGCCCGTGGCATGGTTCATGGGCAAGCCGCAGTAGAGCAAAAACGGTACGCTCAAAGCCCCACCGCCAATGCCCAGTACCCCAGACTTAAAGCCAATGACAGCACCGACCAGGCTGGCCACCAAAATCGTCGGGAGTTGAGCCGGGGCCTCTTCCCCTAGGACAGCTTTTTTGCCAAAGAAAATCTTCGTCGCCACGACAACAAGAAAGAGGCCGAAGATCAGCTCAAGCAGACTGCCATTGAGGCGATTGCCAATCAGATTGCCAACAATCACCCCCCCGGCAATGCCAGCGACCACACGCTGAAAGATATCCCAATGGATATGGCCTCGCTTATGGTGCGCCCAGGTGGAAGAAGCCGCCGTGCAAATCATGATGCAGGTCGCCGTGCCAGCTGCCATATGCATCAGCGCCGCCTCGGGCATATGGACCAAGCCAAAGAGAAAGAACAGGCCCGGCACAATCACCATGCCGCCACCGATGCCTAAGAGCCCCGAGCAGATACCCGCGATCGCCCCCAGTCCCACAAACAGGCCTAGGCTCAAAATATCTATTGGCATCACACGGCGTTTCCTTTGCGAATCGGACCCAGAATGGCACCGATACCCGAGCCCATCTCCCGGTTATTTTTCCCCGGTCAAAGCTTTTCCTAGCAAGGCATTTCGGTACTCTTCCTATCAAATTTTACCAGTTTCCTCCCAGGCGAAAAGTGCGGCCAGGCCTAGACCTGAGACGAAGCCCGAGATGGTCCACAGGCAGCTTTTAGAAGGTCTGTGGCAAACTGGCAAGCAATAGCAACCACCGCTTTATTAGATCCTTTACCGACAAGTCCTAACCATGACCTCTTCCCCACGAGCCACACAGCGCCCTTTATTCACATTTTTAGCCCGGCCCAGCAAACTCTCCCTAGCCCTTAGTTTGGGCGTACTGTCATTGCTACTGCCTGCAGCCGTCAACCTGCCTGCGGCTCCAGCCCAAGCTGGCACCTGCGCTTCCAACTGCGGCCCCAAGCCCATTCGCTTCATCCCCGGCGAGCAAGTCAAGGTCGAGCTAGTTAACCGCACCGCTGGCATGATTCTCCTGGAAGAAGTCCAGGGCAGTGATCCCATTCCCGTCTCGCCCACCCGCAGCTTCCGCCTAACTCGCCGAGGCGGCACCATAGAGAACTCCTCCGTGGTCTTCTGGGATTCCCTCGGTAATCCCTTAGAAGTCGAGATTAGCCAGCCTCAAAAGGATATCTTGCGCATCGAGGTAAATCCTGGATTCAGAGTCCCAGGGGATAGATCAATCTACCTCCAAGATGACGGCAGCATCCAGATCCTTTAGATTGCACTTCCCCATGCAATAATCGCATAGACCCGAGGGGCCTCAGCCCTCAATGATAGGGCCCCTCAGGTATGGTTAAAGAACAGGGAAAATTACAGTCTTAGCCCCGTTCCGCTCGGGCAAGGACATGTTTCATAGATTCTGGCGACCGATCTGGAACCGCACCCTTGCGGTCAACATTTTTCTGGCCGTTGCTTACTCCGCGTTAGCCCAGCTATCGCGGAGTCTGGCCTCTACTCCCAACGATGTCACTCCAGTCTGGCCACCAGATGGCATCGCAATTGCTGCAGCAATCATTTACGGGAAGATTGTTCTACCTGGAATAATTTTAGGTTCCTTTTTGGCAAACATCTGGGCTTTTTGGAATCCCCAGAGCTGGACAACTCTAATTTCCTCTTTTCTAGCTGTTCTTGGCATTGCTATGGGAACGACCTTAGGCACTTGGCTCGGCGCCAGTTTACTCAAGTCTTCTCTTCAACAACGCCATCCCTTCGAACATGTCAGCAGTACAGTCCAATTTCTGTTCTATGCAGGTTTAATTGGCCCTGTCGTCAACGCCAGCTTCGGTGTTGCGATGTTGGCGTCACAGCGAATCATTCCCTGGTCAGATGCGGGGGAAACCTGGGGAGTCTGGTGGGTTTCCAACGTCGCTGGGATTGTTATTCTCAGTCCCATACTGCTCTTGCTAAGCGATCGCCTCAAGCTTCGCACCTCCCCTCGGCAATCCACGCAGCTTACCCCCCTCCCCCCTAAACCTGGCCTACATGAACAAGCCTCGCTAGCCGAAGTCATTGTTCTAGTCAGCCTGTTGTGCCTGATCGCCAAAGCTTCTTTCTGGGGCGAGCAATCCTTGGCTTACATGCTAGTTCCACTGCTCATTTGGGCGGCATTTCGCCTGGGAGAACTGGGGGCAACCTCAGCCGTTTTTCTGACCAGTGCCATCGCCATTCTAGGCACTGTCAGAGGACGAGGAATCTTTGCAGTCGGAGACCTGAACAGTTCCTTAATTGAGCTTCAGTCTTTCATTATTGTCATCGCCTTCACAGTCCTCATTGTGCTCGCCGTCCTAGCAGAGCGCCGTACTGCAAACCGCAAACTAGAAACAGCCGTTCAAGAACTCAGCACAGCCAATGAAGCCCTAGCCGCTCACACGTCTCAGCTTGGCCGTGCCGCACGCCTCAAAGATGAATTCCTAGCCATGGTGAGCCATGAATTACGCACACCGCTCATCGGCATCCTAGGACTATCTGAAATTCTAAAGGAAGGCATGCTCGGGAACCTGGACCCAGAACAGCTTGAGGCCATTCAAAAAGTTGACAGCAGTGGTCAGCATCTCCTGTCGTTAATCAACGATTTACTCGACCTAACCAGCATCGAAACGGGGCAACTCAAGATAGTTAAAGCCTCCGTGGAAATCCAGGCTCTATGCCAGGCAAGTCTTGATGCAATGACCCCCATCGCTGCCTGCAAAGAGATCCAACTCATCGCAGACTTACCAGACAATTTGGGGACCATCAATGCTGATTCAAAGCGACTACAGCAGGTTTTCACCAACTTACTTAACAACGCAATTAAATTCACCCCCATGGGAGGTCAGGTCCGCTTTAGCATTACCCCCAACCCCGACAAGTCCAGCCTTTGCTTCTCCATTCAAGACACTGGAATTGGCTTGTCAGACTTGGCGATGGAAAATATTTTCCATCGATTCTTTCAAGTCAATAACCAATTCAATCGGAGTCAGGACGGCTTGGGGCTAGGACTGGCGATCGCGAAACAATTAGTCGAGTTACATCACGGCACCATTCGTGTCACCAGCAAGTTAGGCAAAGGCAGCTGCTTTACGGTGGAGTTACCCCATAACCTCATCCAATTCCCAGAGCCCAAGATCACCAGGCCGACCAAGCTCAAGGAACCTCCCTACATTTTGATTGCAGAGGACGACGCCGCGACTCGCTCTGCCCTGATCAATTATCTAAAACGCTACGGCTACCGGCTGGAAATTGCCCACGATGGAGAAGAAGCCCTCGCCCAGGCCACCCAAGAGAAGCCAGCCTTGATTTTGATGGATATCCAAATGCCGGTGATGGATGGCTTAGAAGCCATCCGACGACTCCGCCAAGACAAGGCCTTCCGAGACTTACCCATCATTGCCCTCACGGCTCGAACCACAGCAGCTGATAAAGAAAGGTGTCTCCAAGCAGGAGCCACCTCCTATATGAGTAAGCCCGTGCAGCTCAGAAGCCTCCTGTCGTTGATTCAATCTCAAGCACTCAAGCCGACAGATGATCTTTAGAATAGACGGGATTTCACCCGATTGACCTCGATCACCAGCAAGAAAGCTTTGCGCCAACCGGGCATCAGCAACATGATTGATCTCAAAAGATTGTTCAACGTAGGGGGTGCAGCATACGCACTTTTTTATTGAAAGCTCAAACCAGAAAGTCGCTAACATCAATTAGGCTTGCATCTACTCCTTTCAATAACACCTGATTATCGGGATTCACGGTTAAGAGCGTATCCAGACCTTGCTGACTAACAACAAAGTCTCCGAAGGTCAGGCCAGATCCTCTTATATCAATTAGGTCATTATTGTCTTCAAAGTCCATGATGGTGTCATTTCCAAAAATAGCTTCTGTATAGCGAAAACGATCCATACCGGCTCCTCCTATCAAGGTGTCGTTACCATGGCGACCTAGTAAGCTGTCCGAGCCTCCTCGGCCATCTAAGGTATCATCACCTCCATTTCCAGTTAGCGTGTTGGCTCCGCTTTTTCCAATGAGTATGTCGTCAAATTGTGAGCCATACAGGAGCTCAATTGATATGAAGGTATCACCCTCAGCATCTCCACCTGTAGCAAGGCCTGTGGTCAAATTGATTTGAACTCCCGTGCTGGAGCGATGATAGTAAGCCCAGTCTGCTTTTGCTCCACCGTCTAAGACATCTGCTCCTAGGCCCCCTTGCAAAATATCGTTGCCATCTAGGCCATATAGTTGGTCGTCACCACCTAAGCCGTAAATACGATTATTTTGATTATCTCCAGTTAGATTGTCTCCATAATTGCGGGAGCCTATTAGGTTCTCGATGGAGATTAGTTGATCGCCATTTGCATGGAATCCTGATGCCGTTTCTGTCAGGAGGTTGATGGTCACAGCCCCGTTAGAAGATTCATAACGGGCAGTATCAATTCCCTCTCCCCCGTAGATCAGATCTCCGCCACCATCTCCTTTCAAGTAGTCGTTTCCATGACCTCCGTGCAATTCGTCGGTTCCACCTCTTGCATAGATAAAGTCATTGCCTTCTAATCCGTAGAAGCGTTCACTTTCATTGCTGCCAAACATGGCATCGCTAGCATTGGTGCCAACATAAGTGGATGGAGCGAGAACGAATGTGAAGTCACTGGAGTTGAGGTCTAGGCCGGTGACGCTTTGGAGGATGGCGATGAGTTCATTGGGTTCGCTGCCGGGTTTGATGCGGTAGAGACGGGTTTCACTACCAGAGCTATCGTCGAGCAGGTAATCGGTGGCGGAGCCTTGGAGTTGGATAGTGTCTTCGCCAGTTGTGAAGTCGGTGATATTCGCGTAGTCGGTTTCGCCAGCAGTAGCGGCATTGCCATCGTCATAGGCTAGCCAGTAGTGATCTCCTAGGATAAATTGATCTGAGCCTAAACCACTCGTTAGAGTATCGATTTCCCCAAAACCTGGAAGAACCGCTTCGGGATTGACGCTGACAATCACATCATTGCCATTTCCAGTGCTGACACTATCGTCACCTGCACCTGCATTGATGACATCATCTCCATCACTCGTTGTAATGCTATCTACATAAGGCGTTCCAGTTATGTCATAACGCTCAAAATCAAAAGCCTTAACTCTATCCTCAAAATAAAAATGATTGTCT
>CALLAT010000076.1 GCA_938002085.1 uncultured Pseudanabaenaceae cyanobacterium
TGTCTGGGCCGGGCAGGGAAACCCATGCCCCTACCGTAGATCTGGAATTTTCCGATTTTGCGTTCTTGGTTGAATTTCGTATTTCCCGAACGAAACCTCAGCACCTGAAATTATCTGACTGTGATTGACTGGAACTAGCGATATGGCTGGGGTGACCTGGCAGGGTATTTACCCCTGACTCAGCCATCGCTAGGTCCAGTTTTTGCATGATGGAGCGATACCCATGGGAATTTCAGTTCAAAAGCTGATGCAATATAAGCCCCAGGGCAAGCCCATCGTTGCGCTCACGGCTTGGGACTACACCAGCGCGGCCATTGTTGATCAAGCCGGTGCAGACTTGATCCTAGTGGGCGACTCCATGGCCACCGCAGTGCTGGGCCACGAGAGCACCCTGCCTCTCACCCTGGATGAAATTATTCACCATGCCCGAGCCGTTAAGCGGGGGACCCAACGGGCGCTTTTGATTTGTGACCTGCCCTTTTTGACCTACCAAGAAAGCGTGGGCCAAGCGATCGCCTCTGCAGGCCGCGTCCTCAAAGAAGCCGGAATGCAAGGCGTCAAAATCGAAGGCGGCCACCCCGAAATGGTGGAAACCGTACGCCGCCTTGTTAACGTCGGCATCCCCGTCATGGGACATATCGGTTTAACCCCCCAATCCATCCATCAGCTTGGGCTAAGGCAACAGGGCAAGGCAGAGGTGGAGCAAGATGTTTTGGTTGAGCAAGCGATCGCCCTCCAAACCGCCGGAGCCTTCTCCATCGTCCTCGAACATATCCCCACCGACCTCGCCCGCCAAATCAGCCAAAAACTCACCATCCCCACCATCGGCATCGGCGCAGGCCCCCACTGCGACGGCCAAATCCTCGTCACCGCCGACCTCTGGGGCCTCACCGACCGCCAGCCCCCCTTCGCAAAAGTCTACGTCAACCTCCGCGAACAAGCCCTAACCGGCACCCAAGCCTTCTGCACCGATGTCCAAACCGGCCAATTCAACCCAAACGCCTAAACCCGATAAAACTTGTAGGGGTCCGGGTCTCCCGACCCCGCCTTGCCTCCACCCAAGCGATAGATCCAGCCAACAATAGAAATATTGAACGTTGCCAATCCCAGCGTTCAGGCGCATTCACCTAAATGGGGCGGGGAAACCCAGCCCCTACGTGGCGATCGCCCGTGGAACAGGTTTAGGCATTGGGTCATCCATCCTCCAACACCTCAAACAAACTCGCCAAAACCGCATTCGAAAACAGCAACCCTTCAGGATCCGTCAACCTCAGCCGCTCCCCATCCACCGCAACCCAACCCTTCCCCTCAAAAGGCTTCACCGTCGCCAAAATCTTCCCCAACACAGACCTCCCAAACTTCTCCTCCAGCCTCACTAGCGCAACCCCCTCCGCCAACCGAAGCCCCAGCATCAGCGTCTCCAACAGCTCATCCTCCGCCGTCAGCAACTCCCCCCGCTCCGCCTTACCCTCTTCCAACTGCTCCAACCAGGCGTAATACTCCCGCCGCGTCCGAGCCTGCCCAAACCGCCGCCCATCCACAAAACTCGCCGCCCCCATCCCAAACCCGTAATAGGTGCGATTCTCCCAATACACCCGATTATGGCGGCACTGAAATCCCGGCTTCGCATAGTTTGAAACTTCGTAATGCCCATAACCCCCAGCCGTCAAAGTCTCCTGGGCTAACCGATACATCTCCGCCGTCGCCTCATCCTCCGGCAACGGCCCCACCCCCGCCTCGTAGCGCTTACCAAAAACCGTCGTTGGCTCAATCACCAAGTCATAAGCCGACACATGGGCAGGAGCAATCTCCACCACCGCCTCCAGCGAAGCCTGCCAATCCGCCACCGTCTGCCCAGGCAACCCCGAGATCAAATCCAGACTAAAGTTCTCCACCCCAGCCTGCCGCAACAGCTCCACCGACGCATAAATATCCGCCACCCCATGGGTCCGCCCACAAGCTGCCAACAGCTCCGGCTGAAACGCCTGAGCCCCCAAGCTGATCCGCGTAATCCCCCCATCGCGATAGCCCTGAACCTTCGCCAAATCGAACGTTCCAGGATCCATCTCGATCGCCAGCTCCGCCCCAGCCTCAATTCCAAAAGACTGTTCCAATGCATCCACAACTTGCCCCAGCTGCCCCACCGACAACAACGAAGGCGTCCCTCCACCAAAGAAAACCGTCTTCAATAGCGCAATCTCTGACCGCTGCCGAGCCGTCAGCTCAATCTCCCGAATCAACTGCTCCACATACTGAGTGATCGAAGGCGAATCATCTCCATGGCGTTTATCCCCCACCACCGAAATCGGGAAATCGCAGTAAAAACAGCGGCGACGGCAAAACGGAATATGGAGATAAGCAGAGGTCGGAGCCTGATTCATCCTCTGATCCCCATCATAAGCTCGACGCAAATTGCCAAAGTCCTTTGCCCAATAGGCGGTTGACCGAATCCCTGCTAAATCGAGGGAAACAGCGGTTCTGGGAAGCCAGCCAGTATAATATCTGGGTTAAGGCTTAAAGCGTTAAGGCTCGCAGGTAGCCGTTGTCATGCTCGATGCAGTTATCGTCATCTCATTCATCCTAGCGGGTGCCGGAATCGGATTCTATGGCATTGATTATTTGCCAGACCCAGTTCTCCTACAAGTCAGTAATATCCAAGGCCTCCGCTTTGTCACGGCAGGCTTCACAGCCCTACTGTTTTGGGCATTGGGACTCCTAGCCCAGGGCTACTATCGTCGCGTCCAAAAGCAAATCCGCGCCATGCCAGCGGATCAGCTCATCAGCCGCGCAGTTGGCCTCGTACTCGGGCTCCTCATTGCCAACTTAGTCCTAGCTCCGGTCCTGCTGCTGCCCATTCCCGGCGAGTTTTCCTTTATCAAGCCAATTGTGGCAGTGATTAGCGCATTACTCTTTGGCGTGACAGGCGTTAGCTTGGCCGATGCCCATGGGCGATCGCTCATCCGCCTCTTCAACCCCGGCTCCAGCAGCGACCTACTAATGGGCGAAGACCAAGCCAGCAAAGCCGTCTGTAAAATTGTCGACACCAGCTGCATCATCGACGGCCGCATCCAAGCCCTCATCGAAACTCGCTTTCTCGAAGGGAAACTCATCATTCCTCAGTTTGTCCTGATGGAACTCCAGCAAGTTGCTGACGCAAGTAATAGTCAAAAGCGAGCCCGAGGCCGCCAAGGTCTAGACATCCTCAATGACTTGCGAGCCAACCAGCCCGAGCAAATCATCATCAACTCCCGCGACTATCCAGACATCAGCACAGTTGATGCAAAGCTAGTTCGCTTAGCGCAAGACCTAGATGGCGTTCTACTTACAACTGACTATAATCTCAGCAAAGTTGCAGAAGTCCAGGAAGTCAAAGTCCTCAACGTCAATGATTTATCCAAAGCCTTGCGACCCAACTACTTGCCAGGCGACAACCTCAACCTCAAGATATTGAAGCGTGGCAAAGAGCCTACACAAGGTGTCGGTTATCTTGATGACGGAACGATGGTCGTTGTCGAAGAGGGGCAGGAGCGAATTGGTGATGAGTTAAATGTTATTGTAACTGGGGCTTTGCAAACTTCGGCAGGGCGGATGATTTTTGCGAAGTTGGATGAAGTGGCGATCGCTTAGCCTAATCGTTCTTCTACGAAATCGACCTGTTGTAAAGCCGAGCGAAAGCATATGGTGCAAAACCCCTAAGACTCAACAAAAAAGGTCCCTGCTTTTTCAAGCAGGGACCTTTTTTAATCAACCTAACTTCTAATCAAATTCCACAGATGGAAATGCTCAAAAATTAGTTAACAGGGGTATAACCAGCAGGATCCGCATTCAGGTTGGGGCACACAGGAGCACCATCACCACCAGCAGCATTAAAGGTAAATGCAAATACTTCCGTTCCTGCTGCACCAGTCTGTACAGGCGCTTTTACAGCTTCACAAAGAGAAGCTAGGGTAGTTGCTTCGCCAGTACCTGCCTGAGTACCAATCTGAACACCACCCAAATAAGCCTTGAGTGAATCAGACAAAGGTTGTGCCCCGTTGGTTACAGCCTTGAAGGTGTTGGGAGCAGTGCCTGCATCACCCGCAGTAATAGCATAGGAGTAGTATTCAGTATCAGTTTGAATACCCAAACCCAATGCGCCAATTGCCGCATCATTGTCAGCAACGTTAGCAACACCAATAGCAGAGAAAGTACCTTTCTCAAGGTAGTAAGCCTGCTGAGCACGGTTCATAGAACCAACGTATGTCTTAGCCTCAGACTGCTTAGCTTTGTTTGCCTGGTTCAAGAAGGAAGGCAGAGCAATAGCAGACAGAATGCCGATGATGATGATAACGACGAGCAGCTCGATCAAGGTAAAGCCTGCGTTGCCGCTCTTTTTCGCAGCGAGGTGTTGAAGTAGCTTGACTTTGAGTGAAGATTTCATTATTTCGTATTTCCTAGAGGTTGAACGCGATGGGTCATCTAGCTCCTGAATACAATTTACCCAGCCAACCCAGACTTCATATCACTCTGCCTGAAACATCTATTTCTCCTCTGGCAGATTTTCCACAAAAAGATACCCCAATTCCACAAGGGGAATGAGTTCAGCCCTCACAGCCTCATAAGCAGAATGATCAGTAGTGGCTGTGAGGTCGAAGAAATTGAAGGGACAAATCTGTTTCCAGTGGGCTTTCAACTGCGCAAACAGAGCTGGACCTTGACAGAGACGAAGTAAGCATGAGGCTAGCAACCCGTTAATGAGAACCGGTGAGTCGCTCCTATCAAAAACGGTATTAAGGTCTACGGTAGTATTACTAGATGCCGCTTGGCTCAGAGCTTGCAAGAGACTCTCCGTAGCAACCTGAGGGTGCAAGGCTACTCGCGACTGCTGCCACTGTGACGGAGTCCAATCCTCTAAAGGAGAAGCTCCAACATCAGCGCCAGCATCCGGATGCCCACACCAAAGATCTAACAACCGATTCTTTTGAGAATGTAGTAGCTCGAAAATATGTAGCTGCTCTTCTTGACTCGCCGTCGATAAAGCCATGGCTATGCCTAGAGGCACTTCCTCAATATCTTCAAACAGCGTCAGCAAATCCCATTTTTCCCATTCCACCATGCTGACAAATTCAAGACTGGCGTCTCGCAGTGCCGCAAAGAATTGAGGAATAGTCCAGCCTTTATCACCTCGCAGTAAGTGATTAGCGAGCAAGAGGCCATCATTAGTCTTGCATTGCTGATTCCAGATTTTGGCCTTAGCAGTGACTTGTGGCTTGAGGGAAGCCATAAATTCCCGTAGCAGACTAATAGATGTTTCTTTGGACTCATCCATTAGTCCAGTCATTTGAGCAAATTCCTGAACCTGATGATGTAAATGGCGCTGCAATGAGCTATGAAAATTGACCCGCAGTAAGCCATCAGACTTCAGCACTTCTCTCATTGCAGTAAGTCCAGCAACCGGATCTGTAAGCAAGTAGAGCGTTTCATCACAGTTGATGTAGTCAAACTGCATACCAAGCTGAGGCAAATCCTCTACTCCTAGTACATGGAATTCTGAATTCTCAAACCCGTAATGTGCGAGACGCTTTTGGGATAAGTCAACAGATGCTTCAGAGATATCAATACCTACAACCCTTGCCCCAGGGTTAGCCCCTGCCAACGTCAGGGATTTGTAGCCACTACCACAACCCACATCAAGGATAAGCTTATCCGTCGTTGAGACTATTTTCTGCTCCCTTCTGTAATACGCAGTGATCAAGCTGTGATTGTAGAGTAGCTCTCGGTTACCTAGAGGGGATTGTTCCAGAGGAACATTAGGGTAAGGGGCCTCATTAAACTGCTGGCGAATCTTTTCCAGCATTTCTTCTGGAGCAGGAGGAATGACGGTACTCATGGGAGTCTGCACAGCTATAGGGACAGAGAGCAATTAGATACGGGTGACTATAGACTAATCTCTGCCAAGAGAAATACCGTATAACTATCAGTCTTTCTACGCCGTAACTTTCAAGAGATGAAGTGACGTATTAGCGGAGTACACGATAACCTTCAGGGCAAAACAACATATCCCCTACCAGCTTTCCATTACCTAGGAGCAAGTTGTTTGTCTCGCTTGCCTCACACAGAAGACTGTCAATCTGATCACTGCCCTTGAGAGAAACGACACTCACCTGATTACGCAAGTTTCTGCGACGAGACCGTGCCTTGTGGGTTACAACACGACCATCATTAGAGGCTGCAATGCTGTAGTCATAGCTTTTAACAGTCTTCGATTTGTCGTTAATTTCCAAAGACTCAGGAGATCGTGCAAATGCCTGATGCAGAGTGTAGTGGTGCTTTTGAGCTTGGGTAAGGGTTTGCAAGTAACTTCGGCTCTTGCGTTCCTGGGCTTTAGCTTGCTGATGCTTAACAGTGGGGATGGCGATCGCCACGAGTCCTCCCACGACGGCCAACCCAACGAGTAGTTCAAGAACAGTTAGACCAGCCTCTAACTTGCCATGGGGAGTATGGTTAGCGATTTGGGGCTTGATGATATTCAAAATAGTCAGTACAGAAATAGAACTAGAGAGGCTGGATAACCTCAAACTCTCTTACAGCTACATTCCTTTAAGAGAGATAAAGAAAGATACGAGCGTAAAATCCTATACCCGACAACTTGTGTGTGACTTGATGAAAAACCGTATTTTTATGTAGAAGCTATAAAAGTTAGCTCCTCAACTGGCTGGTAGGTCCAAAGTAAAGCCCGGAAGCTACGTTAGCTTCCGGGCTTTACTTTGGAGAAAATATTCTAACAATCAGGGATGCTTCTAGGCCGCACTATCCTTCTTTGGGTCTTGTTTGCTCTCAGGTGTATCAAGCAGAGCCTCTAGGCGCTCCTTAGACCAAGAATCGATAGGGTAGGAAAAAGCAACGATTTCAGAAAGCTTGATCAACCACATTGCTCGTTCACAAATGGCACTTTCGTCGCTTTCGTCTACATAAAGGCAGAGAAGCTCAACGAATTCAGAATCGAGATGGACAGGAACCCCGTGAAAGCTACTGTTGGCTAGGCGAATGCGAACTTCAGACCCTTGTTGATGAGCTTCTTGAAGGCGTTGCAGAAGCATGTCAGAAATGCGAGCAGACTTTGATGACATGGCGATTGAAGGGCGTCTAGGTGGGCTCAATGGCTCGGAACGCTCAAAACAGAGAGAGCATTTAAGGACGACATCTATTGTTGGTTGCAACGGTAGAAATGAATCAGAAGCGTGGCTATCAAGGACTTGAGGATGTTTCCTGGAGATGGGCTCGCTACCGTTGCTTGCTTCAGGTCTGTGGGAGCACCTGGGCTTGCCCTGCTAAATGTTCTAGGTCACGGTCCCCTGTAAGGAAAATGAATTGCATCGTCATGGCCATGCCTCCAGGGATAATCGAAGAACTAGACTTGCTTTTGCCCATGCTAACGAATGAATTCAGCATCATGTGGCGGCTTTATCGATTGAGAAGGTGCATTTCACAAACATGAGGTGACTTCGTAGACCATAGGTCAACAAATCTCCTATCTCTATGGTAACGACTCTCTTAGGTCTATTGACAAAACTTAGACTAATGGGACTTAAGCCATTGGAGGCAACTCCTTAGACAAAGTTATTAGGTCACAGTGTCAGGTCAAGCGGCTCCAAGTATTACGACTGTAGTATATTGAAGGGGCTCTTGGTTAGAGCGTAGATTTTTATTTGTTTGTTCGAGGGAAGAAGCCATGGTCACCACAGCAAAGCGCATCGCGACAACAGAGATGCAGGTGACAAGCATTCGGCTAGAGACAGACTTGAAGGAGCGTTTAAAAAAATTAGCGGGGAATCAAGGGTATCAAAGCTTGATTCGTGAAGTGCTGTGGGACTATGTTGAGCGCGAAGAGCGAGGGCTGTCTAATCATTTATCTCTGGCAGATGTTCGTTCAACAATGCCGGCGACCGCCCATCAAACGGAATGCTGTGCCATCACTGGCGCAGAGATTAAACCCAATGCCCCCATGCTGCTCGGTCTGACGCTCTCAGGGCAGTTTGTGCCGTTGAGTCCTGCTAGCGTGCCTAGCCCAAAGGCGACTTAGAGTTAATGAGACAATTTGAATATTCCTCCATCATCAACGCCACGGTAGAAACCGTTTGGGAGTTCCATGCTCGTCCCGATGTGTTGCAGATTTTGGCAGCGCCCTGGCAACCGGTGGAGATTGTTCGCCGGGAAGGGGGCTTAGGAATTGGTGCGGAGTCGGAGTTTCGCTTGTGGTTAGGGCTACTGCCCGTGACTTGGCTGTCGCGCCATGTGGAATGTGAGCCGCCGTTTCTATTTGTGGATGAGCAGGTGCAGGGGCCAATGGAGTTTTGGCTGCATCGTCATCGGTTTGAAGCGTTAGGGCAGGGGGATGGCGATCGCCCAATGCGGCTCACGGATACGATTGAGTATGAGTTACCCGCCGGGGAAGCCACGGAGCCATTACTGGAAGGCTGGATCGCTTCGCGGCTGGGAGATATGTTTGCCTATCGCCATCGGGTGACAAAGTTGGCTTGTGAACCGCTGAAGTCAACGGCTAGTTTGTAGTTCTATGGCGATTTTGAGCAGATGCAACTCTGTTCAGGGGCCGTATTGAGCATTGAGTTGCTGGCTGCGAATATCGGTGAGACGAGTTAGGCAAGGGTTGTTGGTGATCGCCTCGGTTTTCTGAACCATAGTTTCGAAGATGCAATGGCGATCGCGGTAGTCAATCCAGGCGAGCTGTGCATCAATAACGAGCTCTCGCTCTCTTGGCGACACATCATTGAGTAATGCTTGGTAGTTTTGGTTGAGCTGGCGATCGGCATAAGCGTAGGTTAGGTCAAAGCCTTGCAAACGATTGGGCAGTTCGGCCATGCGGTTCTCAGTCAGCTCGGTCATGCAACGAGCATGGATAAAGGGCTGAATACTCCCCCCTTCGTAGCGGCTAGCACGAGCTTTGCAGTCCGCATCGCGAAAGGTAATCCAGGCCAAGGAGCTATCTGTGAGGCGTTCCTGCTCCGTCAAGGACAGGCCACGTTTGAAGGGCTGGTAAATCCGATTCAGCTCGGCATCACGCTCCCAATATTCTTGGGCAGCGCAGTAGTTCATTTGCTGCTGGGGCAATTCCCCCTCGCAGTTGGCAGAACTGTCAGCTGGGAACTGAGCCAAGGCAGATTGTGAAGGCTGGATTGCCAGGACTAGCAGAGCAGCGGTTAATAGTTTGGAAATGACGGAAGCGCTATGTGACGAAGGCATATCGGTAGTCCTGCCGTTTGGCTGAATTGATGGGGGATTCAGCCAAGGCCTCGAAAATTCCGCAATTTCTCGGACAGGTGTTGCATTTTTTGAGAACAAGAGAAAAGGCCATGATATGAATCATGACCCTCTTCTAAAAGCTCTTATTTAATTCTGGTGCCTTCGCTTGATGGCTAGCCCAAGTTCAAATCGGTAACAGCACCAAGGCTGCTAGAAGAAACTAGCTTGGCATATTTAGCCAAGACGCCACGCTTATAGCGAGGCTCAGGGGCAGTCCAAGCCGCTTTGCGCTGGGCTAGTTCAGCATCATCAACATTGAGCTGAAGCAAACGATTTGGCGCATCAATGGTGATACTGTCGCCTTCTTTTACCAAGCCAATGGTGCCGCCCACAAAAGCCTCGGGAGCAACGTGGCCCACAACCATGCCGTAGGTTCCACCGGAGAAACGGCCATCGGTGATCAATCCAACGGAGTCACCCAGTCCAGCACCAATAATGGCCGAAGTCGGCGCTAACATTTCTCGCATTCCAGGCCCGCCTTTGGGGCCTTCGTAGCGGATGACAAGGATGTCGCCTGCGACAATTTTGTTATCGAGGATAGCCCGCAAACATTCTTCCTCGGATTCAAACACGCGGGCCGGGCCAGTGATGACGGGATTTTTGACACCGGAAATCTTGGCGACTGAGCCTTCACTGGCCAAATTGCCTTTGAGAATTGCCAGGTGCCCCTGTTTGTAGAGAGGGTTACCCCACTGGCGAATCACATTTTGGTCTGCGCGAGGCTGATCGGGAATATCAGCCAAGGATTCTGCGATGGTTTTGCCTGTGATGGTCATGGCATCGCCATGGAGCAGGCCCTGGTTTAGCAAGACTTTCATGACCTGAGGAATGCCCCCAGCCTTGTGCAGGTCCGTGGCAACATACTGGCCACTGGGCTTGAGGTCGCAGATGACGGGGACGCGACCGCGAATGGTCTCAAAGTCATCAATGGTGAGGGGAACGCCGATCGCATTGGAAATTGCCAACAGATGCAAGACGGAATTCGTCGAGCCACCCACCGCCATGATCACGGTAATGGCATTTTCAAAGGCCTCCCGCGTCATGATTTGCTTAGGCAGGAGCTGGTTACGAATCGCTTCGACCAGAACCTTGGCGGATTCAGCAGCGCTATCAGCTTTCTCCTCGTCTTCTGCTGCCATGGTGGAAGAGTAGGGCAGGCTCATGCCCATGGCTTCGAAGGCAGAAGACATGGTGTTGGCAGTGAACATGCCGCCACAGGAGCCCGCACCAGGGCAGGCCTTCTTTTCAATCGCGGTCAGTTCCGCTTCGTCGATTTTGCCAGAGCTGAACTGGCCTACCGCCTCGAAGGAGCTAACTACAGTCAGGTCTTCGCCGTTGTGGTGGCCAGGCTTGATCGTGCCGCCGTAGACAAAGATAGCGGGGATATTCATGCGGGCGATCGCCAGCAAAGCCCCCGGCATGTTCTTATCGCAGCCACCAATGGCGAGGACTGCATCCAGGCTCTGTCCCTGACAAACCGTCTCAATAGAATCGGCAATCACATCACGGGAGACGAGGGAATACTTCATCCCCTCCGTGCCCATGGAAATACCATCGCTAATGGTGATGGTACCGAACATTTGAGGCATGGCACCGGCATCACGCAGCCCGGTTTCAGCTCTATCGGCCAGGGTGCCAATGCCCATATTGCAGGGCGTAATCGTACTAAAGCCATTGGCTAGGCCAACAATGGGTTTGCTGAAGTCGCCATCGCCAAAGCCCACAGCCCGGAGCATAGCGCGGTTGGGTGATCGCTGGACCCCAGCGGTGATGGCTTGACTTCTGCGGTTATCTGACATTTCGTTTCCTGTGCTCAGCCTGTGCGCATCCAAAAGAGCGGGCTCATTGAATCAGATGCGACTGATTCATTACCCCTTGGGACAGGCTTTTTAATGAATTACCTCTAGATTTTCCCAGAAATGGGGATTCATCCAAAGGGTCAGACTTGAAAGTTTTGTTTATCGCCTGGGTCACATAATTTGAGCCCTCATAGTGGCCGCCATAGTCTGTCAAACCTAGAGACAGCCTGGCCACCGATGATTTGGATCGCAAACGCTCCCTCACGAATCTGCAACGATGACTCTCTCAAAGAAAAAGAAACCCCGACACAATTTGAATTGCATCGGGGTCTCTAGATTGTTCAAATTGAATAGAACGAACCTATTCCTAATTCAAAGAGGCTGCATGGGCATCTGCACTGCCATCAGCGGAACCATTGTTATTGGCAGACGTCTCAACGACTGTGTCACTCAGCTGCTGCCTGGCGTCGTCAATCGCAATGTTGAGCTGCGCAATCTTATTTTCAAGATTACGTCGAGACTCCTCGATTCGAGCTTCTGGAGCGACAGGATGAGTTTCAACCGGAGTACGCCCCCCCCAACGACGAACAGTACGGCCATTGCCATTTGCGCGACTCTCCAGCTCGCGGCTTGTGGCCCGGACCTTACTAATGCCATTGCGTAGGGCCCGGCGGGCAGCACTGGCTTGGCGGCGGCTCAGGGAGGCTCCGACAATCCCGCCCAAGAGCCCACCCAGGACAGCTCCGGTCACAAATCCGCCTGCAAAATTGTCGCGGTCGCTCATGATTTGATTCCGCTAGATGCTGTGTAACGTTGGACAATGCGATGTCATAGGGATGTTAAGGCGATCCCCATACTCAGTTTATCGCCCGGAGGGAATTGGCCGGTGAGCTCGCTACGTTTGTTTGCGTTTGACCACATTGCAACGAGTTTTGGCCAAGACCTAGGGGTTCAAACTCAAGTCCCATTCAAGTCCCAAAGCTGCGATCGCCCGCATCCCCCAAGCCAGGAACGATATAGCCGTTCTGGTTCAAGCCTTCATCAATCGTGGCGGAATACACCGTCAGCTCAGGATAGTTGTTACTCAAAGCCTGGAGCGCCGGAGGAGCAGCCACCACCGCCACAATGCGAATCATATTGGGGTCAGCACCGCGCTGCACCAGTTCATCCACCGCAGCAGACATCGTTCCGCCTGTCGCCAGCATGGGGTCCAAGATAAGGATGCGGGCGCGGGGGTCAAGGCGATCAGGCAGCTTATTTAAATAGAAGGAGGGCTGCAACGTCTCCTCATCGCGAACAATGCCGAGATGGTAGACCGAAGCCAAGGGAAGTAAGGTCTGGGCACCATCGAGGAGTGCCAAGCCAGCCCGGAGAATAGGCACCACGACAACGGGGACCTCAGGATCAATCAAAGTCGCAGGACATTCTGCCAAAGGCGTCTGCACCTGGGTTTCCAGGGTGGGTAGCCATTCGCGAGTCGCTTCGTAGGTGAGCCAGCGCCCCAGCTCAGTCATGGCCGTTTTGAACAGCGCACAAGGGGTGGTGGCGTCACGAGATACAGCCAGCCAATGGCGAATTAAGGGATGGGGCGGAACGTAGACGCGCAGCTGTAGTGCCATAGCTTAAGCCAAGGGCTGGACCGTAAAAAATTCTTGTCCATCATACATAAGCCGCTTCACTTCAGGCGGAGATCACAGCAGATTAGCGACTTAACAGTGGCCTTTTCCGAGGAAATGTAGGTTGCCCCAGATAGAGCTGCACCTGAAGTCAATCTTCTATTGGTGCGCTGACCACATCCCCTAAAGCCGCTCAAACCGCGATGCTCTATCCACTCCATCGAATGTGGGTCCAGCCCATTCCTGAGCAGTAAGCCCCTTGCTAGGGCTAGCGAAGCCGCTACCCTATAAAGGTGATCGTCGTCCAACGAAGGAATCACCAGAGACACCCAGAGGGAGATTAATTGTGGACAGTCAAGAGCTTGGGCAGTACATCACCGCCACCAATGGCATGAGCAAGCCTTGGTTGCTGGTTCAGCTCCGATTGAAAAAGCTGGAAGAGCGGCGAGACGAGCTAGATTCTGGAGAATATTTGGAGCAACTCGCAGATATCCACCAAGACATGATGAAACTGGGTGAATGGTGGAAAGGACAGGAGAAAGAGGTGTTTGGGTCATGAGTGCCACTTCAGAGAGCAATGCCACCGCAGCTGCAAGAACAACTGAGTTGAGCGAAAAACAAGTGCCAGCCAACCCATCGCCCCTAGAAAACTCTGGAGCGACCGCTGCTGCTCCTAAAGTCTTCCGCATTTCCCCCCTCATTCGCATCACCTTGATGTCTTTGTATGGTGCGTTGACCTTGCCGCTGCCCTTTCTCGCGGATGTCACCCAAGCCTCGGTCTCTCCAACCTTGCTCAGCGCGGGCTTGGTCATCGGAGCTGTGATTTTGCTGGGTGCGTTGAGCGAACAGGTCTTGTTAAATGAATCGGGCATTGAGGTCACCTACCCCACCTGGGCAAAGCTGATTTGGCGTCGGGGCTGGTCTTTGCCTTGGGCAGAGGTCAAGAGCCTTAAGCCTCGCTCCACGGGGCAAGGAGGACTGGTCTATTACTTCCTGACAGAGGCGGGCGACCAAGCCTATCTACTTCCCATGCGAGTTGCGGGGTTTGGCGCCTTAGTGCGAGAGGTTCAAGCCAGAACTGAAATCGACACGACGGATGTCAAGCCGCTGGCTCAGCCCTGGATGTATATGATTTTGCTGGGCTTCACGTTGCTCCTCTTACTCATCGATGGCTGGGTGCTAGCGATGATCTTTTCGGGGCAACTGCCAGTCAACTAGCCGTTTCTTCCAGACCTCGCCTCCCCTCGGCTTTATCGCCCATGACCGCTGCCATGACTGCGAATCTCCTAGCGCTGCAACAGGTGAGCCTGCAACTGGGGCGATCGCCTCGGTTCTTGCTCAAAGAAATCAGTTTTGAGATCAAAGCTGGCGAAGTGATTGCTCTGCTAGGCAACCAGGGCAGCGGCAAGACTTTACTGCTGCAATTAATCAATGGCTTGAAATACCCGAGCCAAGGCCAAATCCAATGGCAGGGGAAAGCACTTTCTCAGACCTCTCCCATTGCTCTACGCCGTCAGATCGCTTGGCTTCCCCAACAACCTCGGCTTTTGGGAATGACCGGGAAAGAAGCGATCGCCTACCCTCTCAAGCTCCAAGGCCTCAACAACAGCCAAATTCAGCAGCGCTTGGACCACTGGCTAGAAATCCTCAAGCTCCCCCTCCCCTGGCTCGACCAAAGCGAAGAGGCCCTATCCCAGCCTGCTGCCCAGGCGATCGCCCTTACCAGGGCCTTAGCCATTGCTCCCCAGCTCTTGCTGCTGGACAATCCCTGGCCTCAATCTCCAGGCAGCCCTCTTAACAGCGCAATAGAGACCTCAACAGTCCACCAGTCCAGCTCTCAGCCAGCTTGGGAAAACCCACAAAAACAAGTCGGCCAAGCCCTCACTCACTTCACCCAAGCCGGAGGCACGGTCATTTGGGCAGTGACAGAGAAGCCGACATCCACTCTCGAAGACATTAATCTGGTCCAGCGCTTACTCTGCATTCATCAAGGCCAACTGACCGGAAACGATCTCGCCAAGCCAGCGACATGGCAGCAGGCTTTAGCTCAACTTGCTCACGCATCATCGAGCCCTAGCCCCCATGCTGAATCTGACGAGTGGGACGATTGAATTCCGAAGGCCTCCTCAGTTCAGGCTCGACACAATCTGGTGGAGAAATGCTAAGCCATCAGTGCAGAACGCTGGCTCGCTGGCTGGTCCAGGCCCACAGTTTCAGAACCCACATCAGGCTCAAGCACTTCCATATTGAAGCGATAGCCAACATTACGAACCGTTTGAATCAGGCTCGGCTGACGAGGATCCACCTCTAGCTTCTTACGCAGAGAGAGGATGTGAGTATCCACCGTGCGAGGATTATCAATTCCATTGGGCCAAGCCCGCTCCAGTATATCTGCACGACTCAGGGGCAAGCCCAACGCCTGCACCAGCACATACAACAAACTAAATTCTTGGGGCGTGAGTTCAATGGGGATCGTTTTCAGCTTGACCCGCCGTTGAATCAAATCAACTTCCAAATCCCCATACTGAAGTGAAGCAGGGGGAGCACTGGAACGCTGGCGACGAGTTAAAGCCTCAACCCTGGCCAGAAATTCCTGCATCCCGAAAGGCTTACTTAAATAATCATCAGCACCAGCCTGAAGCCCACTGACAATATCCGTTTCATCTCCCAGAGTAGAAAGCATCAGCAGCAAAGATGAGGCTTGCTGTTGAATCCAGCGGCACAGCTCTAAAGCATCGCCCTCGCTTAGCTCAGTATCCAGAATGACTAAGTGAGGAGAATTTTGAGCCAGCTTGTTCTTCGCTTGCTCAGCCCCCGTTGATTGGGATAAACGATAACCTGCTTGCTGCAAATGCCAAGTCAGCAGCGATCGCAGGTGAGGATTACCAGAAATCAGATGAATTTGTAGGGAGGTCGCCACAGGAGAAACTCTCAGGAAAGATTCCGGACTTGCTGCGGCAAGCGGAGCATCGTGGTGATGTCGTTATAACCGCCCATAACTGCCTGGCATTGCAGTGATGAATCACAGACAATGAAAGCAAGTTTACATATGTGAAACTATAACAAACTCTATACTTACACCTTTGTAACCTCTGTTACCTGCCTCCAGATAAGGTCAAAATCTTATTCTTGTCTTCACTCAATCGCCAGCTAGCGACAGAATTAATGAGGAGCAGGCTCGAAAACCACACCAGAGAATGATCCCCCGATGAAATAGCGGTACAATAGCATTAAGCAATCGTAAGCTGTCCCGGCCTTGACCATTTCCTACATCCCAATGGGAACTTCGTAGCAAATGCGTCATCTTTTGTTACTTATTGAGTCTCAAGCTTAAAGATTTTCTATGCTTCAGAATACCGACGCGATTCGTCACTATCAGAAGCTAACCGACGCTCTGGTTGATTCTTGGGAGCGTGGCTATCGCTATGATGACCTTCGTCAGTACGTGGATGGTTATCTTGCGGCGCTGCGTAACGTCAATGCGATCGAAGCTTTTCAGATTCATCGTCTGGAGGAGGAAGTCATGCGTTTCCTGCGCGACCCTTCCAACTTCGAATTGGCTCAACCCCAGGTTGAGTACGACTACGATTACCGCTAAACGCAAACTGCTGATTCATACTTTTTAGAACCGAGTTCAAACTAACTACCGCACTGTGTTAATTCACGAGAAAGCCCTTCGGAATATATTCCGAAGGGCTTTCTCGTAGCGTCAGAAAAAATCAAGCAACCTAGGAGGCGAGGGCAACCTCAGCCATTTGCTGTAGTTCACCGTTCTGGTACAGCTCAATCAAGACATCAGAGCCACCGACGAACTCACCATCAATGTAGACCTGGGGAATGGTGGGCCAGTTGGAATATTCCTTGATTCCCTGGCGTACATCTGGGTTCTCCAGCACATCCAGGGTCTCAAAAGGAATGCCCAGAGCATTGAGAATTTGAACCACATTGTTGGAGAAGCCGCATTGGGGCATGAGCTTATTGCCCTTCATGAAGACAAAGATCTTGTTGTCTTGAACGAGGCCGTCGAGCTTTGCTTTGAGTTCTGGGGTCATAGGAGTCGGAGAAAGAAAGAACAGTGAATCGAAGATTGTCGCTTAGGCGTTGCCAAGCCTAAGCGTTGGCAGCGGCCCAGCTTTCTGGGGTGTAGGTCTTGAGAGCCAGGGCATGAATGGAGTTATCAGCCATGGACTGGTTCACTGCTCCGTAGACGAGCTGGTGTTGTTTGACCAGGGACTTGCCTTCGAATTCTGAAGAGACAACTACTACTTGGTAATGATCACCGCCGCCGTTCATGTCTTGGACCTGAACCTCGGCGTCGGGCAGTTTTGCCTTGATCATGGTTTCGACTGCGTCGGGGCTGACCATGGAGATTTTGAGGGATAAGCGAACATTCCCATTGTAAGGGCGGATTGCGGGGCTGTTGCGGTTCGTAAGCTATGGCGGTCATAAGGCGATCGCTAGTCCAAGACGGCGAGGACGGCTTTGGGCGCAAGCTTATCTTTAAACCACACGATAGGCACGGGAAGCTGGTCAAAATTGACGCCCGCCTTTTCAAGATTGAGTCGCTCGGAGATGGCCAGGACGATATCGGTACGGCCAGATTTCTTCACCTGGGCAAATTTCTTACGCAAATATTCAGGACGCCAGTAGCCCACGATTTCTAGGAGGCGCGTCTGGCCATCGGGATGCACGAGGCGGAAGTCAGGAATCATGACGCTGCCAGGGATGGGAATCAAATCGACCTCTCGCTCCAGCCGCCAGTCGGTTTTGAGCTTGTCCCAACGCTTGACGAAGGATTCCTCCAACATACTGTCGTAGGTTTTGCCCGGTGGGTAATGACTGACCAGACCACAGTCCGCATCGAGGCTAAAGCGGGCCGGGCGTTTCTCCTTGGTGTAGAAGTCCTTGCGCATGAGCTGGGCTGTGAGGGACCAGCGGCTGACATGGAGGAGCGCAGGTAGGAGCTTGGCGATGGAGAGGCCGTAGCGGGTGCTGGCTTTGAACAGGCTGGTGGGGCCATCGACGGTGATGGTAAAGCCCTGATCCGGGTCGCCCTCGATATAAGCCATGAGCTGGAATAGCTTGAGGTAGCGGAAGAGCAGCTTGTATTCGCCGGGGTCGTTGCGGTGGGCGTTGAGCACCAGCTGGGTGGCTTGGTAGAAGATGCCCTGAACCTGAGAGAGATTGTAGCGGTGGAGTAGGGCTTCGGCGGTGGGGGGGTCGTATTGGGTGAGGATGCGGTTTTGAGGCAAGTCGGCATAGAGGCCCTGGCGAACTTCCTGGGCCAGGACTTCGCGATCTAGCTCTTGGCTGAGGGTCGTGGCGATCGCCTCCAAGGTCAGCTCCGTCTGGGGCCGAGCCTGCACCGACTGAGCTGCCTTTTCAAACACGCGAGGCCGCAACTCCGACGGTTCCAATGGACTGACCACCTCAAACTCACAAAAGGCTTGGCGCAGCAAATGGGCCAAGCCCCGCTGAATTTTGAAGTCTGGATTGTGGCCTTCTAGTTCCGAAAGCTGCTTGTCCAATTCGCCCTGGCGCTTGCCCTGGGCCTGACTAAAGCAGTCGATCAAACTCTGGGCCAGGGCTAGATTGCTTTTGTCAATGGCTAAGCGCTTGGGAGCGATACTTTCTCCCGAGAGACGGCTAATGAGGAGATCGCTGGGGAGCATGGCAAGGGCGAAGAGCTTTAGGAGGGCTTAAGGCAAAAGGGCGGAGATTGAAGTCAATTTATGGGCTACTGGCCATTAACATGAGCCATTAAAAAGATTGGAGACTGGGGCGCGATCGCCCATTACCCGCGTGACCAATGGCCCCTCCTTCCCTAAGGGTCTGTTCGAACAGTGCCGTTGGCAGTCGCAGCCATGCTGGCGAGCGTTAACATTCCTGCTCCAACCAGCAAGATCTTAAGTTCTTGGGCAATAGTTCTTCCGTTTGGCTGACTTTCCAAACATCCTCTAATAGGATTCTAAAGGCACCTCACCAAACACCATGACCCATTCCACCGATATTCAAACCATGGCCCGCTGGATGGCGGCGGATTTTAGCAATCAGCCCCAGGCCTTCGACAACCCGCCATTTTTTGCCCATATCCGGGTTTGCATGAGGCCGCTGCCAGTGGCATTGATGGGGACTCCCAGCTTGTACCTGGAGCAGGCCTATGACATCAACCTCAAAGCTCCCTATCGAGCCAGGGTTCTGAAGTTTGAATCCCACAGGGACCACATTGAACTGGGCAACTACGAAATTGTTGATGGTGAGGCGTTCTACGGTGCTTCACGGGAGCCAGAGCGGTTGGCAGAGCTCAAACCTGAGCAGATTCGCAAACTACCAGGCTGTTCATTTGTGGTGACCTGGACCGGCAATAGCTTTAAGGCAGTGGTGGAACCCGGCAAGTGTTGCAAGGTGAATCGCAAAGGCAAAGACACCTACCTGGATAGTGAATTTGAGGTATTTGAAGACCGGCTTGTGAGTCTGGACCGAGGACGGGATTTAGAGACCGACGAATTGGTCTGGGGCTCCATTGCGGGACCCTTCAAGTTTGAAAAATGGGGTGATTTTTCCGCTGAGGTGACGGTTTAGATAAACGGTAGGGGCCGGGTTTACCTGCCCCAGCTCGGTATCGGGGCTAGGCCGGGTCAGGGAAACCCGGCCCCTACGTCGCGATAGATGATGGGTGAGTTTCAAACATCTTTAGAACGCTGCTTGCTAGGCTGCCTCGGGTAAACCCAACAGGGCTGCTAAGCGCTTCACATCCATATAGTCATCACTCATACGGAAGACGCATTCCGCTTTGACCTCTTCGTGGAAGCGCACCTGACTAAAGGCTTGCTCAATCAATTCCACTGTCGTCAGCGTATCGAGGTCCACTGAAATAACAGGGACCTCCAGTTCCTCAGCCCGAGTGAGGATATCAGCCTTAGGAGAGACTCGCCCCGTCAAAATCAAACATTGGGTGGAGGTTTCCAGGGCGGCAAGCTGAAGGTCCGTGCGATCGCCTCCAGTCACCACCGCCATATTGTGGCCCCGGCGGAAATACTCCAGCGCCGAGTTGACGTTCATGGCACCAATGCACAGGCTCTCTACCATCAAATCTTGATGGTTCTTGCCACAGAGAACCTTGGCATTCAGGCGCTGCACCAGCTCCTCCACGCTGACACTGCGCAGCAGGTCCATATGGGGAACGATGCCGAAAACCGGAACCCCTTGGGATTCTAGGTAAGGTTTGACATCGCCTTCAATCAGCTTGACGTCCTTCTCAGGCACGTCATTAAACAAAATGCCCAGGAGGCGATCACCCAGCTTCTTCTTCGCCGCCAGAATCGAGTCAATGCTGGTCAGATCGGTGAACGGAGCCACCAGCAGAATGGAAGACTCCAGCGCCTCAGCCATCTCCACCAGAGACAAATTAAACAAAAAGCCCTCGCTAAGGGTACCAGGCCCCTCTACAAGGACAATGTCACTGTCAGCGTTCTGACCATAGACCTTGCTTAAATCCTGCCGATAATCTTGAGAGTCCTTGCCCTGAAGACGCAGCTGCAGCGTGGGCTGGTCCAGCATCAGCAATGTGGGCTGCAACTGGCTCTCCTCCAGTTCCAGAGCCTCCGTCAGGAAACGGACGTCCTCATCCACCTCTGTTGAGCAGGACGCGTTGCCATGGTTAGGCGCTGTCTGATTTGGGGCATCCAGGCAAGTCCCCAAGGGTTTGCCATAGGAAATTTTGTGCCCCAATTCGCTCAGCCGTTGAGCCAAGCTCAATACCATGGCGGACTTGCCACAGTGGTCCTCCACAGAGCCTACAAGCAGGCACTTTGCGGTCTTTACCACGCCCCTCTCCGCCGTTTCATCACTAAAGGTTGAAGTTTTCAGCCTACCGCTTTGGTGGACCCATTGCGATCGCAAATTCTCTCTTCTACTTAAGACGAAACAGAGCTGATTGACTCTAAATCAGGTTAAGTGAGAGATCGCTATCGACTGATTCAGATGGGGCCTGGCCTAAAGCTCTTCGTATTGCAGCAAGCGACGATAGAAGGACTGGGAAAAGTCCGTCACCTTAAGACGCTTGTGATTAATCAAAAGTTCAATCAAGCATTCAATGAACTCATGGTTTGCCATGGTGACTTCATAGTCCAGCTCGGAATTGCCATCAAACTGGATGCGGCAGCGAGTCATCTCAGCCGGGAGATTGGAAACGAACCAGCTCGCGACGAAGGGAACGCTTTCGCCGCCCTCAATTCGACGGGAGCCTTCTAGGGCAGCCTTCTGGTACAGCGCGATCGCGAAAGGCAGCACTTGGCGTTTGTTCTGCTGGGAGTAGTAGGGAAGATAGACGCTCACCGCTTGCTTAGGAGCGGGGGACAATTGACTAAAATCCATGATTAGCGGTTTCTCCTAGATTGACCGAGTCAGAGCGCTCGATGAAATGCTGACGAACTGAGCCCTTCACATCAAAAGACAAGTAATTGAGAGCCCATAGGCACCGCATTACTGCTGGGACAGCCAAGCTGCTGGAATTCTAAGGTCACTAGAGTAATTCCGCCATTAGATTACCCTCTAACGGATGAAAAATATCTCCAGCCCCAATCATTGCCAAACTTGACCGCCAAGCTCACCGTTAGAATGCCCGACCAGCCATGCAGGATAGAGATGAACCATCCGCTTTTGGGTGATTTGGCCGAGTCACGTCCTAGCCCCCATCCGCTGCAGTGACAATCAAATCCCATCCATGGAGCCGTAGAAGCAAACCCCCCTTAGCCCCCAGAGGACCAAACGCTTGCGATGGCTATAAGATCCAGCCAGGTCAATCGCGAGGAAAAGCAATGGCACAGACACCCCAAGCACTGACAGGAAAAACGGTGGCGGTGACTGGAGCTTCGGGGCGACTCGGCCAGGCGCTGCTGCGATCGCTCCAAGCCCAAGGCGCAACCGTCATTGCCCTGAGCTCCAGCGCCAAGCAGCTCAGCCTCGACGAGTCTTCCGCCCCAATCGAAACCATAGCCTGGAAGGTCGGCGAGGAGGCCGCACTAGAGCAACTCCTCAAAACCGTGGATATTCTGGTGATTAATCATGGGGTGAACGTCTATGGCGATCGCAGCCCCGAAGCCATTCAACGTTCCTACGAAATCAATGCCTTCTCAGGCTGGCGTCTATTGGAACTCTTTATTCAGACTGCTCAGGCTGGCCCAAGTAACGATGAGGGTAGTGGGGCAACTCAAAGCGCGAAGGAAGTTTGGGTCAACACCTCAGAGGCAGAGTCCAATCCAGCCCTAAGCCCGCTATATGAGTTGAGTAAGCGAACCCTGGGGGATTTGGTAGCGCTGCGACGCTTGGACTCGCCCTGCACCATTCGCAAGTTGATTTTAGGACCGTTCAAGAGCGAGCTTAACCCCGCCGGAATTATGTCAGCCGACAAGGTTGCGGAGAAGATCGTGGCGAAAGCTATTCAGGGACAGAAAAATATTGTGGTCACGATCAATCCCCTGACTTTTGTGACCTTTCCCGTTAAGGAATTTTTGGTGACGTCTTACTTTCGACTGTTTACGCGATCGCCTCAAGCCAGTCAAAACGAGTCATAAGCAAAAGCCCCCAGCATTCCGACTGGGGGCTTTTGTGATCATTCCTTAGGTCAAAGTGCGTTCAGCCCCATCAAGAGCCCGAACAGCTCTAAACCAAATCCCGGTCAGTCAGGATCTCATAGCCATCATTGGTGACCAAAACCGTATGCTCCCACTGGGCAGAAATGGCCTTGTCTATCGTCACCACAGTCCACTTGTCCCGTAGGGTACGAGTTTGCTTCGTCCCTGCATTGAGGATGGGCTCGATCGCCAGGGTCATGCCCGCCTTAAGCTTCACGTTGCGCATTTCATTAGTGCGGTAGTTAAAGACCGAAGGTTCTTCATGGAGGTTACGGCCAACCCCATGGCCCGTGTAGTCTTCCACGACCGAGAAGCCATTTGATTTCACATGGTCTTCTACAGCACCTGCAATATCCAGCAGATAGTTCCCTGCCTTAACCTGCTCAATGCCTTTGTAGAGTGCCTCATTAGCAACTCGGATTAGCTTGTCTGCTTCAGGGGTCACTTCACCCACACCGATAGTGATGCAGGAGTCACCATGAAACCCCTGGAAGTAAGCCCCAGTATCAACCTTGAGAACATCACCGGCCTTAATCTTCTTCTTTTTCTTGGGGATGCCGTGGACAACCTCATCATTAATAGAGGCGCAAATCGAAGCAGGGAAGCCGTGGTATCCCTTAAAGCTCGGCGTAGCACCCATTTCGCGGATGCGCTTCTCGGCGTAGTCATCTAAATCCATCGTCGTCATGCCCGGCGCGGCCATTTCGGACACTTCCTTCAAGACCGTAGCCACGATCCGAGAGGCCTGGCGCATGATTTCAATTTCACGCTTGGACTTAATCTCAACGCCCCGGCGCTGTTTGATGGTGGGGCCTTTATTAGGGGCTAGCAGGCTACCAAAAATGTTCATATACGAAGGGTGTGAGAACGAAGTCTTTCGCTGTGGCAAATGTGCCCAGGCATACATCTAGTAGGCTAACAGAATCTCGGGGGTCAGGGGAACGGTGGCTTGGTAAGAAAATTGGAGGGTTTTCCGCCTACATCCCTTGAAAGGATGGGCGAGCTCACATTTTTCTACTTCAAGCTATAGACGCATCGCAACAACTGCGTAACAATGGGAGACTGTGAAAACTTGGCAGTAATAGAGTTATGAGCGCCCAGCTAATTCGCTCCATCGAAGAAGAGCAGTTAAAATCCGATCTTCCGCAAATCAACGTCGGCGATACCGTTCGCGTTGGTGTTCGCATTCGCGAGGGTGAGAAAGAGCGGGTTCAGCCCTACGAAGGGACCGTCATTGCGATGCGCAACGGCGGCATCAACGAAACAGTTACCGTCCGCAAAGTGTTCCAAGGCATTGGCGTAGAGCGGGTATTCCTGCTTCACTCTCCTTTGGTTGAAGGCATTAAGATCATGCGTCGCGGTAAGGTTCGCCGTGCGAAGCTTTATTATCTTCGCGATCGCGTTGGTAAGGCGACCCGCGTCAAGCAACGTTTCGATCGCCCCATGTAGCACCAGAGCTAAACGCTTTGGTCAGTCTTCATTGCCAAGTTTCCAGTTTGTGAGCTGAAGTCAGCCTAGGTTTGGCTTCAGCCCTCTGAATGGGTTGTTGATGAATTCTTGGGTGTGATACTTTGAGGAAAGTTAAGCTAACTTGCACATGTTGAGTTATGCTTGGTTTTCCAATCTGCGTCCTTAGTTCAGTTGGTAGAACGTCGGTCTCCAAAACCGAATGTCGGGGGTTCAAGTCCTCCAGGGCGCGTTTAGTTCTCAGAATGATTATGAAGGAAGAGGTTTTGGGGTTTTCCTAGACCTCTTCTTTGGCATTGCCTGCTGTGCAACATCCAGGTCTAAAGGCTCAATGAGCTGGCCTTGGGCACTTATTCAGAGCGAGGCAACAGCAAAGTGCTCATGACTTAATCCAGCCTTCAACCAGACCGACAGACTGAGTCCCCTCATTTCTAAGCAGTATTTATCTCAGCAGAAACACATAAATCTGGCGAGATCATGCGGCTTAGAAAGCCGTAACTCCTGACTGGATAGCGCTTTGAAGACAATCCCAAAAAAAGTTTGGCGTTTTGTTTGACAAAACCATTCTGGCACTGCAATATGTATGAGGCCAGCGCAAAGCGCGGGTCATCCAAACGCCCTCTTGGGCCTGTAGTTCAATTGGTTAGAGCACCGCCCTGTCACGGCGGAAGTTGCGGGTTCGAATCCCGTCAGGCCCGTTATAAAGCCCAACACTTGAGTGCTGGGCTTTTGTTTTTTAAAAACTCAACGACCCATCTTTAAAATTGGCAAACGATCTAATGCTTTGCATTGGCTCTAAGTTGCAAACTTAGAGCTTGGAGCCGCTCAATCGCTTTCACGCCTCGCAGACATGCAGGGCAAGTCAACAAGGCGCTAAGATTAAAAACTGTTTTGCTTTATCCCATCTCTTCTGTCTGCCATGGCTGTTCGCGTTCGCATTGCGCCAAGTCCCACCGGAAATCTCCACATCGGAACGGCTCGCACGGCAGTGTTCAACTGGCTCTACGCCCGTGCCCAGGGTGGCCAGTTCATCCTGCGCATTGAAGATACGGACCTAGAACGCTCTAAGCCTGAATTCACCGAAAATATTTTCGCCGGGCTCAAGTGGCTGGGTCTGGAATGGGACGAGGAGCCGGTGTACCAGTCCCAGCGGGCGGAGCTCTACCAGCCCAAAATCCAGGCCCTCTTAGATCAGGGCTTGGCTTACCGGGCCTATGAGACGCCGGAGGAGCTGGATGCCATGCGCACTGCCCAGAAGGCAGCCAAGCAGGCCCCTCGTTATAACAATCAGCACCGCAACCTATCGGCAGAGCAAGAAGCCGCGTTCAAGGCCGAGGGTCGCCAGGCGGTGATTCGTTTCAAAATTGATGATGACCGGGTGATCAGCTGGAAAGACTTGGTACGGGGCAACGTGACCTGGAAAGGCAGCGACTTGGGTGGAGACGTGGTTATTGCCCGCGCTGCTGACCCCAGCGAAATTGGCCCACCGCTCTACAACTTTGTCGTCGTTGTCGATGACATCGACATGGGCATGAGCCACATCATTCGCGGTGAAGACCACATTGGTAATACGCCTAAGCAAATTCTGCTGTATGAGGCTCTCGGCGCGACAGTGCCGGAGTTTGGCCATACACCGCTAATCCTTAATGCTGAGGGCCGCAAGCTGTCCAAGCGTGACGGTGTGACCTCTATCTCTGACTTCCAGTCCATGGGCTACGAAGCAGATGCCCTTGCAAACTACATGACCCTGCTGGGCTGGTCCCCACCGGAGCCCATGACCGAGCGTTTTAGTTTAGATGAAGCGGCGAAGGTCTTTAGCTTTGATCGGGTCAATAAGGCCGGTGCCAAGTTTGACTGGGATAAGCTCAACTGGCTCAATAGCCAGGTGATTCATGAGATGGACCCGGAGGCTTTGTTGGATAAGCTGGTGCCGATCTGGGAGAGCGCGGGCCGCACCGTGGAGCTAGCTGAACAGAAGGCTTGGCTGCTGGAGCTAGTGGCGCTGATTCAGCCCAGCTTGGTGAAGCTGAATGATGCACTGGAGGAGAGCAAGCTGTTCTTTTCGGAGACTGTTCCCTTCGATGAAAAGGCTACGGATCTGTTACAGCAGGAGCATGGGGCGGCGATCGCCCAAGGCTTCTTAACGGCAGTGGGCGAAGCAGACAGCCTCACCCCCGAGTCTGCAAAGGCCTTGATTGGCTCCATCACCAAGGAGCTAGGCATCAAAAAAGGCATCGTCATGCGCAGCCTAAGAGCCTGCCTAACGGGCTCTCTCCAGGGGCCTGACCTGATGCAATCCTGGATGCTGTTCAACCAGCGAGGCTGGGACGTGAAGCGTTTAGAAAAAGCGCTTGAGGTTGCCCAAGCCGGATAGATTAACGAGACTCAGTTGCTGAGTCTTCAATTAATTCTGTCGTTGGAACCCAGATCACAATCCAAGCATTTCCCCAAGGCTCTTGGAGAAATGATTGACGCGAAAGCCGAGAGATTGATTCCCATCCATCTTGACGCTGGACCAGCGTATAAGCGTGGTTTGAGGTCTGTCATTTGAGGCGTAGCGGACTTTCAGCACCTCATCTTGCACTGATTTGATTAGGATGTCCCTGTAGATTGTGATGCCTGTTCTATCTGGATGTGGGTGAGGAGCATTGAAGTCATGAAGTCAGTTCAAGCAGTGAAGGCTGTTGCAACAAAAGCGGTTGCAGCATCATTGGGTCTAGGCGTTTGCGGTGCCCTCTTAGCTCCGACAGCAGGCCTAGCCCAAGTGGTGAGCCGCCGTCCTATGTTTACCAACGTGGTGCTGAGCCCTCGTTTTGCGCCGGATCCCACGGTGCTCCGAGGCATTAGCGGGGGTGAGCTTTCTATTCAAGAAGTCTCAGGTCGCTTTGAAACGGAGACAGGGCCTTGTCTGGGCTTTGTCAGCGAACGCCCAGACCACAAGATCAAGTTAGAAAGCTTCTTTGATTATCTCAATGTGGAAGTGTTGAGTGAACAGGACACGGTGATGCTGGTCAAAGGTCCAGGGGGCACCTGGTGCAGTGACAATCGCACTCCCGCTGGCTCTAGCATTGCCGGACAGTGGCTGCCCGGTCGCTATGAAGTCTGGATTGGTACGATTCAGCCGGATAGCTATGTTCCCTATAGCTTGAAGCTTACTGAAGTGCAGTAGGGAGGGCTCCGGGAGCTTCTAGAGGAATCGCATTATTCAAGCGATCGCGTTGCTCCAGTCGTTGGAACTAGCGCAAGAGCAAATAGGTCATGAAAGGGAAAGGCTAGATCTAGTCTTTCCCTTTTGCGCATCTACTTCTATTTATATGGATTGAACCAGCCAGCCGAATCACCGGAAGAGGCATGGAGATCAAGCAGACGCTGCCGATTATGGCAAGCTTGTTCTACAATTGCGGGCATGTGAGACCTAAAGCGATCTTTAAAGGGCTCAGAAGCACGCACAGCACGGTTTAGGTATGGCTTTTACGGGTTGGCGCGATCGCCCCCCTTGGGCTCAAGCTTTCCCAGGCTAATCCCTAAGTTTAGAAGTCGTGACTCTTAAAGATAGGCATCCCTGTTAACAATCTCCTCAGAAGAAAGTGAGTTAGTGTGCTTAAATTGGCTCCTAAATGACCACTTTGTACGGCCAACCGGTAGGCTAATGCCTGCCCTGCTCAGCCCCCCTATGGAAGTCTCCGTTTGACTATGCGACTGCAAAGCAAAAGTCCAGCCGAATCGATGACAGCCACTGACGGTCCCGTCATCACCATGCCCAGTGCGGGCAGCAACCCCTGTCGCGACCTGGGGGACTATTTGCAGCGCCGCTGGACCGAAGAGGTGGGTGAATCATCCATTAAGCTACGCTGCGCTCCTCGCCGTAAGCAGCTTCTGGTCTTGCTGGAGCATGCTATTGCCGAGCAGCCCCCGGTCTCTGACACCTTTCACCGCATTCAGACTCTATTAGAGGAAGCGCCGGAGTGCCTTTGGCTCAGCTGGTTGGGTGAAGATGAGGACTTACCCGACGTAGTGAAGTCCAGCATGTTCATGCGGGTGTCGAATGTCCGCAAATCCTACGCTGAACGTCAATACGACATTAATTTGATGGCGGGTGTGGCACCGGGCATGGCCCCCCTCCTCATGGATGAGCCTTCAAGCGCCAACGACCTCATGCTTGAAGGCTTGGTGGTTCAAACCCCAGTGGAGTTCACGGATGCTGAGTTAGCAGAAGCAACCCCGCCCGCAGGTGCATCGAACATTGATGATGAGACTCCGGCAGCAGGTCAGCCGGTGTATGGCCCTGCAGAAGCACCCGCGACGTTAACGATTGAGCCAGCTGACGAGAGCATTTCAACCCTCGCCTTGCGACCCAGTACTCCTTCAGAAGAAGGGCCCAGCCAAAATGCAGCGACAAAGACTCCTGCAGCGGATGAACCTGAGCGAGAGAAGCCGCTGACCAAAGAGCCGCTTCATATCCCCAGAAGCATCTGGGCTGCGGGCTTGGGTCTCTGTCTGGCGACCTTTGTCGGCAGTTTTTACGTGGCCTCCCGCCCTTGCTTGGTGAGTAGCTGCCCGGCACTGGCTTTGGCAGCCCAGCAGGGCCAAGAAGCAACCAACTTGCTCCAGGTTGCAAATACCGGAGACGATCTGGAGCAATCTCGTCAACAGTTCCAGGTCGCTCTTAAAAGTTTGCGTCGCGTTCCCAGCTGGTCTTCCTACGGTGCCGAAGCCAAAGGCTTACGTAATGGCTATCGCAAACTACTGGCCTCTCTAACCCCCGTCGAGGATGCTTTTGAACAGGCGGATTTTGCTGAGGAGAAAACCAGCCTAGGCACAGCATCTCCCGAGCGTTGGCAAGAGATTCAGGTGCATTGGGAAGCCGCGATCGCTCAGCTCAGCTCCGTTTCTCCCGAGAGCCCTCTCTATGCCCTGGCCCAAGACAAAATCAAGCAATTTGACGAGTACCGCAATCAGGCCAAGGTAGGCCTAGAAAGGGAACAGGAAGGCCAGCGCCTCGTGGAAAAAGCCCGAGGCTATGTCACGAATATAGCGACGGAAGAGAGTGACAGCGATGAGCCACTGTTCTTCCTTCAGCAAACCGAATCTCGCTTGGAAGACGCGATCTTCACTCTCAAGAAAGTCCCTAAGGGAACCGCTGCCTACACCCAAGCTGTGCGCCTGCTGTCTAGCTATCAATCCGAACTGGCGATTAACCAAGGCCAACAAAGCAAAGAAGCCTTCATCGTCGATAGCTATCGCGAAGCCTTGCTTTACGCAGAAGATGCGAAACGAGCTGAAGCAGAAAGCCGCTGGCGCGATGCCCAGGACCATTGGCAAACAGCCCTCAATCGCATTGACCAAATTCCCTCCAAATCGCCCTATTTCAACAAGGCGCAATCTCTAGTGACGGAGTACAGCTATGCCCTCCAAGCTGCAGAGCAGCAGGCAGAACAGCAAATTGCCCTCTACCAAGTGGAATCAGAGCTAGATGTGCTCTGCGCAGGCTCACCCAAGGTTTGCACCTATGATGTGACGCCCAACAAAATTTCAGTGCAGCTCACGCTGGACTATGAGCGGGCGGTGCTAACGGCAGGCTCTCTAGGGGACGAAGACAGCCGAACCGGGGCGCTGCGCCATGTGCAGGAATTGGAGGCCGCCTTAGAGGCCTCCAGTAATACCGCTCAAATTCCCCTGGAGTTGTACGACCCAGATGGCATTCTTGTGGGCACTCACCAGCCCCAACTTTATGGTGAGGTTTAGGGTTGTAGGGCAGCCATGGCATCCATCAAGGGGACAACTTGGACTGATTTCCATGCCCGTTTGCACCAGCGCCTAAAAACGCCGAGACCTGGCTCCAGGCCCAGCGAGAAACCGGGCTATTTACTACCCCAAGGTCAGTCTGTGCTGATTGCGGTTTCCGGGGGACAGGATTCTGTTGCCATGGCAGGACTATTGGCAGGGTTACGCTCGAAATGGGATTGGCAGCTGGCGATCGCCCATTGCAATCATCGTTGGGCCCCGGTTGAAGATGAGGCGGCCACCCATGTAGAACAGCTCGCTGAGTCCCTGGGGGTCCCTTTTTTTTTGCGCGTTGCGGAGAAACCACCCCAAGGAGAAGCCGGAGCCAGAACTTGGCGCTATGGCCAGCTCAAAGAAATTGCCCAGCAGTCAGGCTTTGGGGCCGTGGTGACGGGCCATACGGCAAGCGATCGCGCCGAGACCTTACTGCACAATCTAGCCAGAGGAAGTGGTCTAGATGGTTTGACATCTCTCGGTTGGCAACGCCCCTTTGCATTTGAATCACGCCCATCCGAGTCACGAGCCACAAGATCGACTCAAGCAGCAACCTCAGCCAAGACGCTGCAGCTGGTCAGACCGCTGCTGGACTTTACCCGCACTGAAACGGCTCAAATTTGTGGCCTGCTGAAATTGGAGATTTGGGAAGACCCGGTCAATCAGGACCTGAGCTATGCTCGCAACCGCATGCGCCATCGAGTCTTGCCCGAATTAGTGACGCAAATCAATCCTCGCGCAGCGGAGCACCTGGCCCAAACCGCCGAGCTGCTGGAAGCAGATGTGCAATATCTAGAGCGCCAAGCCCAAACCTTAAGGCAGCGGGCAGAAACCAGCAGCGGGCTCAATCGTCGAATGCTAAAAGATGCTCCTTTAGCCTTGCAGCGGCGGGCTGTCCGGCAATTTTTACGAGCCCGGCTCCCCCAACAGCCCAACGGCAATCAAGTTGAAAAATTTGTTGGGTTACTCCAAGCGCCCCAAGGTAGTCAAACCGATCCGTTTCCAGGGGGAAGCGTTGCCCGAGTCATGGGTGATTGGGTCCGCTTAGAGTCACCAGCTGAATCCTGAGCTAATCTCTAGCGATACTTGATAGGCAGAGGACGATCCGCAGCCTTTTGGATCATCATGACGCTGAGGGGCTTGAGTTCGTCCGGCGTGATCACCCGTCCCCGATAGTCCTTGGTGATGCTGCAACTGCTCTGGGCAGTGCCACAGGGGACTCTCACGGGAAAGAGCACGGTAAAGATGCTGAAGGCGATCGCGGTGTAGCGAGAGAGAAACATAACTGTTCCTGCGATTGCTCTGACGAGGAGCGGGATAGCGGACTAATTTTCTCTACAGGAGACAACGTAACTGTTCCGGGAAGAGAAATTCATGGGACACACAACTCTGCTCCCCCCCATTTTAAGTTGTCATATATTTTGGGTGAGCTTCACTTCAAGATTTTTACGACGACGCTTTAAAAATTGACGGTAAAAGTTGATATTGCCAGGCTGAACTTGCAGAAAAAAGGGCTCCAAACCGTTGGTTTGGAGCCCCATCATTAGGAGAAATAAAAGTTCTAGATAAAAATGAATCCCATGGACAAAATGCAGGCCGGCTCAGGCAGAACAGCAAGTTTTGTCTAAATCGGAGTCGGACATGGTGAAAACGAGGAGGTCATGCTCAATCAAGATGCGAACTCTCTTCCATCTCTTGGCCAGAAGACTCTTGTCGCAGCTCCTATATCCAATAAAACGCAGCGCTCAGGCTCAATTTCACCAGGTTCCAACCTATAGGTCAGATAATCCAGACTTAAGCGATGCTACCAATACCACGCTCGCTACCACGGTAGGAAATCATGTAGCCTTCAAATCCACCATTGAAACGACCACTGGCGCGATAGGCAACCGTCTGTTCGTCCTGCTCTAGCAGCTCAGAAAGCAAACTCTGGCCCCAAGCACCTGTGTCAAAGCGTCCACTTGCGCGATAAGCCAGGGTATCTACACCACGCTCGCTACCGCGATAAGAGAGCATGTAGCCTTCGAAACCATTACTGAAGCGACCACTGGCACGGTAAGCCAGAAGATCCTGGTCGCTTAAACGACCACTCCCTCGGAAGGCGACTTCACCTTCAGCTTCGAGCGGCTGTATCATTTCTGGCGATGTCAAGCCAGACTGCAAGACCGTAGCGGACGCGGTGGAAACAGCCGCAGCTACAACGAGGAAGGAGGCTGCGAAGGTTCTCTGGAAGTGGCGTAAAGACATGGGATACTGCGCCAAAAATTATACTCAACTGTTTCTATTTACACAGTGACTAAGTGGTGTCCGGAATAAAAGTATCTTTTATTTCATGGAGGAATTACGCAGCTTTCACTGTTCTCCTCTCCGGGCGCAGGCATCCGTTTTATTACTTACAGGCCAAGGCTTATAGAGATTCTGCCTGTAATCAAAATTGCTTCTATTTATGTCAAAGCCGCTCGACCCCCTAGGGGACCGAGCGGCTGGTTAATCTCAATGGAATTGAGCTATAGTGTAGGGCTTTCGACTCTGCCCATACTTAGAGCGGGTGCTTAAGCCTCGACTTCCTCTTTTACGAGCTTGTCCCAGCCCAAGCCATCTAGGGCAGCGTTACGGCGCAGGGGACGGGTGACTAGCTCCAGAATATCGCGGGCATTGGCGAAGCCATGGAGCTGGGCGAAGGTGAACTCAACGGACCACTTGGTGCTGATGCCGCGAGCTTCCAGGGGGTTGGCATGGGCCATGCCGGTGATCACCAAATCAGGATTCAGTTCATAGATGCGCTGGATCTGGTTGTAGTTGTCGGGCTTCTCGATAATGCGGGGCAGGGGTACACCCATTTCGTTGCAGGTCTGCTCTAGGAGCTTGAGTTCAGCCCCTTGGTAGCGCTTATCCATATAAGGAATGCCAATCTCGGGGCAGGTCATGCCGCAGCGGATCAGGAAGCGCGCCAGGGAGACCTCCAGGAGGTTGTCGCCCATGAAGAAGACAGACTTGCCGCGCACAAGCTTGAGGTAGTCTTCGAGGCCAGCCCAGATTTGGGCTTCCCGCTCGTCGAGGCCCTGGGGCTCGATGTCAAAGACTTTACAGATTTTCTCGACCCAGGCGCGGGTGCCATCGGGGCCGATGGGGAAGGGGGCGCCGATGAGCTTGCATTTACGGCGGCGCATCATGGCCGTGGCGGTTCGAGACAGGAAGGGGTTGATGCCTGCGGCGTAGTAGCCTTCCTGGACCACAGGGAGATCGGTGTAATGCTGGGACGGGAGCCAGCCGGAGACTTTAATGCCCTGTCGTTTCAGCTCTAGATTGAGCTGGGTGACGACGGAGTCGGGGAGGGAGCCGAAGAGAATTAGGGGAGGGTGATCCTTGTATTCGCTGTCGGTTGTGGTGGCGATGGGAGCCTCAGCCTTGGCTTCTTCTTTGCGGCCGAGGCTAAAGAGCTTTTGGAAGGAACCGCGATCAACGCTTTGCTCGGGAGCCGCTGTAATTTTCTTGGGCTCCGTGGGGCAGCGCATGGCCATGGCAGCCAGAACGGTATCTTCACCCTGGGTGAAGGCGTAGTCGAGACCATTGGCGCGGGCAACGACGATGGGAATGCCGATTTCAGCTTCCAGCTTGGGGGCGATGCCCTCCATGTCCATCTTGATGATTTCGGTGGTGCAGGTACCGATCCAAACGATCACCGAGGGGTTGCGGCTGCGCTTGATGTCGAGGCAGAGGCGCTTGAGTTCTTCGTAGTCGTTGAGCTTGGCGGAGATATCGCCTTCTTCTAGCTCAGCCATGGCGTAGCGGGGTTCTGCAAAGATCATCACACCCATGGCGTTTTGCAGGAAGTAGCCGCAGGTCTTGGTGCCGATGACCAGGAAGAAGCTGTCTTCAATTTTCTGGTAGAGCCAGGCGACGCAGCTAATGGGGCAAAAGGTATGGTAATTGCCGGTTTCGCATTCGAAGTTA
>CALLAT010000077.1 GCA_938002085.1 uncultured Pseudanabaenaceae cyanobacterium
TCTGATTCGAGCCAAACTTGACTTTGGCTCCGATAGTCCTTGAATTGTCAAAAATCCAGGGTACAGGAGTTGAACCTGCCTAAGGCGAATTATGAGTTCGCTGCCTCAACCGCTCGGCCAACCCTGGCAACTTCATAGCCATTAGCTCAGCTAGCCAAACTCCGAAGAGCTTTAAGCTGCACTAATTTTCTCCGTATAGCTTAGCTCAGTTCCGCAAGACTGGGGCCTAAGCAGAGATCAAATTATGGGGTAAGCTTGGGCGGAATATTCATAGCATTGCTTACCGCAATATTGCCTCTCAGGCAAATGACCGGTTATTTCGGAAACGACTCAGTTCAATCATGGACTGAACCGAAGCTGCTGAACGAGGGTTGTGCCCCGCCTCTTTGCTTAATTGCTATGCCTGCCAAGTCCATGACCCCCAAGCCCATGAGCAAGTCATCTGCCAAATCTGCTCCTGCCCAAACGGTTCGCTTGAGGGCGTCTCTGTTATACACGCTATCGATGCTGTTTTTGATGATTGTGGCTGGCATCATCGGCATGACTCTGGGCAATAGTTTGGGACGAGATGCCCTCAAAGGAGTGACCCAACCAGACTTTGGCCTAAGTAGCCGCACCACAACCCGTGAAGATGAGGATGAGCCAGCTCCGGGCCAAGAAGTGGCTTTCATTTCCGAAGCTGAAGTTCTGAGTCAAGTCAAAGAAAGACTCGCGAATAAGGGAGCAGCACCTGCCAAGCCTGTGGTTCCGGTGGAAGCTGCTGCTGCCATTGAAGCCGATGCTGAGGGCGATCGCCCCAACCAAGTCGGCTTTCCCATTGTCAGCAAGGACGGCGGCGTGCTGATGGAAGTGGTCGGCGTTCAGCCTGATAGAGGTTCATTAGTCCTAGACGTCAACCTCCGCAACGAGGGAACCAAGCCCGTGCGCTTTCTCTATAGCTTCTTGGATGTAACAGACGATCAGAACCGTCCCCTGAGTGCTACAGCAGAAGGCTTACCGGGTGAACTACAGCCCCTAAGCGATACCTTCTCTGGGCGGATTCGCATTCCCAAAGCGTTGGTGGATGGTGTGGATAGTCTGGTCGTTTCTCTAACCGACTATCCTGAGCAAAAGATTCAACTCAAACTCTCAGGTATTCCCGTCTTACAGAACGGTAATTAATTCTGTGGATTACCCTTGGAGCTTAGTCTGGCGAATTGAGCCAAGGGAGAGATTTGGGTTGATTAAAAGACGAATAATGGTCCTGAGCTAGGATGCAGAGCTTGTTGACTTGGGGGGATGGATTACAGCGACTGGGCATTGTGCTGGGCCTAATTTCGCTCAATGCGTTTTTTGTGGCGACGGAATTCGCTGTGGTTTCGGTCAGGCGATCGCGAATGGGGCAGCTCGCCACAGCCGGTGATGCCTCAGCCCGAACAGTGCAAAAGCTTCAGCGCCGCATTACTCGTCTACTTTCTACGACCCAGCTAGGCATTACCCTCTCCAGCCTGGCCCTAGGTTGGATTGGCGAGAGTACCGTGGGCGGTTTAGTCCGCCATATTTTGACTCAACTAGCCACCCACCAGGATTTCTGGGGCACCTTAGCCCAGCGAGAATGGCTGGTGCATAGCCTCTCCCTCCCCATCGCCTTTCTGGGCGTCGCCTACCTACAGATCGTCCTGGGTGAGCTTTGTCCTAAAGCCCTAGCCTTGCTATACCCTGAGCAGCTTGCTCGCCTGCTAGGTCCCTTTGGCTGGACCATTGCTCGAGTCTTTGCTCCCCTCATTACCTTGCTAGATCTCTCCACCCGGCTCTTTCTAGGCTTATTTGGGATTCGCTACCACAACATTCCTGGCATGGGTCAAGTCACCGCCCAGGAACTCCAGTTCATCATCGAGACCGATAGTGAGTCCGGTCTGCAAGCCCAAGAACGTCAGCTGCTCAGCAATGTGTTTGAATTTTCCACAGTCTCTGCCGGGGAGGTGATGGTACCCCGAGGGAGTGTTATTACATTGCCCCAGAAAGCAGTCTTTGCAGATCTCCTCGAAGTCATGGAAGCCAGTGGCCACAGCATTTACCCCGTGATTGCTGACTCACTGGATGAAGTACTAGGTGTAGTGGACTTTCGAGCCCTCGCCGAACCATTGCGACAAAATGCCCTGCAATTAAACACCAGCCTGGTTCCCTGGCTTTTAGATGTGCAATTTGTGCCAGAATCCATGGCACTGCAAGAGCTCCTGGGCTTGATGCAACAGGCGGACCAAGGCTTTGCCATTGTTGTGGATGAATATGGCGGGACTGCTGGTCTGGTGACGCTAATGGATCTCATGGAAGAGGTGTTTGATGGAGCCGCCCATCGCAGCGCCTTAAGCGATCCTCGATTCAAGCTATTGGATGAACAAACCTACCAAATCCAAGCCCAGGTAGAGCTAGAGGAAGTGAATGATTATCTTGACTTAGAGTTTCCACTCTCCGAGACTTACACCACTTTGGGGGGATTTCTCATCCACCTGCTACAGCATGTGCCCCAAGCCGGAGAAAGTAGACATTACAAGAATGCTCACTTACAGGTGGTCTCCATTGATGGCACTCGGCTGCAATGGATTCAGCTTTCTATCTCTCCAAAGAAAAACGATCTAGCCCTGAATGAGACAGAAGAAATAGAGAGCTAGATCTAGCCTAAGACTTGCCTCTGGCGTGATATTCAAAGATTGAATTCTTGGACTGTGCAGGATTATCGACTGGCTGTTGGAATTCTTTAGGAATATAGACATCATGTTAATATCTGTGTGATTTCGGGATTCGGTTTTGAGTCGTTGGCGTATCGAGAGAAATCACCCCCTTGAACCGCTATCGCTCAAGGTGTTGTTTTTAGAACGATGTGGCAACAGTGGTTGAGGAGTATCGAGGAATAAAACCGCATGTCCCAGAGACAAGCAGCATCTAACGGGCAGCGCCAGCTAGCTGCTCCGGTCCGCATTGGTGTCATCGGGGTTGGCAATATGGGCCAGCACCACACTCGGGTGCTGAGTCTACTGAAGGATGTTGAACTGGTCGGCGTTTCAGACGTTTCAGTTGAACGTGGGATTGAAACGGCAGCGAAGTACAGCTGCCGTTTTTTTGAGAACTACCAGGACATGCTCTCCCATGTCGATGCGGTTTGTATTGCAGTCCCCACTCGCTATCACTATTCCGTTGGCATGGCTTGCCTAGAAGCAGGTGTCCATGCACTGCTAGAGAAGCCCATTGCAGCCAATATCCGTGAAGCGGAGCTGTTAGTTAATGCAGCGGCGGAGCAAAAGTGTCTGCTGCAAGTGGGGCACATTGAGCGCTTTAATCCAGCGTTTCAAGAGTTGGAGAAGGTACTGCGTACTGAAGAAATCTTGGCCTTGGAAGCTCACCGTATGAGCCCCCATGCCGATCGCGCCAATGATGTGTCGGTGGTATTGGATCTGATGATCCATGACATCGACTTGATGCTGGAGCTGGCTCAGTCCAAGGTCGTCCACATGACAGCCAGCGGTAGTCGTGGTGCTCAGTCTGGCAATTTGGATTACGTGACAGCAACGCTGAATTTTGCCAATGGCATTGTGGCAACGCTAACAGCGAGCAAGGTGACTCACAAAAAGATTCGTCGAATCTCAGCCCATTGCAAGCAGTCATTTACCGAGGCGGATTTCCTCAATAACGAGATCCTGATCCATCGTCAGCTCCAGGGCAATTATCCCCAGGCCTATGGCAAGGTGCTTTATCGCCAGGATGGCTTGATTGAGCGGGTGCATACGCGCAATACGGAGCCGCTCCATGCGGAGTTGGAGCATTTTGCGAGCTGTGTGCGGGGGGGAGATAATCCTTCGGTTGGCGGTGAGCAGGCGCTGAAGGCGCTGCGGTTAGCGACGTCGATTGAGAAGATGGCGCTGAGTGGTGCGGTGATGCATGAGGAGACGGTGGATGAGGAGTTGGCAGCTGTGATTGCGGCGGCGCAGCAGTAGTCTGCTCTCATTTCGTGTCGATCTTGATCAAAAGAGCCCAGATGCATTGGTTTGCGTCTGGGCTTTTTGTTTGGGGAGGCTGAAGGACGCCAGAGATGTTTTGAGGGGCTGCGTTCAATCAAGCGATGGGCTGGCTTCGGCCTGGTGCCGGGAGCTAAACCTCCCAGCTAAAAGCTCAAGTCCGTTAAAACGGACTAAACAGCCGATTGGCATGGGTTGCAGCTCGCTTTAGCGGGGGCGTTCTAGTCTGAGAACTTTTCAAGCATCCAAGAGAGTGCTTTGAATAGCTGTTGAATTCAGGTCTTGAGAGGTTTAGAGCTTGTCGGCGATCGCCCCACTCACGAGCTCATTGCCCCTAACGCTGAGGTGAATATGGTCGTAGTAGAAGCCTTCGGGATCTTCTTGGGCGTCAAAGATGGGCAGGAAGTTGATGAAGGTGATGCCTCGTTCGTCGATAAATTCGATGAGGCGTTTCCGCTCTTTGATTTCGTAGTCGAGGGGACCACCTTGGCTGGCTAGCTCTCGCTTAAGCGGGGTCATGGCCATCAGGAATTTGGCGTCGTTGGCTTTGGCGAAGTCTTGGATGTCGGCGATCGCCTTCAGGTTGCGGGCGACGCGATCGCCTTCCTCGGTGCGGGAGGCTGCAACGGCTGGATCAGGTTTGCCTTTGAAGACGTATTTGCCGAGGACTTCGGTGAGGGCTAGGGCAGGGGCTTTGTCGGGGTAGTTGCGATCAAGACCAACGGGAACGGAGGTGGGCTCCACAGCAAAGAGGTCGTCGGTGTTGATGACGAGGATGATGGTCTCAGAGCCAAAGCTGCCGAAGCGCTGGAGGTAGGCCCGTTCGTTGCGGGGGCCCCAGGAGTTGGCGGAGGCGTTGAGGGTTTCGTAGCGTTCTCCGGGGTGGCGCTGCTCCATGACATTGCTGAGCAGGTTGGAGAGGATGTTGGGTTGGTCGGTCCACCAGCCGCCGTTGACGATGGAGTCGCCGATGAGGAAGAGGCGATGCTGGCCATCGGTGGGGGTGGGGGTGAAGCCACCGGCTCGCATGGAGAATTGGTTGATGCGGATGCGGTTACCGAAGCGTTTGGTGGTTTGGTTGGGCTTGAGCAGGTAGCCGATCTCGTCGTCGCCGATGTAGAGGGGCGGGTTGCCAAAGCCGAAGAAGTGGCGCAGGGCAATCTCGGTGATTAGGAAGAGGCCGAGGGCCAGGCTAACGCAGAGGAGTAGAAGTTTCGCCATGGGGCATCAAGCATCGAAAGGTTAGGCCACTGGGGGAACGAATGGTGGTTCGTTCGGTTCAGGCTAGTCGATCAGACTGGGCCTGGTGGTGGGATGCCCTGAAATTTTGCAGTGGTAGCTAAAGCTAGGATGCCCAAGTCCCATGGCTTCTGCTTCATGGTTTTAGCTGTGTTGAGGGACTATGCCAAAATGGAAGCGCCAGTTGTGGCTTGAGATTTGCATAGGCCCCATTTATAACGTTGGTCCCGATGAATGCAGTCATGCTCAATTTAGAGACGTTGCCGCTGAGCGATGAGCAGTTTTATCAGCTCTGCCAGGGCAATCCAGAGAAGCAGTTGGAGATGACGGCAGCGGGGGAGTTGGTGATTATGGCTCCGGTGGGAGGCGAGAGTGGGCGGCAAGAGGCTGACTTGATTACGGATGTGAATATCTGGAATCGATCTTCGGGTCTGGGCTATGTGTTTAGTTCTTCGACGATTTTTAAGCTGCCTAATGGGGCTAAGCGATCGCCTGATGTGGCTTGGGTGGAGGCGTCGCGGTGGGAGGCTCTGGAGCCGGAGCAGCGGCTGAAGTTTCCGCCGATTGCACCAGATTTTGTGATTGAGCTGCGATCGCCTAGCGATAGTTTGAGGCAGCTTCAGGAGAAGATGCTGGAGTATTTGGCGAATGGGGTTTGCTTGGGTTGGCTGGTGAATCCCAAAGATCGCCAGGTTGAAATTTATCGTTTGGGCATGGATGTGGAAATTCAATCTTTGCCTTTTCGAGTTTCAGGGGAAGCTGTTTTGCCCGGATTTCAGTTATCTCTGAAGTAACAGCAGCCCAACCTAAATGTTGCTGGTTCCTTCTGGCTTCTAGGCTCTGCCTAGCAACGATCTGCTAGGGGCTCTTGCCTTTTACTAGATGTGGATGCTGGCAGCAGGAGCCTCAACCAGAAGGCGTTCAGGGCAAAGCCCTGCCGCCAGACAATGTAATTCACCTGATCATCAATTAGCAATTATTAGACCTCTTGCATGAATCCTAGGCATGTTTCAGTCTCAACTCTAAGTTGTATAACGAAGCAATGAGATTGAAACGCAATCCAAAGCGTCTTCTTCGATTACGGTAACGCTCAGCAATAATGCGAAAGACTTTGAGTTT
>CALLAT010000078.1 GCA_938002085.1 uncultured Pseudanabaenaceae cyanobacterium
CCCCTTTGATGATCAAGAATGTTTCCTCAATGGCTTGAGCGAGCAAGACCTGATTTATATTCCGTCCCCTAAAGAAGTTGAGATGAGCAAACAACAGCCCACCCCCGAATCTCCTGAGCAAGCTGACATTCTCCTGGCAGCCACGGAAGTATTGGAGCTCGCAAAGCTCAAGGTCTCCCTCGCCAATGCTTATCGAGATGCCCAGCAGTACAAAGAGTTGGTGCTCAAGGTGATCGATACGGAGGGTAGCCATCTTAGTGAAGAGGAATGCGAAGCGGTCTCCCAAAAGAGCTTTGCGAAGAGCATCAAGGGCCTGGCGGAAGCTAGGGTGAAGGTGAACAACTGGGCAGAGAACTCTTCAGGGAATCACGATCTGATTCTCAATGAGTTGAGCTTTATGGATGAGGAGATTGTAACGGCATTGTCTGCAGCCAAGTCGAAGGGCGGCAAGGCTTCAAAGGAAGAAGAAGCGGCTTAGACAGCGGCAATTGGACTGAGTTCAAGAAAGCGGCTCACTCAACGTCATCTACAACGTTGAGCGAGCCGTTTTTCCTTTCCAAGTATTGAGAGATTTGGTCGGAGTAAAGCACTGGGTAGGAACACGAATTTAATAAAATCGAATTCTACGGTAGGGGTGGGGTTTCCCTACCCGGCTGCACCGAAACCAAGAGGGGCAGGGAAACCCAGCCCCTACGTGTCGTTTGTTGGTGGATGAGATTCAGGTATTAATCAATTCCTGTTCCGCATGAACGTTTGAAAGACGGTTACAGCATTGGGGCTCAATGCTTTGGCCCTACGATCGCAACAATCCAAGCAGAAAGCGGCGATCGCCCCAGGCAATCACCGCTCTCCAATTCAAGTTTTCAACTCACCAATCTACTTAAGCAATTCAGCAGGGGGCATAACGACCTTGGTTGCCAAGCCAACCTTGCGCAGACCGTTAATCACCCACCAAGTGCTGTCTACTTCGTACCACTTCCAGCCAGCCTTAGCCACTTTAGGGAAGGCATGGTGGTTGTTGTGCCAACCTTCGCCGTAGGTCAACAGAGCAGCCCACCAAACGTTGCCGGAGTTGTCGCCAGCATCATGGGACTGGTAACCCGTCATGTGAGTCGCAGAGTTAATCAACCAAGTGGAGTGCCACAGGATGACAGAGCGTACAAACACACCGTAGATAACAAAGGACCAACCACCGATCAGGTACAGCGCAATACCGACGGGGATTTGAAGCGTGAGGAAGTACTTGTCCAACCAGCGGTAATAGGCGTGGCGAGCGAGGTCAGGAGCCTTCTTATTGTAGGAATGCTGGTCGAAGGTATCCTTGCTGGGATAAATCAGCCAGAAGAAGTGACTCCAGAGGAAACCGCGATCGGCGGAGTAGGGGTCCTTATTCACATGTTCAGTGAAAGCATGGTGCTGACGGTGACCGCCAACCCAAAAAGTGGGGCCGCCCTGCAAAGCGAGAGCACCAATCGTCGCGATGATGTACTCCAGCCACTGGGGAACCTTGAAGCTGCGGTGGGCTAACAAGCGGTGGTAGCCCAAACAAATGCCAATACTGCCAAACAGCCAATGCAGAAAGACGGCCACACCCAGGGCTTTCCAAGAGAAGAACCAGGGAGCCAGCAGCGCCAGACCGTGGAAAGCGCCGAAGAAAATAACCGAAGGCCAGCTCAACGGCGGGCGAGGATTCGGCGTTTCAGGAGCCATACGAGATGGGCGCGGCTTTTTGGCCGCTGGGGGCATGAGATTGGTGGCAGTCATGGAAGGAAATATCCGTGAGTTTCTCTTGGGCAAGAAAGCCGGGCCAGTAGCTCAGCCATCTCAACTCCCAGAACGATCTTTCGAGCGATCAAACTTGAGTAAGCCGCCGGGCCAAATCGCCCCGTCGTTTAAGACATTCGTAACGCTTGCTAAGATGGAAACCAAAGTTGCAAGTGCCGCTTACATCTCTGACTATAGCAACACAAATCTCAATCTGCAAGTACCACTTACATTAAGCCGATCATCGACTACAGTAATGCTTGCATACAGGCCCTCAGAGCGTTGTCTTTAGCCGGCTTATGCTGCATCTATTCCGATTTATATTGCCCTCTGGCCCATGCCAAAACGCTCTCCTGCTCGTAAAAAGCTGATTGATGCAGCTCTAGAGCTTTTCTCAAACCAAGGCGTCACTGAGACCACAACACGCCAAATTGCCGATCGCGCGGGAGTGAACGAAGTCACCATATTCCGGCAGTTTGGCAATAAGCATGGATTGATGCTGGCTGCGATCGAAGAAACGGAGGTCTTAAGTAACGTTGGCGAGGCTCTGTTGCAACAAGCCAGGGAGGTCAGCGGGTTAGACCAGGCCCTGCGAGACTATGCCAATGGTCGCCTGGAAGCGCTGGAATCCATGCCAGATTTTGTCCGTTCCTTGGTGGGCGAATCAGGCCAATATGCCCCAGAGCATCGCCAAGCGATTGGCCGCGAGCTAACCCAGGCCAATCGCTTTGTCGCTCAATATTTAGACGCTGCGATTCAGCGGGGACAGCTACAGACAACGCTCTCGGCAGAAAACATTGCCAGTCTGCTCAATAGCTTGATTCTGGGCTATGCCGTGCTGGAGTTTACCAGTGGGGTTCATCTACTGTGGCGCGATCGCCAGGATTTCCTTGAAAACCTCGTCGGCCTATTTTTACGCGGAGCCGTACAAAGCCCTGCAAGTGACACCTACAATGCCAACCAATCCCCTGCCCCCCAAACTGTAACAGTTAACGTCCAGCCAGACATTGTCGAAGATCTACCTGCTCCCTTGGTCCATGACCTCTTGCGCCAGGGGAAAGAACGGGGCCAGCAGGACTATGCGCTGATCTATGTTCTCTTTGGGGCTGGTCTCTCTCCAGTCGAGGTTGCAGCCCTGGAGCGACAGCACCACAGCTGCGATCGCACTCAGCAGCTCCTGCGTATTCCTTCAACGATGCCTGGCAACGCTGCCCCCCGCATGGTCCCCATTAATCAATGGATTATGGGCAAGCGCTACGGCTCCTATCAAAAAAATCCCTTGACCCAATGGCTCAAAAACCGCAAGGACGATAGCCCCAGCCTGTTTATTAATGAAGCGGATAACCCGCTGACGGTGGAGGCGATCGCTGAACGTTGGCAGGCCTGCACCCGCAAATTTGGCAGTGACCTCACCATTCAACAAGCCCAGCCAACCTGGCGAGTGGACATGCTAGTGCGGGGCATGTCCTTAGATAACCTCAGCTTACTCACCGGGGTTAGCGGCAAAGACCTCGCCCCCTACGTCGAACGAGCCAGAGTCAAAACAGCTTTAGACCAAGCCGTTCAGCTAGACCAGAAACGTCCCGGAGATGCAGGCAATAGCGACCTAGACTAATTTGCTCAATATCTCAACAAGCGTTGGGAACGGAAAATTTATTCAAGCCAGAATTTCATCCCTCGCAGAATCGGTCGCGTAGGGGCTAGTTTCTCCAGCCCCCTGGCCTGGCTTAACCTAGATTCTGTTTAATAGCAACGGTCTGACTTATTAGGACGTTGCTATCCACATCGCTGCCTGCCATATCTAGGTTTGACAGTTTATGGATGTACTAAGTGATGTGGCGACAGCGATATTAGGTTCGCATCCTTTTAATTGAGCAAAGACGGCCAACCCGCAGGAGGTTTGGACTCAGGCTGAGTAGTTGTCACAGGCGCAGGCTTCACGCTCGGAGCAGGAGACCTGGCTGGAATAGCCTCGTGAAAATCCAAAACCAAGCGCATATTCTCCAAAGCCAGTCCTCGCAAATCTTGGCTTAGGGGAACCACGCTGTCCTCGCCAAACCAACGATCAAAAATAGCCAAATCTTCAGCCTCGCCACTGACCACCCCTTGCATAAAGCTGGCAATGGAATAGTTGATGTTGTTCAGTAGCGCCGAATTATTCTCAGGCACCATGCAAGCAACACCTTCACGGGAATAGGGATAGCCCGCGATTTCAAATTGAGAGGCAAAGACGTTCTTGTCTAACCAAGCTTCGAGGAAAATACCATCGGCGGCCAATGCATCGACTTTGCCATTTTGCAGGGCCAGATAGGTTTCGGCTCGCTCCTCAAATAGCACGATCTGGGCTTTGGGCTGCACTCGACGAATGGCGGCTTCATTAGTTGTACCGGGCATGGCAGCCACGCGCTTGCCGATCAAAGATTCAGGCTCACCCGAAATATTGCTGTCCTTACGCACCAGCAGTCGCGTACCCGTGACGCCATAACTGAGGGAGAAATCCACCTGGCGATCGCGCGCCCAGGTAAAGCTACTGGCATCGCAAATAATATCGACCTTGCCCTGGGTAATGGCAGGAATGCGTCCATCGGAATCAAGGCTAGTCAGCTGTAGCTTAACGGGGCGACCCAACTCTTGGGACAGCTCGTCGCGAATGAGCCGCAGCATATCGACGGAATAGCCAAAGGCTTCGCCGCGATCGTCAATAAAGGAAAAAGGCTTAGCCGTGCGATTTGTCCCCGCCCGCAAAACTCCCGTACGAGAAACTCGCTGCATTACTGTCTCAGCCAAAGCTGCCGGGGCAGTAGCTCCTACCCCCAACACAGCCAGAGCAACCACGAGTCCACAGGGCTTGAGCATGTCTAATCCGTCTCAACTCATTCCACCCTTGACCATAGAGCAAAGGTGGAGCCAGCTCAAATAGTCTGTTCATGGGGCTTAATCGGGGTGAGAAGGCATCTCGACCCAAGACCAAATCTATGGGATGCACCCATCGCTCAAGCAGCTCGCTTCGCGATCGCCAACGTTTAGACAGGGGCTGAGCACGCAACTTCAATCCAGTCCCAAACAAAACCCGCCAACAAAAACGTTGTGGCGGGTCCAAAACAGTTATTCCAGCTCATCAGCTCGATGGCTTAGAAGCCCATATCATCACACATCAACGTGTCTCGGGTCTTGTTCCCAGTAGTAGGATTTGTACCCTCAGCCAATTCGCAAAGACCTTTGAGCACCTGACCTTCTAGCAACACATCAGTAAAGTCAGCACCGTTGATGATGACGTTGTCGAACACCGTATTCATGGCATAGGCACCGGTCAAATCAGCATTAGTGAGGTTCGCCCGATTCATCAATGCAGAATCCAACGTTGCCTCCCGCAGGTTAGCGCCGGTGAGGTTGGAATCATCCATACGAGCGCCAAACAGGTTAGCGCTTTCAAAGTTCGTTCCGGTTAGGTCAGAGCGCCGCAACTTGGCCATGCTGAAGTTTGACCCGGCAAAATCATCATTGGGAAAATCTTGGCCGTCCATGATGGCGCGACTGTAGTTATAGGCCAAAGCCGGAGCCGGAAAGGCCAAAGCGGCTCCCAAACTCAAAATCAATCCACTGGTCAGCATCAACGCTAATCCCAAAGCGACCCCTGCCTTTGTCAATTCTCCTCGGGCCTGCCTGAGGGCGATCGCAATCTTAGAGGTGAGAAGAGTCAGCATGGGATGGGCCGCAGTGAAAAGATCTAAGGAATCAAGCAGGGCAGGGCCAATTCACGGGCCACTCACCCACCGACAAACCAAGGCGCCTTAGGGAATCCTGGGAAACACCGGGTCTGGCGGTATGCTCTTTCTAGCTTAACGGCTGTGGCTCTGCCTCGAAAAGTCGGGGTCGTTAGGGAAAGCCGCCTAGGTTTGGTCATTGCTGGGTCAGCGCTGCTGATGCTGGTGAAGACTTTAATTAAGATATTGATGCTTGCGATCGCGCAGCCAGTTTCCGCAGGAATCACTATGGCCCGCCAGCCCCCTCGCTCCAAACCCGCCCCCACCGGACCGCCCAAGGGAAAATCCGCCCACCTCATTGTGGGAGAGCTTGGAGAAGGCCTTGCAGCTGAATGGGTTCGCAGCGAAGGCGGCACCATCCTGGCAGAGCGCTGGCATTGCATCACTGGAGAGCTAGACATCGTGGCCCAGCTGCCGCCAGGTGTTGCAGATGCCACTGAAACCTTGATTGCCTTTATTGAAGTGAAAACTCGCCGCCGTCGCAGCCACTTGGATGAGGGTGGCCTACTCGCCATCACCCCGAAAAAGCAAAATAAACTATGGCGTACAGCCCAGTTTTTTCTCAAAAAGCATCCCCAGCTCAGGTCCATGCCATGCCGTTTCGATGTGGCCCTCGTGCAATGCCAGGGCAAGCCGACGGGGCCTAAGCGCAAGTCAAATTCGACTGGGGGCGATCGCCAACTTAGCATCGAAAGCTTAAGCCAATCTCCAACGCCTCCCCAAGACAGCTCAACTCCCCACGAAAAACAAAAACGGCTGCCTTCCGAAGAAAAGCAGCCGATCAAACTGGGCGAGACAGTCGTGCGAGGTGAATACCGCCTGACGCTCCAGCAATACGTGGTAGACGCATTTACGCTGTAGAGATTCAAAAGCGAGGGTAGGGACCGAGGTGAAGGGAATCCACTGCCTTAGCTTTGAATCACGACATTACTTTTGCCAACCTGAGCTTAGGAAAGTGTCTCAGGGCAGTAGCCCAAGCCTTTCACAAACTGGCGACGAAACTCTTTGATTTCCTTGCAGTCGGGGCGACCATGGGAAACGATAGCCACCTGGTGGAAACGCATCACTTCCACAGGGGAGTAGCCCACTTCGAGGGACTGAAGGGCACGCTGAAGGCGAGCGCTGGGCTTCACAGGACCGCCCATTTCCTGAAGATAGGCACGGAAATCACCTTCTTCAGTGATGGAGAGGGGATAGCGGAACTTGACCTGTACGATCCAGCCATCAATTTGGTGAACTACAGTAATCGTCTGTAGCGGCCAGTAGGGATGATTGCTGAGATACTCGACCACTCGCAGAGTCAGACTGGAGTTCGAGAAAAAGTACAAGTAAGTCATAACCGTGGATTCACCTCTTCAGCAATGAGACGCTGCGACGGATGCCGTAACATCACAGACGCCGTTGAGAACATTATGGTTTGCTAGAATTTGCTGCGGGGAAGGAAAACAGCAAATTTACATAGTTCAACCCTTTGTGAATTTAATCTGAATAGATGATTACGAAGTTAGCGAGAAAACTAGCAAGCTTATGGCCACAAGGGCGCGAAAGCAATTTGGGCAGCACTGGCTGAAAAGTCCGGCCATTGTGCAGCAAATCGTAGAAGCAGCAAGGCTTTCGAAGGAAGATCGAATTTTAGAGATTGGCCCTGGACAGGGGGTGCTGACAGAGGAATTACTGAAGCCTACGCAAAAAGTCTTAGGGGTGGAGATCGATCGCGATCTTTGTCAGTTACTTCGCAAACGCTTTCACCACCATCCACGCTTTGTACTCCAGGAGGCAGACTTCCTTTCACTGCGCTTTCCAGAGGAGATCGATCCGGCCTTTGGCGACCCGCCACCAAACAAGGTGGTGGCCAACATTCCTTACAACATCACTGGCCCCATCTTGGAGCGTCTGCTGGGCAAGATTGCCAGCCCCCGTCCCGACACCTTTGAAAGCATTGTCTTACTGGTGCAAAAGGAAGTGGCCCAGAGAATTTGTGCCAAACCAGGCAAGAAAGCATTTGGAGCCCTGAGCTTGCGGGTACAGTATTTGGCTCAGTGCGAGATCATTTGTAATGTGCCTGCCAAGGCTTTTCAGCCCCCACCAAAGGTGGAGTCTGCGGTGATTCGCCTAACGCCCCGGCCCCTGGAAAAACCGGCACAAAATCCCAAATACTTGACGACCTTGATCAAGCTGGGCTTTTCCACGAAGCGGAAGATGCTGCGCAATAACTTGAAGCCCGTGGTTGATCGTGAAGTATTAGGAGAAATCCTGACCAATATTGGCTCGTTCCCGGAGGCTCGGGGGGAGGCGCTGTCGCTGCGGCAGTGGATTACGTTGAGCGATAAGTTGGGGGCTTTGGCAGCGGCAGAAGCGGCGGCGGAACCTACGGAGATGATAGAGACAGTGACGGAGAGCGATCGCGCTGAGTCAGAAACCTTAGAGACCGAGCTCTAAAGCCGAGGCGACGGCAGGGCAGGAGCGGACATGGCAACGTCATCTCCCTACCGAGATTTGGGTCTCTCGGCAGAGGTTGGGGTGATGGGGCTGGCGGTCCTATTGATATGATTCGCTACGGTGCGGCTTTGCTGTGCCGACAGTCTGACTTTCTCTATTGCGTCATTTTTATGGATCGCTGCGTTCTGCTGGCCCCCGCCAAGATCAATCTGTATTTGGAAATCATTGGCGATCGCCCCGATGGCTACCATGAGCTGGCCATGGTCATGCAGAGCGTGGATTTGTGCGATCGCGTCACCCTGAGCCGCGCGGGCACCCAGGACATCCGCCTCAAATGCGAACACCCCCTGGTCCCCTCCGATGAGACCAACTTGGCCTATCGCGCAGCAGAGCTCATGTGCCAGGAGTTCAGCGATGCCTATGCTCGCTTTGGTGGCTTCAAGATCAAGATTGAAAAGAACATTCCTGTGGGTGCAGGGCTGGCCGGGGGATCTGGAAATGCAGCAGCAGTCCTAGTGGGCATCAATATGCTGTGGAAGCTGGGCCTCACCAGCATTGACCTCCACCTCCTCGCTGCAAAGTTGGGATCTGACATTCCCTTTTGCGTCAGCGGCGGTACTGCTCTAGCCACAGGTCGAGGCGAACAGGTTGCCCCCCTAAAGGATGTTCAGAACTACTATGCCGTGCTGGCTAAGTACCAGAGTTTATCCGTCTCAACGCCCTGGGCTTACCAGACTTATCGGAAACAATTTGAGTCCACCTACGTCCGGGAAGCAGATGATCTAGCAGCCCGCCAAAGCCGAGTTCACTCCGGCCCCATGGTCAAAGCCATTAGCAACCAGCGCCTGGAGCAAATCAGCGCTTTGCTTTATAACGACTTGGAAAAAGTCGTTCTGCCTGAGCATCCGAAGGTCCAAGAGCTGAAGGAAACCCTGGCGCGATCGCCCCAGGCCAAGGGAGTGATGATGTCCGGATCAGGCCCTACAGTCTTTGCATTGGCAGAGAGCCAAAGTGATGCCGATGAGATCGTTAAAGCAGTGCGGTCAGCCCTACCCGATGATGACTTGGGTCTCTGGGTGGCTCCCTTCAGCTCCACCGGCATCCGGCTCGTTGAAGCGTAGAATGTAAGACTGGAGACAGGTTTGACGGTCTGAGTCTACTCATTGGTTTCGCCAGCTCCACTATTGCTATGCCCGATTGGGCCGAATTTTCCATGGGTGACGACGCCACCGCGAAGCAAAACGATCTAGAGAAAGCTGCTGATGGAGTAGCTGCCACTGCGGTAGAAGATAGTGCCGAGGCCAGTGACGTCCAAAAGGCCAGTCCCAAAGCCCCAACCAGCGTTTGGCGATGCATTAGTGGTGCGGCGATCGCAGCTTTCCTCGGCTATGGAGCGTACAACCTCACCTTCAAAATCGCCACCCAATTCGCGACCCATCCCCTGGTTTCCGACAATTACATTGCCATTCGCCTGTCTGGCATGGTGCGCACCTTAGTCCTGGGCATGTCGGCGATGGCAACCGGCATTTTCGCCTTTGCCACTTTGGGATTGGCCGTCCTTGGTCTGCAAATCGCCCTGCAAAAACTCAAGCCAGGCTCTTCTGCCAGCTCCTAACCCTGATGAATCCCTTGACTTAAACTGTACATCCGCTTTCACTGCATCTATACTCATTTGCCAACCCCGTGTGACGCCGACCTTCCAGGCCATAAACCATGACGCCACCACCCTCCAAAATCCAGTCTCAACAAGATATAGCGAATCGTCAGGATGTCGCAGCCTCGGCGATCGCATCCTACGAGACCCAGGACAACCCGGAGAAATCGGGGCAAACCAAATTAGAACGGCAGAAAGCGAAGCAGGCATTAAAGGCCGAGAAGCGGCAGGCCAAACAGCAGCGAGGCAGCAAATTCAAAGCGCTCAAAGCAAAGTTTGGCAAAAAGAAACAGGAGCCCCAGGCCAAGGAATCCCAGGTCAAGGCCTCACCGGTTCTAGCTCAAGCTACAGATGAGCTACAGAAGTCAGATCAAAAGCAACGAGCGACCCGAGCCAAAACCCCAAAAGTCAGAACCGATAGCTCTCCTGCCACATCATTAAATGCCTCAAGCCTAGTCTGGGGCTGGTTCAAGGCCTATCCTGGGCTCTGGCTCTCTCCTCTGGCCCTGGGCCTTCTAGGTGGCTGGGTCATTGCTCAACCCGACCCTAATCCCACTACCGACACCGCAGCTGCAAGCAGCATCGCTTTAGAAAGTGAACCTCAGCTTCCTCCCTTCGTCATCCGAGAAGCCAATCCCCTTGGCCCGGTCTCTCCCTTTGGCGAAACCGAAGCAGCTCCAGCAGATGCAGAGATCTTGGCCGATCCACCCGATGCAGCCGCACTGGCCAAAGCAGAATTAAAAAAACAGGCCCTAGAAAAGGCCAGCCAAGCCAACAAGACAGAAACAGAAAGCCCAGCGGAGAACCCAGCAGGCACTGGCATTGCCAGTGCCTTGCCGGGTGTCCCCACAGCCACTCCCCAAAGTGCAGCCACAGGCGCGGCCGTCAGCCTAGTTAATCCACCGGCAGAGCCAGCGGAGGAGCAGGTGTCCTCTGCCGAACAAGCCCAAGCCGCTGCGGATGCAAAGTTTGTCCTAGAGGAGCGAGCAAAAGCCCAAGCCGCCGCTTTTGCCCAAGCCCAAGCCAACCAAGCCGCTTCCGATACGCCGCCCCAGCCCGCGCCTCCCATTCAGGGCAATCCGGCTGTGGATCAGTTGATCACCATGCAAGTGGCGATCGCCGAGGGCGACACAACCCTTAGCATGGGCGGCTCCGGCCAGGGGGTGCTCATGACCCAAGCAGGCGAACCTTTGCTCCAGCTGGAAGCCGGGGACTACGGCATGCAATGTGACGGCTCCGGCTTAGTACTCAATGGCGAAAAACTCCCTGCCACGGTGATGATGGCTCCTTTGGGCGGTGGGTTGAACTATGTGCGAGATCGCAGCTATCGCGGCCAAATCCAGTTCATTTGCCAAGGCACCACGGTCCTAGCCGTCAACCACATCGACATGCTGAATTATCTCTACAGCGTTGTCGGCAGTGAAGTCTCGGCCAGCTGGCCCGAAGCGGCTCTCAAAGCCCAGTCCGTAGCGGCTCGCTCCTATGCTTTGACCTACTACTTCCGCCCTGCCAAGGAGCATTTCCACATTGGCGACACGGAGTCCTATCAGGTTTACAAGGGCACGGTCTCCGAGGATGACCGGGTCAAAGCGGCAGTCCAAGCCACCGCTGGTGAATTTATCAGTTACCAGGGCGGCATTGTGGAATCTTTGTACGCTGCCTCAGATGACATTGTCATGGAAGCCTTCCAAGGCGGTGGCATGAGCCAGTTGGGAGCCTTGGACTTTGCAGAGCAGGGCTATAACTATCTACAAATTTTGGGTTATTACTACCCTCAAACCAGCCTTGGCCGAATGGTCATTGAGGATGGTGCATAGAGAAGAAGCAGACCTAGGCGAGGGGTTCACAAAGTCTACAAAGCTTAAGACAAAGTGTTATATCTCAGTGTCTCTACTGAATTCTAACTAAAATTACATAACTCAGTAAAGCTCGGGTGGCATCGTAAATCAAGGCCCCGATGGAGTCTTGCTCCTCTCTGAAATCCCCCGCCCCCACGGCAGGGGGTTTTTGCTGTATCAGATGATTTTTAAGCCCCGTGGTGAACGGTCTTCACCCACTTCAAACGTTTCTTGCGGAAGCCCATGCGAAACGTTACCGCCGCCATAATCACAAACCAATGAATCAGGTAAATCATCCCCATCGCAGATTGCCAGAGGTTACTGAGCAGAGGAGGGTTTTCGCCGCCGTGATTGGCTCGGTAAACCCGGCGAGTGCCTAGGGTCATGGAGATGAAGGGTAAGCCAATAGACAAGACACTCATTGGGGCTAGAAGGGGGACTCGCTGAAGGGCGATCGCCATCAAAAGATCCGGCACCATCGCCATGGGCAACAGATACTGAATAATCAAAAAGCCCAACACCTCAATGGTGCGATTGGTGCCCATGCGGTTATCCACAATCAAGCGCCAGTAATCCAAATAGCGCTGATATCCCCCCTCGGCCCAGCGATTGCGCTGATGCCACAGGCCCTTCCAATTGGGAACACCCTCTTCACCCACACCGGGCTCACTGGCAAAGGCAATATCCCAACCGTCAATATTCAGCCGCAGGGTCAGGTCCAAGTCATCCGTGATGGTTTCTTCGTTAAAGCCACCGCAGCGCACTAAGGCCTCTCGTCGCAAAAACTCGCCATTGCCCCGCAGTTCACCTAAACCACCAATGGCCGTGCGCTGCTGCTGGAAATAAGCATCCAGCATCATCTCCACGCTCTGGCCCTTGAGCAAAAAGCTATTCAGGGGCTTAGCCGTAATCTTGCGGGCCTGAACTGCGCCCACCTTGGGGTCATTGAACCAAGGCAAGCTGCGGCGTAAAAAGTCCTGAGGCACCCGCGCATCAGCATCAAAAATTGCGATGAATTCAGCTTTGGTGCGAGGAATAACTTGATTGAGCGCACCGGACTTTCCGCCCGTTGCACTGGCAGATCGCCGAAAGACATTCAGCTGGGGATAGCTCTGCTGAAGGGTTTTGAGAACTTCGCCCGTGCCGTCCTGGCTGTTGTCATCGATAATCCAAACTTCGTAGCGATCGCTGGGATAGTCCACATGGCAAAGGTCATCTACCAAGCGACCAATCACCGCTTCTTCGTCTTTGGCCGAAGCCATCAGTGCCACCGTGGGCCATTGACTCAAATCCTCAGCCAAAGCCTCCGGCTCATCCGCCGGGCGGGCCACAATCATCCGCACCGCCTGAAGGCTAAGCAACAGCAACAGCCCCCGCACAAACCAAGGTCCCCAGGGCACCAGGTTCAGCCCAATCACCAACGTCCAAATCAGTAGCAAGACCACTGCCGCTTTCAGTCGCCGCCCTTCAAATCCTTCGGTGTAGTCTAGACGTTCCTCAAGAACGCCCGTGGGAGAGACATTCGAATTCTCCAGCCCCGTATTCGACTCTTCTTCAGACCAAGGATTGAGCGGCATTCCCTTCCGGCAGCAACGGCAGTTAACTTACATAAAGATAAGTCAACGCCGTCATTAAAATACGTAAACCACCCAGGGAATCGAAACAGGTAGGGGCAGGATTCCCCTGCCCGGATTGGTTGCGGGCGATGCCGGGCAGGGAGACCCTGCCCCTACGTGACTGATGTTTGGTTGCTAATTTCTAACCTTGTAATACGGCCTCACCGCGACGATGCAGCTCCCGCGCATGATCCGTCCAAGCCCCCTGGCCCCAGTAGCGGAAGCAGCTGGTTTCCACTAGCAACAGGTAAAGCAGGGCTTCTTGGTAGTCCGCTTGCTGGGTGACGGATGGGTCTGCGGCGACGGCGCGATCGTACTTCTTATGGAAATCAGCGCTGAGCTGATTCATCGGCTCCAGCACGTTTTCATAGCCCTGGACCCAGCTGAGGTCATTGGTCCAAGACGCACCGTCCATGTGGAACTGGTGGTCTTCAGCTTGTAATTGCTGAATCGCTTCCGCCACGGTCTCAGTGGTGGGCTGAGCGGTTCCGTTATGCTCCAAGCGCTGCCAAATCTTATGCTGCTGCACCGCCTGGCATTGGGGATAGTCCTCGGGCTTCACGCCCTTGGCATCCAGAAGCTCCAGATACTCCGTGCCGTTCATGGCTACGGTGCCATTGTGATTGCCCCCGGCCTCACGAATCTCGTGGTAGACGCGAATGAGGTCCCGAGGATACTCATTCATCATCACGCCACCGTTCTCGCCATCGGCAATTTGCGAGCCCAGACTGGGCACTTCAATCTCACCCAGCTTCTGCCTGCCCCGCCCCTTCATCTCAAAGTAGGGCTGCATCTGGGCCACCAGCTTCGTATCGGACCCCTGGGTTTTAATCAGCGCTGTAATGCTGATCGTTTCGCCCTTAGAATTCTTCGCCACCAGTTGGTTGGGCAAGTATTTGTCATCTTGATGCACCCCAGAACCATCCAAGCGCTCAATGGAATCTTCTTGCACCAGCAACCAGCGATAGCCGCAATCCTTCAGCGCCTTGATGTATTCGTAGAGGGTATCGGGGTTGTTAGGCAGATGCATTTCCGGTGGCGAAAAGCCCTTAACCCGGCTCAGGGCCTCCGTGCCAAAGAGCGCCGCAAAGTACTGCTGCCAGGCCTGAATTTGCAGCTTCAGGTCCGGGATAGGCGTCGAGGGCACCACAGCGTGGCTCCACATCGTCCCCAACCACTCCACATGGGGCCAGTAGCGAGGATTGTGAGTGATGCCGCGCAAACTATCCAGCACGTCCTCCCGGCCCATTTGCTGGAGGCCCCAGAGCAGGTTACCGGAATAGTCCAGCATGATGCGAGGGTTGCAGCCTTCGTCGATCAGCTGGGGGATGAAGCGACCCATGCGGGCATAGCAGTCGGCAAAGACCCCGGCGTTGTGGTTATCGCCATCATGGGGATGCTCGAACATGTTCTGGAGATTGCAGATCAGTCCGCCATCGGCCCCAGCGGGAATGGTGGGCTGGTGCATGTGCAGGGCGCAGGCAAAGCCAGATTGGATTTGGTCCAGGCTGAGGTTGGACTGCGCCTGGTAAATGGGGTTGGAATGGCTTGTGACTTCGGCGATCGCCGCTTCAGCGCCGCAAATATTGGGCAAGCCATTACGCATTACAGGCAAGGCATTGCGGGGTGGAGCAGCAATCATGGCAGATAGTTTCGATCAGTTATCTAATCGGGTCTAACATGATCCCCTTTGCCGAAACGGGAGATGTCTTGCAGCCTTACGTTTGTTTAGATTGATTTACACGGCTGTGCCGACTGCTGCTGCCTCTCCCAAGAGACCCACCAACATTTGCATCAAGACTTCCAAATCTGTCGGGACGCGATAGAGGTTTAGATCCTGAGTAATCGTTTTGCTTGCGCGATCCAGAATGCCAAACTTCCAAATATCTCCTGTGGTCACTGCACCACAAAGTATCGGTGAATCTGACTCGGTCCATTGATCTAGAGCAATGAGCTCTACGGCAAGCTGGGTAAAGCCTTTGGTCAGGTCTGCTTGCTTCGCTTCAATCACTAAGAAATTAGACTGAGCCCCCTGCTGAGATTGAATGTAATAGTCCAGACTGCCCTTGAGACGCTCATCCACATGAATGGGGTATTCAATCTTGAGTTTCGATTGGGCGATGCGGCAGAGGCGCAACAACAGCGGAGCGATCAAAATTTCTCGTCGAGCCGTTTCACTGGTGAGGTCAACGTAGGTTAGATTCTCTTCGATTTGGGCTTGAAGCGATCGCCAATCCATTTCTCCCTCAAAGCGAGCCAGATTAAGCTGAGCCTTACCCAACGCAAAACCAAACTCTCGCAGCAAATCTTCGGGGTCAACTGCCAGCTTGAAATATTCACTGAAGGTATAGGACCGACCTTCCTGGAGAATGGAACGGCGAGCCATAACGACCTGGGATGAAAGTCTTGTTCCCAGTCTATCCTCTCCATTTCTTTTCCCAGCCTCTATGAAACGAGCCGTCATCGATATCGGTACCAATTCCGTCCTCATGCTCATCACCAAGCAAGGTAAAGACGGCCATCTCAACGCCATCACTGACCAAGCCAAAACCGCTCGCCTCGGAGAAGGCTTGGCCGCAACAGGCAACTTGAGCGAAGCAGCCATGGCTAGAACGCTAGCTATTTTGCAGGACTACGCCAAAGCAATTCAGAGCGAAGGCGTTAGCGATGTCACTTGCTTTGGCACTGCTGCCCTGCGTCGTGCCGAGAACTCCCAGACTTTCATTCAGCAGGTCCAGCAGCAACTCGGCTGGACTGTACAAGTGCTCAGCGGAAAAGAGGAAGCTCGCTACGCCTTTGCTGGAGCCATGAGTGCCGCAGAAGCAGACTCAGCTGTGGTGATTGATATTGGCGGCGGCAGTACGGAAGTGGTTTATGGCGATCGCGAGGGCGTCATATGCGACAGCAGCTTTCCAATTGGCGCAGTCACTCTCAAGGATCAATTGAGCTTGGACAGTCAGATTTCTGAGGGAGAGCGCGATCGCGCTTTAGCCCATCTGCAAGAACTATTTAAAGCTCTCTACCCCGCGAATAGCGCCGCAATACTGTTCACAGGCGGTACCGCCACAACCCTACCTGCCCTAGAGAAACAGCTCACGACCTATGACATTGCCCAAATTGAAAGAACACAATTGACTGCGGCAAAGATTCAGAGTCTTTATGACCGGCTCAACGGGATGAGCTTGGAGGCGCGATCGCAACTCCCCGGCATGGAACCGGGCCGCGCCGACATCATTCAACCCGCAATATTGATTCTTCAAGCGCTGCTAACACAGCTCATGGCTCCAGAATCTGCTCAACTCACCTGCACCGTCCGAGGCGCACGCTACGGCATTTTGCTATCCCCGTCCTAGAGCAACAGCCCTCTCCAACAAATTCATTAAAGCCATCAAAAATCGATAAAACTTGGACCTTTCTCATTCAGATGCTTGCCAAGATGGCTTTCTTTAAGAAAGATGTAAAAGCATTCATTTTCAATCCATCTACTCGCGCCAGGTAAGGCATCCCAGGAAACCCTATGTATATCGTGCAGATCGCCTCAGAATGCGCCCCCGTCATCAAAGCCGGCGGTCTTGGCGATGTAGTCTACGGCCTCAGCCAAGAACTTGAAGCTCAGGGTCACACCGTCGAACTGATCCTGCCCAAGTACGACTGCATGCGCTATGACAACATCTGGGGCCTGCACGATGCCTACCGAGAGCTCTCCGTGCCCTGGAACGGCGCCGCAGTCCAATGCTCCGTTTACTGCGGCTGGGTTCATGGTCGCCTCTGCTTCTTCATCGAAACCCACGACATCGCCCACTCCTTCAATCGGGGCCGTGTCTACGGTGAATCCGACGACCCCATGCGCTTTGCCCTCTTCAGCAAAGCCGCCATGGAGTTCCTGCTCCAAAGCAACAAGCGCCCAGATATCCTCCACTGCCACGACTGGCAAACCGGCCTTATCCCCGTAATGCTGTACGAGATGTACCAGTACTACGGCATGGACCACCTGCGGGCCTGCTACACCATTCACAACTTCAAGCACCAAGGCATCGCTGGCCCCGAAATCCTCGCCGCAACCGGCCTCAATCGCCCCGACTACTACTACCAGCCCGACAAGCTGCGCGATAACCACAACAATGCCATCAACTTTATGAAGGGGGGTATTGTCTACGCCAACAACGTCAATACCGTCTCCCCTCACCACGCCTGGGAGGCTCGCTTCTCAGAAATCGGCTGTGGTCTCCAAGCCACCCTAGAACAGCACCAAGGCAAATTTGGTGGCATCCTCAACGGCATTAACTACGACATGTGGAGTCCCCAAGAGGACACCCATATCACTGCGCCTTACTGCGCCGAAGACCTCACTGGCAAGGCTCTCTGTAAAAAGGCCCTGCGCGAGCGACTGCTCATGCGCGACTGCGAGAAACCTATCGTTTGTTTCATCGGCCGCCTCGACCAACAGAAAGGCGTCCACCTCGTCCACCACTCCATCTATTGGTCCCTCAGCCAGCGTGCCCAGTTTGTCCTGCTTGGCTCGGCCACAGAGTCCGGCATCAATGACATGTTCTGGCGGGAGAAGCACCATCTCAATGACAACCCAGATGTTCATCTGGAACTGGGCTTCAACGAAGAGCTAGCCCATATGATTTATGCGGGTGCCGATATCATCGTCGTCCCCAGTAACTACGAGCCCTGCGGCCTCACCCAGGTGATTAGCTTGAAGTATGGCAATGTGCCCGTCGTTCGCGGTGTGGGTGGCTTAATCAATACGGTCTTTGATTGGGACTACGACGAGAATCTCCCAGAAGAAGAGCGCAACGGCTTTGTCTTCTTCCAGTCCGATAGCTCTGGTCTGGAGTCCGGTCTTCAGCGGGCGATCGACCTATGGTACAAAAATCAGCCCAAGTTCCAACAGCTTCAGTCCCAAGGCATGGCCTACGACTACTCCTGGAAAGACCCTGCCAAGAAATACATTGAAGTCTACGATCACATCCGTGCTTAGTAATCGGCACACAGTCCTTCTGTAGAACAAAGGCCGAGATGCAACATTGCATCTCGGCCTTTGTTCTTTCAATTGCCAAAATTTGCGAAACGAGGCCACCCTCTAGACCATCAACTAAAGCGGCAGCAGAGAAGGTGCATCCACGCCAATGCCCAACTGTCCAGCCAAGCTTGGAGACAGCGGCAGCAGCACTGTCAACATCAAAAACAGCGCTAGCAAGCACAAGGCTGCCCGCGTATCATCGGGTTCCGTCAACTCATTCTGGCTAGGCCGCTCCGGTTGCCGCTGCAAAAACAGCACCAGCACCGCCCAGTACAAAGCCACTGGATTCGCCAAGGAAAAGATCGCCAAGCCAATCAAGCTAATCAGCGATGCGCGGCTTGCAAGCTTACGACCATAGATCGATTGAACCATGCGCCCTCCATCTAGCTGCCCTGCAGGCAGTAAGTTTAGGGCTGTTATCACTAGACCTAGCCAGCCCACAACTACAAGGGGATGAATATTGATCAATTCCGCTTGAACGCTATTGCCCAAAATAGTGCGAGACAGCACCCCTACGAGCATGGAGCCTTCTAGAACCTCAACCGGCAAGGGCACCGTACTCGCATCGCCAGAAAGCAACAGCCCCAGAACCAAAGCTCCAAGAGATAGCAAGCCACCCACAGCTGGCCCCGCAAAGGCAATATCAAACAGCACCGTACGGTTTGGCAAAATTGACTCAATCCGCGTCAACGCTCCAAAGGAGCCCAGCTGCCAAGCAGGCAAAAAGAACGGCCAGGCTAGCTTGACGTCATAGCGCTTAGCGATAAACCAATGGCCCAACTCATGGGCAATCAAAACCAGCATCAGCGGGATGCCAATGGACAAGGTTTCTGCCCAGCGGTTGGGTTCCGCGAAAATATCAAAGTTGTACTGGAGACCACCTCGCTCCATGGCAGTCACGGCAGTTGCGCCCAAAAGGATAACCGAAAGAATTTTTTGGGGTGTGGAAGTCGCGATGGGGTCTGCACTGGCAGGCAATACCACAACAACCGGCTTTTCTTCGGGACCATTGATTAAGTAGAGACGATAGCGATCGCCCACCTTCTCTTCCAAGCTCTTTGCCAAGGTAGCCTGGGTCTCAATGGGCTCCCCCCGCAAGTTGCCCTTAAAAATCGCTCCTTGCTGATAGGGAATCGTCTCCGTTGCAAAGAACGTATCAATGCCAAAAATCCCCTTCACGGCCTGGAGATCCTCAGGCGGAATGGGCGTGGGCAAAGGTGCATCCAGCGGCATGCGAGGCTCACTCGCCTTAGCCGATTCATCAGCCTCATCTGGGTCTACCCCCATGGCTGCATGGGCATCTTTGTGAGCTTCCTTAGCCGCCGCTTCTTCGCGAAAGGTCTGCTCCAATCGCTGGCGGATCTGCTCGCCCTGCCCGGCCTCCCGAAGCTGCTTACCCAAATAAATGTAGATGCCGGTAGCACCCACGAACAACAAAATAATTGCCACAAAGCTGACGTAGATGCCCAGGGCAAATAGCCCAAAGAACAGCAGCCAGGGCAACATCAGCACCACTGACTGGAGCCAAGCGAGAAGACCCATCCGGCCATAGGGGCGCGATCGCACATATCCCCAAATCAGCGTCCCCAACGCCACCAAGCTGAGAACCAATGTGGTTAGATTTTCTGCCGCCATAGCCATCTTGAATGTTTGAGTTCGAGCATCTTGCACCAGATGCACTGCTCCTACTTTAACGGCCTATTACACCGTCAGACGGGGCTGAAGTCGAATGCAACAGTTACCGCCAATTCCCCTACAAATAGGGTATTAAATGGGAACGATAGGCCCCAAATAGTCCATAGCGAACATGGCAAGCCATCCCCACACCAGCGTTTGAGACCAAATAGGCTGAATTAAGTCCTAATTCTTAAGCTTGAGCAGCAGCCAAAGCCTTGCGTAGCTGCCCCTGATGCTCATCCAATAAGGTTTGGCTCGCCTGGGCATCCAGCCCACTCCAATGCATCATCAGCGCCCGCTTCACCGAGAGATTACTCCGTTGCAACAGCTCCGCTGCCGCCGCCCGGTCAAGATCTGCCAAGTCGCCCAAAATTCTCAAGGCCCGATCTTCCAGCTTGCTATTGGTCACCGCCACATCAATCATGCGATTGCCAAAAACCTTACCCCGCTTGACCATCACCCCCGTGGACAAGATATTCAGCGCCAGCTTCGTAACCGTCCCAGACTTGAGCCTTGTGGAACCGGCCAGAACCTCTGGCCCCACGATCAAGCGAATATCAATATCCACATCCAAAGGCACTTGCTCAGCAGGGACACAAGCGATAAACACCGTTGTGGCTCCCAGCTCATTGGCTTTCTTCAACGCCCCTTGCACATAGGGCGTTGTGCCCCCCGCCGTAATTCCCACCACCACATCGTTCTCACCGATGTTGCTAGTCACCATGGCCGCTGCCCCATCATCCGGCAAATCTTCCAGCCCTTCAGAGCTACGGACGAGGGCGTCTTTGCCCCCAGCCAAAATACCTTGAACTAGCTCAGGGGGCGTACAGAAGGTTGGAGGGCATTCCGCCGCATCCAGCACACCGAGGCGGCCGCTGGTGCCCGCACCAATGTAAAACAGCCGACCTCCTTTAGACATGGCAGCAGCAGTGCGGTCGATGGCTTCAGCCAGAGGTTCGCGAGCAGCGGCGATCGCCGCCACCGTTTTGGCATCTTCCTGATTGAAAATATCGACAATTTCCAATGCCGAACATTGGTCCAAATTTTGACTCGCTGGATTGCTCTGCTCCGTCAGCAAATGGCCTCGATCCTGAAGCTTTTTACCAGCAGCGTTAGCTCCAGACTGATTCTCAACGGCCATGCCAAAGTTCTCCTAAGCAACATCAAAATTCAACCAGCCAACAAAACTGGTTACAGCAACAGCAAAGCCGCTGCTCTCATACAGCCCAGGCCACCTAGCTTCTAAAGCAAACCTTCTAGACGCCGACGAATATCGTCTAGATCTCCAGAAGGGAACGACTCCTCCGCCCCTTCATCATCACGAGAAGATTTCTCCACTGCGTCCTGAGGCTTAGTAGATTCCTCGTCGGAAGCAGCTTTTTTCCCATCTTCCTCCTCCCAATCCATCTGCTCCATATTTGTGGCAGGAGGAACGATCATTAGGCGATCGGCATCGCTTTCTGGGACAAATCCCTGGGGAACTAGCTTGGCCTGGTAACTTGCTCCCTCACAAAAATCCTCAATCTCTTGACGGTCTATGGACTCCACAGAAGGTTCCATAAAATCCTGGGCCTCCAACAACAATGCATAGCGTGTTGCATCGTCCTCATCCTCAAACATCAAGACGATGTTCTGATCGCCCACACTGAGAGTATGAATCCCCTCGTTTCCTGAATCATCCCGAAATAGCAGAACAAATACGCTCATAGAGATACACCTCTCATCTATGACTCAATCGCAGCTGATATCGACTATGAAGAAGCGTCAGTGGCAAAAGCGGGATGATTCATCAAAGAGTCCATCACCCGCACGCCACGCAGTTGATTGCTCAAAGGCAAATGCCCGCGAGGCGCAGAACGGTCCCAGGTGAAAGAGCCGGGATAGCGCGTCCAGGTATTACCATCTTTCCAACCGATCCGAGGCCATAAATTCTCCCAGACACGACCTGCACCAAGCCAAATCTCACGCTGCACGGAGAACCCAAAGAGTCCATCTGAATAAACGCGCCATAACTGATCTAGCGTTTGCAAGTCCTCTACAGGCAACTCAGGCACCTCGGAGAAATAAACCCACTTACGCTTGACCGCCGCCTCTCCCGCTAGCTCACAGAGTTTTCGAGACGTCTCAATATCCGCAAGCTTATATTCTTCTTCCACCAAAAGCTGCTCTAGATGAGCATAGTCAACGCCTTTAGACGACTTCAGGGGAAGCAATCCCAAAGGGAAATTCTCACCCAAAAACTGTCGAGCCCCTTCGCCGCCGTCAGCCAGCAGCATTCGATAAGTGCTACCCGCTAACCAGGTGAACTGACCGGCATCGCGCTCAGCGAGTAGAGCATCTTGCAGCACCAAACGTCCTGCCTCTCCTTGCTCCACTAAACCAGCGAAAGCAGCGAGGCGAGTCTTGTCCAAACGCGATGAAAGGCGTTCTCGCAAGCGAGAAACTTCTTTATTTTCAGTAGGAGATACAGGCTGAGCCATCACAATCGACAATCACAATGAACGAAGTCAACAGTTCAACCAAAAGTCGCAGGCTTTACCCAAGAGAATGTTAGAGCAGCGCCTCAAAAGAAGCGAAAGAAGGCTTACAGCTAAAATCTACGCAACAACCAGCACCTTTGCGCTCGTTGAACCATAAACCGAAGCCTGGCCCAGCTATCCCAACTTTCTCCCAGCAAGATAGCTCGCTGAACTTCCAGCCAGCATACATCAATACATGAAGGCATTTGAAGTCCGGCTGAGCACGAACAGAAGGCTTTAAGAAAACGCAGCCAAAGAAGCTCAAACTTGAGAGATGGAAGGGAGCGACTTTCCTCAAACCCAACCTATTGCATTCTCCAGTCTTCGATTAACCCAGCCCAGCGAACCCTAAATCACGGACCAGCGTTCAATCAACACAAAGCCTCAAACCCAGCAATATTCTGCCCGTTACTTCTTGTTATCTGGTTGCGACGAAGCTGGAGCCCTGTAGCCATGCTCATATGAGTAACGAACCAGCTGAGCACGATTATCCAAGCTGAGCTTACTGAGAATATTGCTCAGGTGAGTCTGAACAGTACGGGGGCTAATGAACAAGCGATCGCCAATTTGGCGATTCGTAAACCCTTGCACCACTTCCCAAAAGACCTTCTCCTCTGCTGGGGTAAGGGGTAGCGGCTCAGGATTAGTCGCTTCTTGCCTAGAAGCACTCTCCGCATTCGCTTTCTCAATCAAGCGATCAATTTCTTCGTGGATACGCCGGGACCGCTCTAACTGCGCTTCAATTTTCGCTAGCAACTCTCTTGGTTCGAAAGGCTTGATCAAGTAATCATCCGCACCAATGGAATGGCCCTGGATACGATCCTCAATGTCACCCCGGCTAGACAAAAAGATAAACGGAACAAGCTGACCTTCTTGACTCGTCCGCAAGCGACGACAAAATTCGAAGCCATCCACACCCGGCATCAAAATGTCAGAGACGACTAAATCTGGCGAGTACTGCTGAAAAGCACTCAATCCCTCTTCACCCGAGCCAGCATCTTGAACGACATAGTTCCGCTTCGTAAGGTAGCGAGCTAAACCAGCCCTCAATGTCACGTCATCATCGACGATTAATATCTTATTCATAGCTTCGCCCGTGACGCAGATCTTTCACTAAAACGCATTCGCTCATCGTCCCGTTCCATTGTGAGCCCAAGAGGGGCAAGCTGTAAAACGCCAAATGTAGTATCTAGTTTATCCAAATACAGATGTGTCTCATGCGTGGCTCTGCGGGCAATATAGGTTATGCACCGCTACCATGGGACTTCAGTCTCATGGCGCTATATAAGCCTGAAACATAGATCACTGTTTTATTCTCTAAAGCAGTACATATAAGTTAAGGCATTGGCTGAATGCCACCTGGGTGGGCGTTCGTCGCATGACCCGTCTCAAATTTGGCGGTCTAGCTCATCATCACCATTGTTTTGGGTCAAATAGAGGACAACTGTTGTGGACGCCGAAAAGCAGAGAGTTCTAGGATTCTTCATCGAAGGTGCCCGTGAGCACCTGGATACCATTGAGCGGGGACTGCTCAATCTCCAGGCTGCCATGGCAGACCCTGAGCAGGTCAACGAGCTCTTCCGTGCAGCCCACTCAGTCAAAGGCGACGCTGCCATGCTGAGCCTCAACGGTATTCATAAAGTGGCTCACCGCTTGGAAGATTGTTTCAAGATTCTCCAGGAAAACCCTGTACGCATTGATCAGCAGGTCGAATCTCTATTTCTCAGAGGTTTTGATACGCTCCATGAGCTGGTCGAGAAGCTCCAAATGGGCGAGGGCGAAAGCGATAGTGACGGCCAGAAAGTGATTTCTGAGGTCGAGCCCGTTTTTCAGCAGCTCCAGGACTATCTCAAGCACCTCAGTGGTGGTGGAGAAGAGAAGGCTATTCCTCCTGGTTTTGACAGCAAAGTAACGACCACGTTGAAGCAAATGCTTCAGATCTTGCGGGCCGAAGATAATAAAGGAGAGCGGCAGAAGCTCACTTTGCTGTGCGATCAGCTCGCTCAGTTAGACCCCGGTGTTGAAGCCTGGCAGACTCTATTGTCGCTCTCCAAGCGAGCTGTACTGAATCCCCAAGCGTCTTACAAGGCCCTGGCTCCTATTCTGATCAAGGAGATCAAGCTAGCTAGCACTTTAATTGTGGCGAATAAGGGCCATGAAGTGGCTCCATCGTCCAACCTGCGCAAGCTTGCTGGGCCAGAGCCAACGATAGCCAGCCCAGCAAAAGTCAGCCCAGCAGCAGCGCAGCCTGCGGCAGCTCAATCTACTGCGGCACCAGCGGTAACAGCACAGCTACCAGAGGATCCGAAGGAAGTTGCTAAGTTGCTGATTCAACAGCTGGATCGCAAGAAGCTTGTGGCTGTCGCCCAAATGCTGGTTCGTTACATCAAGCAAGTTAAAGCCTAAGGGTTTTAGGCTGTTCAAATTGAATTCTTGCCTTACCCAGCGCCTCGATTGAATCGAGGCGCTTTTGTTTGAGAATTACCAAGGGCGAAAGCAACGGCGGGTTCCCCAAATACCGTCCCAATTAAAATCCCATTGCAAACAAGACGGGGTTGCCAGTATGCAGGCCTTGCAAGAGGAGTCCGCGCTTAAGGCTGCAGTTTGGCTTGCATAATCCTGTCTGTGCTGTAAGCAGCAAAGAATTATGCCTCGTTCCAGATGGAAATTGCAGACAATAAGCATTGAGGGGACTCGCAAGGCAAGTATCAGAAACCGCATCTACACGAGGGTTCTAACCCCCAATAAAAAATTGTTTTTCCTCTCACATTCAGTTCTATGCTGTAGCCATGCAAACGGGAACAATAAGCCCAGAGTGGAGCAACCTTGAGATTTGTGATTCCCCCTTCAGCCCTTCCTTGTGGCCACTCTAAACTGAATGCTTCCTTGCTGACACCCTCCCCCCAGCGATCGCTTCTAAGTCAACAATCAGCTTCAGTTTTGTCTTCCAATTCTTTTCGGTGCATGCTGAATTTCGTTCAGTCTTTTTGGGCTTCTGTGCGCAGCTACGCGGACATGAGGCCAGATTTCCAATTGCGATCTAGGATCAACCGCACGCTGGACTCCCAGCGGGCTTCACTGACGGGGGAAGAATGGTTTGAACGGTTCTGGCGACCTCGGGGCATCTCTAAGCAAATTGTAGAGTTTGTCTACGAACGCTTAGGGCAGTACTCAGGTTTGCGTTTGGGGCTTACGGTTCCGAGCGATCGCTTACAGGAAGATCTACATCTACCCTTAGTCTGTTGGTTTGATTGGGAATTAAGCTTTTGCGATGACTTAGCCCAACAGTTAAACATCCAATTAGACAATCCTTCTTTGTTAGATGAGGTTGAGACCGTTGAAGATTTCCTGACCCTGCTCCATCGTCAGGTTGCCTGACATTAGATATTGCAAAACCGTCGGCGGTCACAATATCTAGCCAACAAAGGCCCAGTGAGATAACTCGCTGGGCCTTTGCATTTTCCAAGATCTTCACGAAGGAGCCACGACTCTATGGCTGTGGCCACATCACTTAGTACATTCATAAATGGTCAAACTTAGACATGGCAGGCAGTGATATGGATAGCAACGGCCTAACAAGTCAGGCCGTTGCTATCTTTCAGAGCTCCCCCTCAGAGCTGTTTGAGAAAGGCATCTAGCTGCCGCAGGATGACCTATGACGCTGCCAACAGAAACGGGATCCCGACGTTTTGTTGCTGATTGAGGTTGCAAATTAGACGCTTGGCCGAATTCTCAAGCAACCTCTCAAAACGACAATTCGATTACACCGACAGGAACTGAAATAATAGGAAAGCTCGCCATCTGGTCTGTTGCCCCGTCCATGCCCGATATCTTTACCCCCCAAGACTTTCTCCAGCAGCCTGGCCCCATCCTCGACGTCCGTAGCCCGGGTGAATTTGCCAAAGCCCATATTCCCGGCGCAATCAGCTTTCCGCTATTTGACGATGATGAGCGTGCTGCAGTGGGGACTTGCTACAAGCAACAGGGCCGGGATGAAGCGGTGGAATTGGGACTAGAGTTTGTTGGCCCCAAGATGGCTGGGCTAGTCAAGCAGGCCAAGGCACTAGCCCCCAAAGCTTCTACAGAAGCTGCCCTGCGCCTCCACTGCTGGCGGGGTGGTATGCGCAGCAGTAGTGTGGCTTGGCTGCTGGAAACCGCAGGGTTTAAGGTCAGCCTTCTGGAAGGCGGTTACAAGGCCTATCGCAGTTGGGTGCGTGAAACCGTGAGTCAATCCCGGCCCATTTGGATTCTGGGCGGCATGACTGGGACCGGAAAGACCCTGGTGCTCCATGCCCTAGCAGAGCTAGGTGAGCAAGTGCTGGATTTAGAAGGCCTTGCCAACCACCGAGGCAGCAGCTACGGCAACGTTTGCCTGCCAGCGCAACCCAGCACAGAACATTACGAAAATCTTGTGGCCCAAGAGTGGGACAGTTTTAATCCTAACCGCCATGTATGGATCGAGGCAGAGAGTCGTTTGGTGGGTCGTTGCCGAGTGCCCCCCGAGCTCTTTGAGCAGATGGAAAAGTCACCGGTCTTAGAAATCCAGCGAGATTCTGCAGAACGGATTGCCCTGCTTGAAACCATCTATGGCGAAGCTGATCTCCAAGAATTAGTCGAAGCCACCCAACGTATTGGCCGCCGCTTGGGACCTCAAAATACAAAAGCTGCAGTGGAAGCCATTCGTGAAGGTAACCTAGCACCTGCGATCGCCTTAGTGCTCAACTACTACGACAAGGCCTACACCTACGACCTAGAACGACGTGATGTCCCTCGCTTTCCCCTCACCGTGGCGGGGCTAAGCCCCCTAGAAACGGCCAAAGCACTGCTGGAACAGGTTAGCCAACGTGAAGCGACTGCCTAGCACTGCCAACAACACGCCCAGCAAGACCAAACTGGCCGCTCCCAGGCTGGCTGGAGTCGGTTGCTCATTAAACACGAAATACCCCAGCAGACTAGCCACTAAGGGTTCGGTCAGAACCGTCAATGAAACCAAGGTTGGTGAAACCCAACGCACGGACCAGTTTAAGCAGCTATGGCCCAGCAATTGGGGCACCAGCGCCAAGGCAAACAACCAGCCGTAGGCCTGAAGCGGAGGGGCAACCGGAGGACTAAAGGCTGGGAATTGCAGCAGCTGCGGAATAAGCGTCAGCAGCAATAGCAGCGCAGCTGCCACGCTGTAGGCCAGCATGACATGGTGCCCCGTGGAAATCCCCTGTCCCTGGGCCGCACGCCCCAGCAACAAGTACCCAGTCACTGCCCAAGCCCCCAACAGAGCCAGACCATTGCCCAACAGAGGCGCCGCCCCATCAATATCGGCATGGCCATCGACCAACGCCATGGTCATACCGCCCCCCAAAGCCAAAACCATTCCTAGGCTCGTCAAGTCCGTGGGATGCTCTCGCCACAGCAGCCAACTGACCAAAGCGATCCATAGAGGCGTAGTCGTAACCAACACCGTCGAAGCCGTAATCGAGGTGTAGGACAAAGAGCTAATCCAAGCCGCAAAATGCAGCGCTAGGCAGGCCCCAGCCGCCATAGAGCAGCTTCCCTGAGTCCAGCGATACCTCTGTTGGCAAAAGCGTCGCCAGCCAGGCATTAACACCAGCGCAGCGACGCCTAAACGTACGGCAGCAATCCAAAAACTAACGCCTGGTCCCGATGCATCCACTGCATCTAGAACCAGGCGTATCCACAAGGCAGCTGTAGAAGCTGCCAACGCACCTAAAATCAAAACTGCGGCAAGCTTTCCAGAGCGTGGAGCTGTATCCATAGATAGATGGCGTAGGGCCTCAGCCTTAGTACTATGCCATCAAGTCCTTAAGGGAATCGAAGATCCAGCCTAGCGACGGCTAAAACGCCAGCCGGTCAGTTGTTCAATTTCTGCTTGAAGCGTTTCGATGCGATCGCGATCTCCCACGGCATAGGCCAACTGCAAATTACGTTCCAGCGAGTAATACTGGGCTTCCAACGTAGAATCTTCCAGAACCCTGGCGGTCGTAGAGGAGCGAAGAAGAGTAGGCATATCAAGAGAAGAAGGAAGAGATGCAACCTTGTGAGCAGACCGCCCCTTCGAAGCGACTGCTTGAGCCGAAACTTCTTTCACCTGTTGAGCAAGCTGTTGTCCTCTACGAAGAAAGGTAGAGCGACGACGCGCAACAGTAGAACGAGAAGATGGCAGAGCAACGCCGCGGTAGGGAAGGTGCATGGCAGGTCTTAACAGGAAGGAATTGGCGAACGACACTTTATAAGGGCGAAGTCCAACAACGGAGAATGAAGAAAGCTGAAATTAAATCTCAGGTTTTCCGGAGCAGCGTGCTTTGGTGTTGCAATATAAATATCCGATAAAGAATTGACCTATAAAGGGGGCCACAGGCGGTCTGGGTATTACCCCTGAGGGGCTTAACCCCTTTTTTATTTCTCAATACTGTTAAAAGTGTTCGCTCAAAGCGCTTTTTCGAGGCTTTTATTCAGCCAAATCGCTGAATCAATAAGCAAATTCACAGTTTTTCAAGGCTTTGTAACTTACGAGCAGCCTCAATTAAGTGTCATTACTGATTTTCTTTAGATCAGGAATATTTATTAAGTACTGAGAAGCAAATCTAAAGAGATTCCGTATATTCCGTCAGGAAATTTCAATTCCTGCATGTGGATTTGTGCGCAGCCTATCGAGAGAAGGAAGCTGCACATCCTCATCGCCTCTCGAGGGTTGCCAATTGATAAGTACTGACAAGGAACCAGCTATTGATATTCCAGAAGGCCGACCAGAGTCATTTCGGCAAATGAATGATTCAGCGAAGAGGCTATCGAGCGTCACTGCTGGCCTAACAATATTTAGGGATCACTTCAGCCACACCTAATGCAGCATCAATCCTTAATTTGAGAAATTCAGCATTCTTCTGGCCAGCAAGCCTGTTGCCAAACGAGAAAATAGCGCATCCCCCTCGTTTGGTAGCTGTGCCAGTGACAAAAAGATGAGATTCAAGCCATCTTAGGAAGCTTCATTGAACTGATAATCTGCAGCATCCATCACGAGCCATCCCTGCTCGCCAGCCCCAATTTCCAAAACCTTACGGTGATAGTCCTTAAGGTTTGGACGGTGACCAACGCTGATATAGAGAATATCCAGGCTGCGCAGTAGCTCATAAAGGCGTCGTTCGTTAGAAACATCTAGGGCACTAGTTGCTTCATCGAGCATCACGTACTTGGGATGGTTCAGCAGGATACGGGCGAAGGCAAGGCGCTGTTGCTCACCTAGGGATAGAACTGAGGGCCAGTCTTTCTCGCTATCCAGTCCACCAACGCGCTCAGGCAGCTCTTCTAAGTTGACGAGTGTGAGAGCTTCGCTGATTTCGCGATCGCTCACGGCCTCTCGCATGTTGGGATACATCAACTGCTCCCGCAGCGTACCCAGCAACATGTAGGGCTTCTGGGGCAAGAACAGAATTTCACTGTTGTCAGGTCGCTCAATGCTCCCAGCACCGTTCTTCCATAAGCCAGCCAAGGCGCGCATCATTGAGCTCTTGCCGCAACCACTGGCCCCCACAATCAGCAGCTGCTCTTGGGGCTCCAGCTCAAGATTCATATTCTCAAACAAGGTCTGTTCGCCGTTGGGCGTCCGCAGCGTCAGGTCGTTAGCCTTGAACTGAGTGGAGAGATGGGTCTGAATCGTGCTGCCTTCGGATTGGCCTCTTGAACCTTCCTTATTGTTACGGAAGTGTTCGTACAGCTCGCCAATACGAGAAACACTGGCCGCAAACCGCGAAATTTCCTGAATGCGATTGGTAATCAGGGAGAGGGCACTCAGCACCATGCTGAAAGCAAACGTCGCCTGGCCAATGGCACCGTAGTCGATGTTGTCTGCGAAGAAAATCGGCGCAACGATGACGTAGGGCACCAAGCGAGCGAAGTAGCTGTAGGCACGCTGGAAGACGCCTAGAAGGGCCAACCAGATAATCTTCAAGTTGAAGTTTTCAATAGCCTGGGCCAAACGATTATCAACTTGCTTCCGCTCTAAGCTTTCGCCTCGATAAAACGCGATGGACTCGGCATTATCCCGCATGTGCACCATGCCGTAGCGCAAGTTAGCCTCGTATCGCAGCTGCTCAAAATTAATTTTGATCAATCGCGTGCCAATGAACACTGCAAGAAAGGTGCCCACAGCGGCATAGCCTGCCAGACCTAAAGTCAGTTCTCTTGAGATCCCATACAGAATGCCGGTGAAGGCAAGAAGATCTAGAACCGAAGTGAGAATATCCAGCAGGAAGCTCAAGACCGTTGTGGTGAAGGACTCAACGTCCTCGGTCATGCGCTGGTCTGGATTATCAATGGCCGTATTGGCAGCGTTGGAATCCAGCTCGTAGTAAGACCGGTCCTTGAAATATTCCGAGAAAAAGCTCTTCGTCAGCCACTCTCGCCACTTCAGTGCAAGCTTTCGCTGGAGGTAGATGTAACCAATGATGATGGGGATGGCGAGAATCAGAATGACGCCGTAGACGCTCAGGAACTGCCAAAACTCATCTCTTGCAGCTTGGCGAGCCACCTCAGAGGCTTTTAGGACCGCTTCATCCACCGTATCGGGCGGAACTTTGGCCTCGGCAAAAGACACAAAGGCGTTATCAATAAAGCGGAAGGAATAACTGATAACAACATTGAGGCCGCTAACGAGAAACGCCAAGAACAGAATGACGCTCAACATTCCCCACTGCCACCAGCGCCCAGCGATCCTGGAACGAGAGACGAAGAACGCTAGAGCGCCAAAGACAAGAACGCCCAGCGCCGTATAGAAAATTGGGCTACCTAAAAGCCCCTGAATGATACGCTGAGCAACTTCGCTGCCCGCAACCGGTTCAAACACCGAACTGGAGAGGCGGTTGACCTGTTCACCAAAGGCGTCCCAGGAAAAGGCTTGTTCGCTTAAGTCAATGCGGAAGGCTTCGGCGATCGCATCCCCCCCAATCCCCGCCTTCTCGGCCATATCCTGAAAATCCACAAAGGACTTCAGAAACTCCAGGAAATTGACATCGTCAATCATCCGCTTGAAGAACTGCGGAAAGGCATATAGCCCTCCCAGCGCAAGCGTCACGACAAAAAAGAAGGTGAACGCAATCACGCAAAGGAGTTGAATCACCAACAGCGCAAAAAATCGCCGAGTGCCATTGGACTCCAGCGGATAGAAATAGGGTTGGGCAATTTCTATGAACTGCCGCCACAGCTTCTGATCAAAGCGGAATTTTTTCCGAGCTGCCGGAGAAGCTTTCGGGGACGGGGCGGAGGCGGCCATAGACAATGCCTAACGAGCAAAATACCTAAGCCCCCAACATACCAGAGCAGCACAGCGCCTGCCGTCAGGGTAAACCAGCGCATACGAATGTATAAATATTGTCTCAATCAGACTTAGTCCAAAGGGGTGATCACGCCGTGACTGCCATCTATGCGAACTCGCTGGCCTGTTTTCAGCCGTTGGCTGGCCTGGGTAATATCCATGACTGCGGGAATGCCATATTCCCTTGCGACGATCGCCCCATGGGACAACCGCCCCCCCGCCTCTGCAATGATGCCCACAGCCTGGCTTAGCAATGGAGCCCAGCCAGAGTCGGTATAGGGCACCACCAGAATTGTCTGGGGCGGCAAGGTTGAAGCATCTTGGAAACGCCGCAGCACTCGAATCGTTCCTTCAACTTCGCCAGCGCTGGCACCAATGCCTTTCAAAGAACTGGAATTATCAATCGGGGTGAGGTCTGCCTGGGGCAGCGGCGGGCTGTTGCCGTAGACCAAGGGCTGGACGGTTAGAGCTTCATGGGTGGTGAATTGCGATCGCCGCTCCGCAATCAGCTCAGCCCAATCCCCATGCTCCCCTCGCTCCACCTGAGCTTGCAGCTCCTCCAGTTTCAAAAAGAAAATCTCATCCGCATCTGCCAAAAAGCCATCAGCTTGCCATCGCTTCGCCAGCGCCATCAGGCTCCAACGCAGCTCCGCCAAGAGGCGGCTGTAAACCTCCGTGACCCGGCCCTTCAACGTAATTCGCCCCTGGACTCGCTTTGCCTTTCCACGAGATCGCACCACAGCCTTAGGCGTTTGCTGAGCATCCTCCGTGGCCTGCAATTGACCCAGCAAAGCCTGCACCATGCTGGGCTCCTCCCGCCAAGTCGGGACCGAAATATCCGTCCCAACCTCGCTGAGATAGCCATACTCCAACAAAAATTCGTCTAGCCCAGGCTCACCGCCACTCGATGCCAGCTCCCGCAACGCCGCCAGCGAAGCGATTTCGGGCAGCGCGGAGTAATCCAGTTCTGCCTCATCCGGCTTCCAAAGCCCTTGCCGCACTGCCGCGCTCAGCGGGGCCATAATGCTGAAATAAGTCGCCCGTTCCAATGCCGCTAGCACCTCCTGAACCCGCTGCCAAAGCGCCTGGGGCTCCAGCAGTTCTGCGGGATGAGCCGCCAATTGACTCAACAGCGGCTGAAACATGCGCCGCTGCTCCTTCGCAAAATCCTTCTCCAGGGACAGCTCACGCTGGGCCAATCGCCACAGCCCCGGCAAGCTCCGCAGCGTTGAGGCAATGGGCGGCTTGGAGAACTTCGCCCCCCGCGTCAAAAATTCCAGGCTTTCCGGTGGCAACCCCATACGCAGGAAGATCTCGCCCAGCAGCGTCGCACTGAAATAAGCATGGGAATGTTGCAGCTCTGCCGTCTGGCTAAAGTCCAGATCTGCTGCGCGATCGCCCAAAACCAGCGTAAAAATCTCCCCCCAAACCCCACAGGTCAGTGGCTGATTCACCGACCAAGTCAAAGGTCGAATCGCACCTGGAATAACTTCCGCCGCAATCTTTCGCGTCCACAGCGGCAGCATCGTCGTCACCGGGCGAGCCTGGAGCAGCCAAAGCTTCTCGCCGTCATAGGTCCATTCAATATCCTGGGGAATGCCATGGGCGCGAGCCTCCAGATGGCGAACTAAATAGACAACCTGCTCAATCACAGCGGTTGGCACCTGGCCAATCGCATCCGCCTCAGCCTTGAGCGAAACGGTCACGCTCTTAGGCAAACGCCAACCCTCGGGCTCTTCCAGATTCCAATCTTCAATATCCGAAAGCCAGGCGCGGTATTGCTCCGGCGTATGTTCTCCCGAGACCACATCACTGGCGGGACCGGCGATCGCCTCCACCACCACCACCCCAGGCTCCTGCCCCACCGGATCACGACTAAACGCCACCCCGGAATAAATGCCCAGAATCTGTCGCTGCACCACCACCGCCATGGCTTCCTCAGCCATGCCGCGATCCTGGCGATATTGGCGAGCGGCCACACGATTGTAAGAAGCGAAGCAGCGGGCGATCGCCTCCATCACCTGCTGGCGATCCGTCAAATTCAAAAGGCTCAGATACTGGCCCGCCGCAGAAGCCTGGGCCGAATCCTCACCCACCGCCGAGGAACGCACTACCCAAGGATGAGAGGGTTCGGGGTCCACTTCTTCTACTAAAGCCACTGGGTCATCCCCCGGCGGCAACACCCAACCCAGCGGCACGGGATAGCCCTGGGATTTCAGCATTGCCAGGGTTGCAGCTTTATTGCCAACTTTATTGGGGTCTAGGGGTTTGGTTAGGGGGATAAGGGCGCGATCGCCCCGAAATAGCTTAAACATCCCCTTCGAGCCACCTTGAGCCTTTTGCTGGGGCAAATCCAAATCGTCAGGCATTTTCTGAGAAATCCAATAGAGCAACCCCGCCAAACAAACCGCCGCCAAACCATGAGCTTCATCCATCGGCTGACGCAACCAAACAATCATGGCCATCAGCACCAAGCTCACCGTCCGCCCCTGCTTCTGCTGGCGAAAAATCGTAAAACTGATGCCGCTGAGCACAAACACTAGCGCCGCTGCAACCCAGTCATGGGCCACCACGCCCCAAACCGCATTGGTCATGCCCGCGCCCTGGCCAGCCCAAAAGCGACCCATCACCAGACCGATCAGCGCAATCAACTCCCACTCCGATCCTCCAACTGAGCTAGGCGCGAAAAACGCCCTAGCCAAGAGCACCGCAGCAATCCCTTTGCCAGCCTCAATCAAAACCGCAGGCACTCCAACCTTCGGCCCGCCGTGGTAGAACGCCGCCGATACACCAATATTGCCCGTACCAATTTGCTCCAACCGCTTGCCCGTCAGGGCCTGCACCAGCCAGCATGTCAGCGGCAGCGCACCCAGCAACGGTGTCACAACAAAAATCAGAAAAACGCCCCCAACTTCAGCCAGGGTCATTGCATTATTCCTCTACTGATTCCTTGCCCAGACTGTGATTTCACAAGTCTCTTCAAACAGAACACCAAGCAGTGACACCTAAAACGCACAAAAAGCTGACTGCGACACCGCATCAGCTCCTTCATTCTCATCAATATTTTGGAATGGAACGCGATCGCCCCCGCAATCCGCACCAACCTGAAACCCTTCGCAACCAACCGTAACGCCAAGCGTCAGAACCAATCGCAAAAAGCGGCGGCCCCCGCTTTCGCAGGAGCCGCCGCTTCTCAAACCTTATTCAAGGACTGAATCTCACTGGGAGATTTAGCCGTTGATTGCAGGAGCAGTCAGTGCAACAGGTGCAGACTCACCAGCAGCCAGGTCGAGGGGGAAGTTGTGAGCGTTACGCTCATGCATTACTTCCATACCCAAGTTGGCGCGGTTCAACACATCAGCCCAGGTGCTGACCACACGACCCTGAGAG
>CALLAT010000079.1 GCA_938002085.1 uncultured Pseudanabaenaceae cyanobacterium
CTGGATGGAGAGGTGCAAGAGCTTGGTCAAAAACTATGAACAGACATTGGACCATGCCAACACTCTCATTCACCTCTGCTTTGCCAGGCTCATGCTCAAGAGGCTTGCAGCCTCTTCATGAGATCTCAAATGGGCTCTATAAATCAGTGGAAACGCTGCGTTCACGCTATGAGTCAGTTGGTATTACACCAGACCAAGAAATCTTTTCCTACTGCGCCATCGGTGTGTGCTCTGGAGCCACTTGCTTTGTCTTACAGTGCCTGTTGGGCTATCCCAACGTCCAGAATTATGATGGCTCCTGGAATCCATGGAGTCGCTTGCCCAATACGAGCATAAAGTCAGGAACTTAAGGCCTGGGTGAGTTGACATCGCACAGTTGATTCTCTGGGAGTCAACCGTTCTCATCTCAAATTAATCTGCGTCCCAAAGTCTCCGGCATAATGAACTCAAGTCACAGCAATGGAGTATCAACCATGGGTCAGCATTCCTTAAAGACGGTGCTGGAGCAACGCGATCGCTGGCTCACAGCGCAAATTCGCGACCTCAGCGTCACCCTCCTAGGCCAAGGCATTTTCACCTGTACCGAATGTGGCGAAGTGGCAGGGGAATACATTCTTCAACGGGGTGATGAATCCCAGCGCCTATCCACCGTCGACACCTACGCCATGCTGCAATTTCTACTCGCCCAGGCTGAGTAAGTTCAGGCAACAGCGCATCCCCAGGACTTCACGAAGCAATATCCTCCATGCAAGGCAGCTACCTCGACAGCCTACTGACCGCAACGCGCGGCCCCAAACGGCAAGCCCAGCAGCTCTCCTCGGACAGGATGCAACTCCTGCCAACCCAAGGGGGGCTGCTACGCGTTTTTGATAGCGGGGGCAAGCGGCATCCGCTGCTCATCGTCCCCGATGGTCCCTGTGTTCTGGAGCATTATGCAGACCTGATCGAGTTACTGGAAGAAGACTTCCGCGTCATTTGTTTCGACCTGCCAGGGTTTGGCTTTTCCTATCCCGCGCCCAAGTATGACTTCAGCATTGTCCAAACTGCGGATGTGGTGGTTGAGCTGATGGAGCAATTGGCCATCCCCTATGCCGCCTTGGCCTTTACCTGTGCCAATGGCTTTGTCGCCCTGCGCATCGCCAAGATTGCCCCCAATCGCGTCTCCCATTTGGTCCTGGGCCAAACGCCTTCCTTTCAAGCGATGCGTCAGTGGGATGCCAAGATCATTCCCCGTGTCGTGCATGTGCCCTGGCTCGGACAGTTACTGACTGCGGGGATAACGCGCAAGATGTCCGCTGGCTGGTACAACAAGGCACTGTCTCCGAAAAATGAGCAGAAGCCAAAGTTTGTGGCGATCGCAGACCAAGCCCTTAAGTCCGGGGGATGCTTCTGTTTAGCCAGCCTGGTTCAGGGGCTCAGCCATACAAAAGACTGTGATATCAGCAACATCACAACCCCCACGCTGATGATCCATGGCACCCGAGATCGCTCCCATCGCCAAACCAATTTCAACTCTCTAAAAGACCACGCCCCCCAAGCCGAAATCCTGCCGTTTCAGGGCTGTACCCATTTCCCCGACCTGGAGCGACCCCAGGAATATGCTCAACAAATCCAGCGATTTGTATACAACTAGGGGTGAACTAGTTGATATGGCAGGATTGATGACACCCCTCTAGATTTGCAACCCCATGGCTACAAGCCCCCTGCTCCAACCGCCCCGCCTTTGGGTGGGCGACAGCGCGGTCGAACAACCTCGCCACGCCACTTGGCTGGAGCTGTTCTATGACCTCGTCTTTGTCGTCGCCATTTCCCAACTCGCCCACAAGCTCAGCGGCGACGTTAGTCTGGGCGGCTTCCTCAGCTTTGTTGCCCTCTTCATTCCCCTCTGGTGGGCCTGGATTGGCACCACGTTTTACGCCAATCGCTTTGATAGCGATGACCTGGGCCGACGTATTCTCATGGGCTGCCAAATGCTGGCGATCGCCGCCCTAGCGGTCAATGTTCACCACGGCCTCGACAGCAGCTCCGGCGGTTTCGCCCTGGCCTATGCAGCCTCGCGGTTCATGCTGGTGCTGGAATATCTCTGGGCAGGCTTCAACATTCCCTCAGTTCGAAAACTCACAACCCCTACTGCCATTGGCTTTAGCTTTGGAGCTGGGCTATGGCTGCTATCGGCTTTTGTGCCTATGCCAATTCGCTTCAGCCTCTGGGCAATTGGTCTCGTCACGGACTTCCTCACCCCCCTGACTGTGCGAACTCAACTGAAAAAGTTTCCACCCCACGCCGAACACCTGCCGGAGCGCTTCGGCCTGTTCACCATCATCGTTCTGGGAGAGGCCATCATTGCCGTGGTCAATGGCGTCTCGGAAATGGACTGGAGTCTGGCGAGTAGCTTCAGCGCCATAGCAGGCTTTGTCACAGCCTTCTCCCTTTGGTGGATCTACTTCGATAACGTGTCTGGCTCAGTGTTCGAGCAGCAAAAACAAACTGGCGGAGGACTGAAGCGATCGCTGCTCTGGCTCTACATTCACCTGCCCCTGGTCATTGGCTTGGCTGCCACAGGTGTCGGTGTAGAACATGTAATTGAAAGAGCCGGTCACCACGAACTCCTAACCAGTCCAGAGCGTTGGCTAATCTGCGGATGCGTGGCCCTTTGCTATGGCTGCTTGGCAGCGCTCCACAGAATGGGCATTATCTTTAGCTGCAAGGCTCGGACCAAACATCGTTTGGCTGGTCTAGGCGTAATGTTGACCCTAGCAATCTTTGGTGCGGGCCTGTCTCCCCTAATGTTGATTAGCGCGATCGCCCTCGTAGGTCTCATCCAAGTCACTCTGGATATTTACCAAGGCAAGCCAGATTCATTCAAAGCTTGATCAACGATTCAACTTCAACGGCAGATTATCCCTCTGAATGCGGTCATCGCTTCAGAGGGATTTTGCATAAAGGCATCTAAATTAGAGGCAATCATCGGAGGAAAGCAGTCAATCAGCCATCCAGAGTAAATAAGGGAGTCCTGACAAACCCCTCTGTACATTTACGGAACACAAGCAATAGAGAAATTAATATCCCCAAATAATATTGCTAGCCACTCATGATTAATGCGGAAGAATATTGTCCTCCGGGCTCAGACAACTCAAGCAGGGAACGCTATGGATATATCACTATCGTCACTACTCTGGCCTCTATTTGTCTTCTCTGCAAGTCCATGTCAGGTGCAGTAGTGCCATCTATACCCCCGAGTCACATACCCCCCATGAGTGCCCAAACTCTAGCTAACCAAGCGGAAGCAGATACCCAGTCCGAGTCCAGTTCGGTCCCAGGCCAATCCAGGGCCGAAGAAGCCAATTTAGAAAAAGTCAGAGAGCTTCTATTTGGTAATCAGCTTCGCAGTAGTGACCAGCAATTCAAAGCACTCGAAACAGAACTGGCCTCCCTCAAGACAGAGTTTGAAGATCGATTAGAGCGACTTGAAGACATTGTCCACAAAGGGTTTGATTCCATCACTCAGCAAATTCAAGCAGAACGAGAAGACCGGAAAGCAGCGATCGCCACCACTGAAACCTCCATACACTCCCTGGGAGAGAACGTCCAGCAAAAGCAGGCCCAGCTCGACCAGAAAATCGACAGCGAAACCCAAGCCGTCCTCCAGAAGATCCTGGATCATTCCAGTCAATTCACAGCAGCACTCGACCAAAAATCCCAAGACTTATTGCGGGACATCAACGAGGAGTCCAAGCGGCGTCAGCAGCAAGAGCGTGCCCACAATTCTCGTCTTTCCGCACTATTTGGGGAACTATCTGAACGTCTCCATGACGAGTAATCGCTGACCACTCATTCCGATGCTCCCCGGTGTCAACTCAGGACTATGGATAACTCTAAAACAGGTAGCCTTCCTCCTCCCGAGGATCAAATAGTCGAAGCAACAATGTCCCCGCCGACCTCCCAGGCTGGGATGAGTGAATTGCGGCGACTGCTATTTGGCGAAAAGCTAGAGAGTCTAAAACCCACCACCACTGTCAAAGCAGAAGCGGTGAGTGAAGTGTTGGCGGAGGCGATCGCCCAAAGCCATGCCCAATACTCCAAGAAGTTGACCCAGGCTGCCGTCCCTACAGTAGAGTCCGCAATTCAGACTTCTGTTGAGACCGATATCAATGTCCTCTCCGAAGCCCTGTTCCCCATCATTGGTCCCGCTACACGAAAATCCGTCGCGGCCGCCATTCGCAACCTGACCCAATCCTTCAACCAGGGATTAGAGCATAGCCTCTCGCCCCAAAGCTTTAAGTGGCGCTGGGAAGCCCGGCGCACCGGGCGATCCTTTGCCGAGGTCGTTCTGCTGCGCACCCTGGTCTACCAAGTAGAGCAGGTTCTGCTCATCCACAAAGAGACAGGTCTATTACTCCAGCAAGTTGTTTCTGAACAGGCCCAGAGCCAAGACCCAGACCTGGTCTCCGCCATGCTCACCGCCATCCAGGATTTTGTACAGGACTCCTTCAACGTCCAATCCGGTGGCTCCCTCGACACCCTCGAAGTGGGGGAAGTGAATATCTGGATTGAGGCTGGCCCCCAAGCTGTATTGGCCTGTGTTATTCGCGGCAATGCTCCCCAAGAGTTGCGAGGTCAACTCCAAACCACCCTAGAACAAATCCACCGAGCCTATGCCAGCCCGCTCAAGGATTTTGAAGGCGATCAAGAGGCATTTGGCAGCAGCCAAACCTACCTCCAGGACTGCCTCAAAGCTCAGTTCAAGACACGAGGAAACGGTCAGAAACAACGGCCCACAAAGTTACTCATCGGCCTGGGTTGCCTCACCCTGCTGTTGGGGGCCTGGCTCGGGCTCAGAATCAAGGCGGGCCAGCAATGGCAAGCCTACATTAACCAGCTAGAACAGGAACCGGGCCTCGTGGTCATCCAGCAAAAACGCCAGGGAGGCAAGTTCAAGCTATCGGGTCTCCAGGATCCCTTGGCTCAATCCCCAGATGCCCTATTAGCCCAAACCAAACTCAAGCCCGAGCAGGTCACCATGCGATGGGAGCCCTATCTCTCCCTCGATGATGCCTTCACCCTCAAGCGCTGGGAAGCCTGGCTAGAGCCACCTGACAGCGTGACGCTAAAGCTCGACCCAGACCAAGTCCTCCATCTTTCCGGCACGGCTCCTGTCAGTTGGATCAACTTCAGTCAGCGCCTTCTGGCTAAAGGAGGCGAAGGCCTCCGAGACTGGAATACTGAAGCGCTGATTCCCCAGGAACAGCAGCAGCTCAAAGCCCTCCAGGAGCAAATCGAGCAGCGGTCGATTCTCTTTTCCCAGGGCAGCACCAATATTGAGGCCGGGCAGCAAGCCACTCTCCAAGCCCAGGGGGAAGACTTAGCTGAGGTGATGGCGATCGCCCAAGCCCTCGATCTAGAGGTTGGCCGCATCACCCTGGCTGGCTATAGCGACCCCAAAGGCGATCGCAAAGACAACCAAGACCTCAGCCAAGCCCGTGCCACCACCGTCCAGCAAGCCCTGATTCAACAGGGCATTCCGGCACCGCTGCTCCAGACCCAGGCCCTCGGCGAGAACCACCAGACAACCCCAGAGAATCCCCAAAATCGCCGCGTCTCCATCAGCATCGAGCTTCCTGAGCTAGAGACTCAGTCCCCAACTCCCCCAGCCCCTTAACCCCCATGATTCAAAAGAAAGTCTGCATGGTGGGCTCCTTCGCCACCGGAAAAACCAGCCTCGTCGCCCGCTTCGTCAAGGGCATCTATTCAGACAAATACCAAACCACCATCGGCGTCAAAATTGATAAGAAAGTCGTGGAAACAGGCCCCCAGCCCATGACACTGGTGCTGTGGGACATCTACGGTGAAGACGAATTCCAAAACATTCGCATGTCTTATCTGCGCGGTGCCGCAGGCTATTTTTTGGTAGTCGATGGCACCCGGCGGGAAACCCTCGACATTGCCATTCAGCTCCAGGCCAAGGTCGAAGCCCATATCGGCCCTGTCCCCTTCATTGTGATGCTCAACAAATGTGATTTAGAGGAGAACTGGGAAGTCACTCCCGGCGACATTGATGACCTCCAGGCCAAAGGCTGGACCGTGCTCAAATCCAGTGCCAAGGAAAATGTTGCTGTCGAAACTGCCTTTAGCAAACTGGCGGAACAGATGAGTCGCCCCCAGTCCAACTCAATCCCCTGGGAGGCGGCTTAAATGCTTACCCTACCCATCACCGTGGCTCAGCATTTAGGAGCTGCCACCACAGAGCAGCGATCGCCCGCACTCCTCAAGGTCACCCCTGACGGCAAGCTGATCTCCTGGGATGGAGACCTCCAGCAATATGGTCTAGCACAACTCCAGCCCCTAGAGCCCATCGTCAACCAGCTCTTCTTTTTAGACGGAATCTTTCCGCTCCAGCAAACCCGCGACGCCCTGCCTTGTTTGCAGACTAGCGATGGACTGGCGATCGACGTTCATCTCTTTCGGGACGTCGAACATAGCTGGGTGCTACTGCTAGATGCCAGCGGCCAAACCGAGCAAACCACCCGCCTACAGCAAAAGGGAAATGACCTCAGCCTGTTGCGCCACCAGTACAGCAAATTGCTCCATCGCTTCTTACAGCAAAGCCTCACCGAAGACCATACCCGCGACCTCCTCTCCCCCCGCTCATCCAGCAGAGAATCCCAGGCCCAAGAGCAAGACATTTGCGTCCTGCTAATCAAAATTTGTGAGGCCCATCCCCCAGCAGCAAGATCCAGCAGCACTGCCGCTCCGGAAGCCACAGAAGTACTCCAAACCTTCAATGCCTGTCTGTCCATCATCACCCAAATTGTGGTCGATGAAGGGGGCGTCCTCAATCACATTTTTGGCGAGACCGCCGTGGCTCTCTTTGGTCTGTTGCCGAGTCAACAAAAAGCCGCTGAACAAGCCGTCTACGCCGCCAAGCGGATGATTCAAAAGTTCCAGAATGTCACCCAAACCATGGGCCCGCTCCACAGGCCCCAACTTGGATTGGGCACAGGCATTACCACTGGAACCGCTGCATCTGCCATTGTTCGCACCCAGCACTACAGCGCCCTCAATGCAGTCGGCAACACCGTCCACCGGGCCATGCAGCTCACAGATATTCTCCAAGCCAATCAAATCCTCATTGATGAAGCCACGCTAGCCCAACTAGAACGGGGACAACAGTCTTTCTTTGGCTTTACGCCCCCCAAGGATCGCTTTGAGGAAGCACTCTATTTCCAGGCGGTGCATTCATGAGAAGCTCCATCCTCGAAAAAATTCTCTCCGCCCTCAAAATCCTGTCCCTGGAATGGACCCATCAGGAACACTTGACCCTGATTGGCAGCCCACCGCCCTGGGCCAGCCAGGAGTTTGATTGCATTGACCCATCCACACAATGCTTCGAAGCGGCAGAGTTTTCTCCCTTTCTAGAAAATTTTCTGTTTGATGCCCAAGAGTTCTGGCAGACAGACTCCAATGAATTTCTGCGCTCCGGCTTTTGGAGCGAAACCTTGGCATCGGGAGAGGAGATTAGTCTAGAAGCTGTGGCTCTCCATTTAGAAGGCCGCAAGATTATCCTGGTGGAATCCTCCGAAGCCAGCTACTCAGAGTCTTTCAAATGGCTCCAAACCGCTCGCCAGGAGCGCCTCAACTTCATCTCAGAGCGCAAGATCGCCACCACTCAACTGCTCAGCGCCACGTTTTACGATGCCCTCACAGGTCTACCCAATCAAGTCTTCTTTTCATCCCAGCTCAATCAAACCTTCGAGCACAATTCTCACACTACAAACCCACGGCAGGATTACAGCCCACCGCAACGTAAAGCCGATGCTGAGGTCAAAACTTTTGCGGTAGTGATGCTCAATATTGACCGTTTCACTACGCTCAACGATAGCCTGGGCCGAGAAATGGGCGATCGCCTCCTGATCGCCTTTGCCGAACGACTCCAAAGTAGCCTGCGCAAGCAGGACACTCCCGTTCGCTTTGGCTCCGACGAATTTGGCATTTTGCTTCGAGACATTACCAGCGCCAGCGAGCTAACGGCCACCGTCCAGCGCATCACCGAAACCCTCAACCAACCCTTTAGCCTCAATCACCAAGAGCACCATATCTCCACCTCCGTAGGCGTCGCTCCGCACGGCAAAAACTACCACCATCCTCGGGATCTACTGCGCGATGCCAGCATTGCCCTTCACCAAGCCAAAGCCCTAGGACGCGGTCGCTACTTAGTCTTCGACCGAGCCATGCAGGCCAGGGCATTAGAACTCTGGAGCCTAGAAAGCGACCTGCGCCGAGCCTTAAAACAGAATGAGCTCCAGGTGTTTTACCAACCCCTTGTGAACCTCAAAACCCACCGAGTAGATAGCTTTGAAGCCTTAGTCCGCTGGCAACACCCCAGCAAAGGCTGGATTGCCCCAGGGGAATTTGTCCCCATGGCTGAGGAAACAGGTCTCATCTTGGAGCTGGATGCCTGGGTACTCCAGCAAGCCTGCCAAGTCATCACCGCCTGGCAGAAAATGACGACAACTCCCATGACCGTCAACGTCAATCTATCGTCTCGCCATTTCAGCGAAACCAATCTGCTGGACAACGTGAAGCGCATCCTTCAAGCCAGCGAAACCCAAGCCCATAACCTCAAACTAGAGATTACCGAGAGCTTCCTGCTCGGCGATACCCAAGTGGCCACCCAAACCCTCAATCAACTGCGCAGCCTAGGCGTCAAGCTCAGCATTGATGACTTTGGCACCGGCTACGCCTCCTTGGGGTATCTCCAGGATTTACCCGTGGACAACCTCAAGATTGACGGCTATTTCATCGATACCATGGCCGAAAACAACGCCGAGATCGTCAACACCATCATTACGCTGTCCCACAACCTGGGCATTGATGTCACCGCTGAGCGAGTCGAAACCTTAGCGCAATATCAGGAACTTCAGCGCCTGGGCTGCGATTACGCCCAGGGATTTCTCATTGCCCGGCCTCTCGCAGCGACCGAAGCAGCCAAGTTCATTAATCAAACCTTTGAGCATTTCCTGGCAGCTCCCAAGGCGCAGCCGAGCCAAGACTCTGCTCCCCCCAAGCTACCCACTGCCGCCTAGAGCTGTATAGCTCGGCGATTCATCCACCAGGGGTCTCACCCCCGATGGCCCTGCACCCCCCAAAAGGGGAAGAAATTACTGAGCGTTGCCTCTGAGGGTGGGGAAATCTAATGGAACCATGACCGCGTACCGAACTCCGGGCCCCTGTCTCCTTGAGACAGTCCAGCACCAAGCTCGAGCGCGGTTAGGGGACTTCCTTCCCTTCCATCAGGGGCAATGATTATGCATCCGCCAATTCATACGCCGGCCCAAGAGCCTTGTGCGATCGTTCCGGTCCAGCCGGCCCATCTCACGGCCCCAACCGCCGCCCAGCCCCAATCGTTACCATCCGACCACCGCTACGGCCAACTGCACCAGCAAACGCTCCAGCAAGGCCACAGCCTGTCGGCGAGTATTCACCAGCACACTCCCATTCTGGAGGCTGTGGGTGACCAGAGCATCCGTAGCTGGTACAACTGTCGGGAAGCTGCCAGCCTCACTCGCCAACAGGCCTTTGCAGCTGTAGATCGAGCCACAACGGTAGATCAAGAAATTGCTCAGCTCAATCGCAATATTCAGCTGCAGCTGCAGCAGTTTGACGCGCAACTCAAAACCTCTGGCCAGACCCTACGCCAGGAGGTGGCGCACAAGGTGGCGCAATACCACCGCCATGTGCAGCAGCAATCCAATCGCTGCCGCAATCGCTTGAACCTGGATGAGCATAATCAACCGGCCTGGACCTCAGCCCATCGCAACCAGGCCCAGCGACTGTTTCAATCCACAACGCTGCATTAAGTCAGCATCAGAAGGCTAGGTCTGGCTAGGTTTATAGCTTGGCCTAGCCTTCCTGTGATTCGTCAGAGGTCTTGCTTTGAGCTTCGGTAGGCAGCTTGCTTCGCAATCGCAATTTCAACAGCCCCCAGCCTCCTAAGGCCAGCACCACAGGCAGCGACAACCATTCTCCTGGCAAGCCCTGGGTGGTACTAGCACTCATCTCAGGTTGATCCAGATAGCTCTCCTGGGCCTGCACCAACCTGGGCTCACCCATTACCACCTGATCGATATAGGCCCCATAGGCCGAAACCCGAGTATCAAAAAAGTACTCACCAAAGCTCGTGTCATTCTCAAGCGTGACATCGATCCCCTCAACCTCTGGACTACTGCCACTGGACGAGAGGCCAGCCACTTTGCCATCAATAAAGGCTGGGCCACCGGAGTCACCCCCGCTAGAGCCAATCTCCTGGGCACCTAAGCCCAAATCGAGGAGGCCATATTCAATCCCCAAGGCATCATTTTGAGACCGCCCGCTATCGTAGTCGTACATCAATTGCTTGCCGGGCTGAATATAACTTTCGGGCTCGCCTTCTTCTTCGTTATACAACTCACCTAAGGCTTCATAGCGGTTCTGCCCAGCACGCAGAACCATGGATTCATCCTCACTAAATTCCCCTTGCGCCCCCGTTGCCATCACGCCGTAGCCCAAACGGGTAAAGACTTGACCCACCTCATCGAACTCGCGGTACAGCTCATAGCGAGGTACCTCACGAGGCAAAACCTCCGCGAGATGAATGATGGCCAGATCACCATTGAACCCATCTTGATCATCCCAATCGGGATGGATATCAATGTGGACTGGCTCCAGCGTCAATTCTGCCTGGGGCAACCGAAAGACCACGGTGACGGAATTTGGCTCTGGCTCCAGGGTTGGCTCACCATCCTGGGAATAGTCTTCAAAGCAGTGGGCAGCGGTCAAAATATGTTGACCACTGGTGAGCAAGGTCCCCGTACAGTTATCTCCGCCAGGCAAGAGAATTAAAGCCACACCGTCATAGCCCTGCCCTGGCAAGACCTCGTATGACGGATCACGAGGATTCGCAACAGGAACGGAAATGCCTAGGGGGAAAGTCATTGGGAACAGGGCTTTGCAAGCTCAGAAGTCTCAGCCATGGGCTCAAACATATCGCTTCTTGCTACAAGACCCACTAGATCGCGACGGAAATAGGCCAAATGGAGCAGCCCATTCGCCTATTTAGTCAGAGATCTCGAAGTCTCGAAGCAAAACTGAGGCATTGCGATGCAATCAACCTACAAATTGCTGCTGTAACGTTCCTCAGCGAAGGGCTCCCCTCGCATGTGATAGCCATTCTTCTCCCAGAAGCCAGGTTGATCCTCAGCCAGGAATTCCAGCGCTTGCAGCCATTTCCCGCTCTTCCAAGCATAAAGATGGGGCACAACTAAACGCAGCGGTCCACCATGCTCCGCAGTCAAAGGCTCACCGTAGACGGTATGGGCAAGGAAGTTTTCAGGTCGAAGGAAGTCTTCCAGCAGCAGGTTGGTGGTGTAGCCACCGTAGCAATGCTGCATCACGGCAGTCGCTTCGGGCTGAAGCTCCACCTGGGCTATGAGATCCGTCACGCGCACCCCTCGCCAGGGCATATCCAGTTTGGACCAACGCGTCACGCAGTGAAAATCGATGTCAAAGTCCACCTGGGGTAGGGCCATGAGGTCATTCCAGGTGAAGGTTTTGGGCTGGGCCAGTCCCAGGATGTGCAGCTGCCATTGCTCCTGGGTGATGTGCTCAGTCTCTCCATAGGTCAACACCGGAAAGCCCTTCGCGAGGTTTTGGCCGGGGGGGACACGCGCCTTGAGGCTGTCGTCAGGCTTGCTGAAGTGCTTATAGTTCGGAGCCATGGGACTGAAGAATGGAAGGGTCGAAGGCAACGCTGTCTCTTGTCAGCGATTCCCTCAAGTTTATCGAATGGATTGATGGGCCTCCAGGAAAATGCAGGCAAACGCATTGGGCCACGTTACAGCTTTGCGATGTTTAATTTGAATCAAGTTTCTCGGGTTCAGATTTTGCTATAACACAGTTATAAGACTGGTTTTAGCCGCCATGGGGCTCAAGTCCCTCACGACGGTTGAAACCTCAGGTCGCTATACTGCTTTCCTGCTGCTTAGTCTTCCAACTTCCTCCTCGATCACCCACACCATTTATGGGTCTTGCTGCTCCCCAGAGCCTAACCAGTCATGCGGCCCAGAGTCGACTAGAGCGTTTTTTGGGGCCGTTTAAGTCGCGGCTCTCCCAGCGCATTGTGCTGTCGGTCTTTACGAGCATTGTGGCGATCGAGACGATTATCCTTATTCCCTCTGTCTTTCGCCGGGAGGGGGAATTACTGGCCCAATTATCTGAAATCTCCACAGCAACCCTGGTGGGAGCCATCGGCGAAGCCGATATGTCGATGGAAGAGATAGACCCGGCGGACCTACTGAGCTGGTTGAGCCGAGCCAAAGCGGTGGAAGCTGTGATAGGTGGGACGCTTTACACCATTGATGGCCAGCTCATTGGCAGTTTTGGAGATAAACCTCAGTTCAGCTATGCCCAAGCCACCAGCGGTTCTCCCAGCCTTGGCATTCGACAGTTCCTTGGGAGTTATCCCCAGGGAAAACGGTCTCGACTCTACCGAGCGAGCCAGCATTACGATGCCGTTTGGGAAATGTCTCCCTTTGAAGATCAATATCTACTGATTGTTCGTCATGATTCCAGTGGCGTACGCGCTGAGCTAGTTTCCTTTGTTTGGCGCATCTTTGGGCTGGTGATGCTCATTTCTGCGGTGGTGACCCTGGCCACCATGGTGGTGCTGCGCTCTATTTTGATTAAGCCTGTTTTGGCCCTGCGGAGTGATTTGCTCAAGGCGGCTCCCGCTGCATTGCAAGAGGAAGGCGCGATCGCCCCACAATTCCTATCCCGTCGCTATAACCGAGGCGATGAATTAGGAGAGGTGATCATAGCTTTTGGGGAGATGTTCGAGCGCATCTCCGGGACAATCGCCCAGCGTCGCCAGGCCGAGGGAGAACTGCGAGAAAGTGAGACTCGATTTCGCACATTAGTTGAGCAAGCAACTGAAGCCATTTTTGTGGTCAATAGCCAGGGGCAAATTGTTGATTCCAATCAGTTTGCCAGAAATTATCTGGGCTACAGCAAGGAAGAGCTCAGCAATTTATGCCTATGGGACATCAACCAGAGGTTCGGCACCGATGAATTCCAACAGCTTTGGGCAAAGGTCCTCACCGGAGAACCCATCACTGTAGAAAGCTGTCACCGTCGCAAGGATGGTTCTATTTTCCCAGTGGAGGTACGCATTGGCATGTTTGAGGCCGAGGGCGAGAAGCGCATGCTGGGCTTGGCAAGGGACATCAGCGCTCGCAAGGAGGCCGAGAAAGCCCAGGCGAGATTGGCGGAGATTGGTGAGCTGGCAGCCATGATTGTCCATGAGGTGCGTAATCCTTTGGCCACGGTGTACATGGCCCTGACTGGCTTTAAGCGCATGGAACTGCCTCCGGCGGGGGAGCTGCGGCTGGAGATGGCTATGGAGGAGTCGGAGCGGTTGCAGCGGTTGCTGAATGAGATTTTGGCTTATTCGCGGGACCAGAAGCTGGCGGGTGAGGAGATTGAAGTGGGGGCTTTGGTGGCGGAGTTGCGGGAGTCGTTGCAGGGGTTGCCCATGGCGGCGGGGCGAGAAATTGTGGTTGCAACTGAGGGTGGGCAGTTGAGTGTGACGGGCGATCGCGACAAGCTCAAGCAAGTGTTCATTAACCTAGTCACCAATGCCTGCGAGGCCATTCCTGAGGGGGAAGTGGTGACCTGGAAACTTGAGCCCCAGCCAGACAATTGGATTAAGGTACAGGTTCACAATGGCGGTGAGCCGATTCCGCCGGAGGTGTTGCCGAAGTTGACGCAGCCGTTTGTTTCGACGAAGTCTGGGGGCAATGGCCTGGGCCTAGCGATTACGAAGCGGATTGTGGAAGCCCATGGGGGGACGATGGCGATTGAATCAGATGCAGAACAGGGGACAAGAGTGACTGTTGTCTTGCCACAAGTTCAGACTTCATAGACTGAGTTCCTGAGTACAACTAAAAAGCAAACAAAATCGAAAGAACAAAGGCAAAGATGCAATCTATCAATAAATACTGCCCTCGCTCCGGTAAGCCTGTTGAGAGCGATTCCCTTACCCAATATCGCGGCCTCACCGTCGGCTTCTGCAATACGGGTTGTCGCGATGACTTTGCTGAGAATGTGGAGGAGCGGCCTCGCGATCGCCAATACTTCGACACGCTCATCAAAGAGAACGACCTAGAAGCCGCGCCTAAAATCACCCCATAATCCTCAACCACCAACGTCCAATCCCAGGCCTCAGTGAGGGAACCCTAAAAGCAACTCCACGACCTCAACCCCCTTGGACTTTCTCCCCCTAGGCTTGATCCACTGGAGTATCTTCAGCCCAGGGCATTGGCACCATGACCATCACCGACAAGCAACGAGAACAACTCTGCTGGATTGTCTCGATAGTCCTCATCTGCTCTAGTCCACTCTTGAGCCAGCTCGCTTTTAATCATTACTCCCAATTTAGATTTAACCCCTTCTATCTACTGGTATATCCCCTCGTCATGGCAGGCATATTAGCCTTTGAACTCCTGCTAAGCCTCGGATCTCCCCATCGGAAGTTTTGGGTCAAAGAGCCAAGCAGCACCGTAGAACAACGCATTGCTAATTCGCAAACCTGGACAACGCAACTAATGGAACGGCTCAGTCAAGCCGACTTCCAGGTGGAACAAACAGGCCCAGACCAATGGGAAATTAGCAAAGCCCAAGCCTCCGCTGTCCATGCCTATCAAGACCATGGCTTTGAGGGCAAGATCTCCATCCTGACAAGTTCTATTGTCACAGCCCAAGTTTCTCTCACGATGAAAGATACATTAATCCTGGATTCGGGTGAGCTAGACAATCTCAATCACTTCGCCCATTACCTTGCTGGCTCTTCATCACCACGCAGCACCACCAATTTCCCGTTTACCCTCTACACAGCCGTTGTATTGTCCGTTCTATCTCACGGGCTCGGCTATCTCGAACACCTCGCACAGCTTAGCTTTAGGCTGCCAACCTACGAGCTGGGCTTTCTGGGAGCTGGCTCCGCGATTTGGATGGCTGCTATCATCTGGCAGAAACGCAAAGAGCTGACTGGGCTCCGTGTTGCGATCGCAACCGGAGTCGCCGGAGCAATTCCCTTTTGCGCCTTACTCTTCAACTCAGTCGTGCAATTAGCATTTTCATAGAGCCCCAGACAAATCAGCCTATGCTCCCTCATTCACCAGCAGCGCGACCGGAAACTGCGTCAGCACATCCTTGAGCAACAACTTGTCGCCCCCTTTGATGCGATCGCCCGTCAGCAAATCTCGCCAACTGCCTTGTCCTGAATCTGCTAGCTTAATTCCCGTCTCTCCCCAAACGGATTCTCCCAAGGGAAACTCACCTTCTTTGACTAAAGCAGTGGTTAGGCGGGGGGCGATCGCAATAACCCGCTGATTCCCTAAGCTGCGCTCGAAAGCGATCGCATGGTCACTCAGTGCTCCCGACAGCTCCAAGGGAAGATAGCCCCCCTGCTGAAACAGAGCCTCAAAGTCTCGGCGAGCTTGCAGTAACTTATAAGTCAGATAGAACTTGATGCGAGCATCCTGACAAGTCTCTAGCAAATTCTGAATCAGAGCAGGTCGATCCGAGATTTCCTGCTGTTTTAGTTCCTCCAGCAACTGAGCCCGTTCGCCATAGTCCACCGGGCGGCGGTTATCGGGGTCCACCATGCTAAAGTCCCACAGCTCCGTGCCTTGGTAAACATCCGGCAGACCGGGCACCGTAAACTTCAGCAAGGTTTGGGAGAGCGAGTTGAGCAGGCCATAATGCTGCGCCTTGCGAGCAAAGGGAATAAAGGAATCCAGGAAGGGGTTAGCCTTACTACGGTCTAGGAGCAGATCGACAAAGTTCGCTAAGCCAGATTCATAGGCTTCATCGGGATTCTCCCAATTGCTATTCACCTTCGCCTCCCGCACCGACTTCACCAGATAGTCCTTAACGCGACTCGCGACCCCTACTAATTCACCGTCATCAACGCTCCCATCTTCTCCAATAAAGGGCAAGACACCTACCAGCGTTTGATAGACAAAGTACTCATCGTTGGGCTTAAGCTGAGCCTGCTTGCTAGGGTTGAGCTGCTGCCAATGGTTCACCTGCTCCAGCCATTCCTCAGCCAGCTCCGAGATCACATTGATGCGAGCGCGAGTGTCCTCACCCCGCTTGGTGTCATGGGTGGCGGTGGCATTCATGCGTTGAGGCCACTGGCTTGCCGAGGTTTGGTTGAACTGGTGAAAGGCTTCGGGGCTGACGCCAAAATGCTCAAGAGCGGCACCCACTTCATTCAAAGAGGTGAGGCGGTTGTAGAGGTAAAAGGCAGTGTCCTCCACACCCTTGGCCATGACTGGGCCGGTGTACTGTTGTACCCGCATCGAGAAGCGCAGCCAAGTTGCTTGGTCTTCTTCGCTGAGGCCTTCCTCAAACTGGAGCAGCAGCACTCGCTCCAAAAAGTCCAGGGCAGCAGCACAAACCGGGAGCTTCTGTTTTGCTTGGTGGATGACGCCTTGGACGAGCGCCTGGTCGAGCGGGCTGGCACCCTCGTCATTGATGTAGCTGCGGTAGACCGGGAATAGGACCAAGATCTCCTCTAGGGCTTGCTGCAAGCGGGGTAGGGTGATGTCGCGGCTGGCGCGATCGCGTCCAGCAATCGTCCGCAATAAACGGGTCAGGTTATCCACATCCCCCGCCACATGCTCCTCCACAATCAGGCGCTTGTTCCGCTCAATCAGGTCGTCGCTGCTCACCGCTGTGCCAATGAAGTCTTGGTAGGTTTGGGTCAGGGATGACTCGCTGGTGCGATCGCACAAAACCCCATTCAGCTTATTCATAAAGTCATAGCCCGTCGTGCCTTGGATGGGCCAATGCTCAGGCAATTCTTCCTCAGCCTCTAAGATCTTCTCCACGAGCAGATAGGCTGCTGGGGCAGCTTGGCGCAGACGCTTCAGATAGACCAATGGATCATAGAGGCCATCGATATGGTCCACCCGCAAGCCCGTGACCTTACCGGCTTGAACCCAGTCCAGGAGGGTTTTATGGACCGTTTGAAAAACGATCTCATCTTCTACCTGTAGGCAGATGAGATCGTTAATGGTGAAGAAGCGGCGGTAGTTCAGTTCCTCAGTGCTGACCTTCCAATAGGCCAAGCGGTAGAACTGTTGGTTCAGCAATTCATCTAAATAAGCAAAGCGGCTAGAGGGATGCTCTGCCTCACCATCCTGCCCGTTAAAGGCTTGAATCGTTTTATCTAAATGCTGATGCAACTCGTCGGAACTATTCCACAACGCCCATAGCTGGTCCTTGATGGTGGAGACTTGATCAGCAAGTTCACCTGCTTCAACAAAATCGGCCAGTGCATCGATCAGCTCAATGATGTCTTGCAACTGCTGCAAGGCGGGATGCTCAGAGCCGAGCTGTTGCGACAAGTCCGCGATGTTGTGGGTCAGGAGGATGACATAGGAGGCAAGGCACAGAGGAAATTGAAGGGCGTAATAGTTGATCGTGAAACCAGTCTCACCATAGGCCAGCTTCAGCTCACCGCCTGCCAAGCAATCGCCATAGGGTTGGCCTAAAAACGGAGCCAAGACCCGGCCAGTCATACCTTCGTAGGGATGCTGCCAGTCAATATCAAAATAGGAACCGTACTGGGATTGGAGCCCCTTCTCCATCACATCCATCAGCATGGGATTCTCGCAGCTGAAGGCCATATGGTTGGGTACGATGTCTTGGACCCAGCCCAAGTTGAGCGATCGCAACGTCTCGCTCAATGCCTCAAAAGCAGCATCTCCACCCAGCTCCGGGTCCACATGGTTTGGATCAACACCGTCGTAGCCATGGGTACTACCCTTACGGGAATGGAGAATCGGCGAGGCGTAGATGTCAGAAATCCCCAGGGCGCTGAGGTAAGGCGCGATCGCCTGGGCATCAGCCAACCCAAAGCTGGGGGTGAACTGGAGCCGATAGGTTGCGGAGGGGATTTTCATCAGGGTAGAGGCAATGGCCAAAAGAAGGGATGGAAAGTTAATCAGACCCAGTAACATCGTAGGGATATGGCAATGCCATGTCCGCCCTAGTATTTGCAACCGAACAGGCTAATCTCATCCTCATTCCTAAGGGAAGTGCAACGAGCGATCGGGCATCATCTATCTGGAGGATAGATCCAGCTCAAGCATTCCCCCACAATTTCTGACATTGATCCTAGCCCATCACTCACCAACCCACGGCTGGAACAAATCGGAATGAAACACTATTGAGGAACAGCCAACTCCACCAGATGCTGACAAACGTAGTCCATCGTTGCCAGATTAAGCGGATCAGCCGTGGCATCCCCCCATTCACCCACGGGCAGTCCCTCAGCATTGATGTCTTTGTAGCGATGGCGATCGCAGTCATACAGGGTCACATAATCCGCCCGCACAGTTTCATTCGCCTTCTGTTCCGTAAAGTAGCTATCCACAATCCACTGGCTGGCTGCCTCGCCGGGGCGAATGGAATCGAGCGCCACATATTGCTGGGCCAGCCCGTCGGCAGATTCCCCCGTGAGCTGCCATTGGTGAGTCGCCACGGCTTGGGCTGGCATCGCTGCGAAGACCCAACCAATGCCGATCAGTAACAGAACTCCCAGGCATCTTCTCAATTGTTGTTTGAAGGTTGGCATCATCGCGCTTGCTGTGGAAACTTCCGTAGGAATCGCTTCATTGCTCATCTGCTCCAACTTCATTATGGCCAAAGCGATCGCGCAAAAACTGGGTCAGCCGCTGAACCTTAACGGACAAGTGGCGATTGACGGGATAAATCGCGCAGAGTTCTAGGGGCGCAGGGGGATAATCCGGCAAGACGAGCTGTAGCTGATTCTGCTCCAAAGCCTCAGCCGCAATAAAGCGGGGCAACATAACAATGCCTAAAGCTGCGATCGCCGCATCCCGCAAAACCTCACCGTTGTTAGCGCAAAATGGCCCCGAGACTTGGAAACGGTACGGTCCATCTGGACCCTGAAGCTGCCACTCCGGCTGAGTCGCAAACTGCCCATAGTGGAGGCAAGCATGATTTTTAAGATCTGCGGGGGATTGGGGCTCGCCTGCCTCAGCCAAGTAATTCGGCGCGGCACAAAGCAGTAGCGGCATCCGAGCTAGTTGCATTGCCACCAAGCTAGCCGCTGTAGGTAAAGTGCCAATGCGTAGGGTCAGGTCATAGCCTTCGGCAATGGGATCAATTTGTCGATCTTCCAAGGTGAGCTGAATCTGGAGATCAGGATATTGGGCGGCGAATTGGGCGATCGCCGGAGCCAGTTCCATCGTGCCGAAGCTCATAGGGGCATTAACTCGCAGCATTCCCTTGGGTTCCGCCTGGAGTTGGGCTACGGCCTGTTCGGCTTCGGCGAGGTCGGCAAGGATGGCGCGGGCGCGATCGCAAAAGGCTAGTCCCGTAGGCGTCGGGCTAACGCGGCGGGTGCTGCGCTGAAGAAGTTGCACTCCCAACTCATCTTCTAAGTCGATCACGAGGCGATTCACGGTGGAGCGAGATAGACCCATCTCTCGGGCCGCCGCCGCAAAGCCTGCCGATTCTACAACCTGTACAAAGGCTTCCAGCCCAGCGAGTTTATCCATGGCTATCGCGCTACTGATCACGCCATCACCAATTGTCTCAGAAATAAGGACAATATGTATTTTATTTGCCTAATTGTCTTTCAAAAGGCGTCCATTCATAATGGATTCAGTCTCACCGGGAGGTAGCTCCATGATTACAATCCGCGCCGCAAAAGACCGAGGCACTGTGAATTTGAACTGGCTCCAAGGCAGCCATAGCTTTTCCTTTGGTAGCTACCAAGATCCCGCTCACATGGGGTTTGCCAGTCTGCGGGTGATCAATGAAGACAAAATTGCACCCAGTGGGGGCTTTCCCACCCACGGCCACCAAGACATGGAAATCGTCACCTATGTTCTGGAAGGAAGCCTAGAGCATAAGGACAGCCTAGGGACTGGCTCCATCATTCGTCCCGGTGATGTCCAACGCATGAGCGCAGGCACGGGCATCCGCCACAGCGAGTACAACGCTTCCAGCGATGCCCCGGTTCACCTCCTGCAAATCTGGCTCTTGCCGGAAGCTGGTGGCATTGAACCCGGCTACGAGCAGAAGCACTTCGCTCCGGAGCAGATGCAAGGCCAACTGCGACTGGTGGGATCTCGCGATGGGCGCGATGGCTCCATCACCATCCATCAAGATGTGAGCCTATACGCAGCCAAACTCTCTCGGGGTGAAAGCCTGGATTACTCTCCCTCAGAAGGTCGCGCGCTCTGGCTTCAAGTGGCTCGGGGTAGCGTCGAGCTAAATGGTCAGTTGCTGACCGCCGGAGATGGTGCTGCCATTACAGAAGTCGAGCAGCTGCACCTAACGGGGCAATCTGATGAAGGAGAACTGCTGCTGTTTGATATGGCAGCTTAGGCAAGCTAGGACTAGAAACCGGGTTTCTCTAGTCAAAATCGAGGATTAACAGCTGATTTTGTAGAAACCCGGCGTCTTGGTTAGCAGGCGTCAATAAAGTTACACAAAAACAAGCGGATATGCTGAGCCGGGGATGAAAGGTAAGGCGAGTACTCAGCAGCCTACCGTCCCATCCACCATGGTTTCCCCAGCAACGCCTGCCAAACCTGCCCTTGCCCAGTCTCCCTCTGCAACCCAAGGGGTTTCCATCGGAGTCAAGATTTTTGGCATTGCCACGAGTCTGCTGGGACTGATGCTGCTCGTCGTCTTCGTCTCCACCCATCGGCTGCGCAAGGTCAACGCCGAAATCACCGACCTGGCTCAGTACACCATTCCCATCACCGATCGCGTCGCGCAAATCGATGTCCATGCCCTAGAACAAGAACTACACTTCGAGCGGGTCCTCAAACTCTACGAACAGGAACCGCTCGATCAGCGTCGCATTCGCACCGAGGTGGCAGAGTTTGAAAAGCTAGACCAGCTGGTGAATCAAGAGTTGGCCGATGCGATCGCCCTAGCCAAAATCGCCATTGAAGAATCCAAACTCGAAAAAGATCAGGCCGAGTGGGAACAGATCACGCCCATGCTTGAAAGCATTGAGGCCCAACATCAACAGTTTCATGACCATGCCTTAGAAGTCTTAGCAGTGCTCCAAGCTGGGGACATGGATAAAGCCCATCAGCTGGAAGAACAAATCATTGTTGAGGAAACGAACTTTAACCAAGCCGTCAACGACCTCTTCCTAGAGCTCGAACAATTCACCGTAGAATCCGCTAAGTTGGGTCAGCAACATCAGCAAACCGTTCAAACGCTGAGCGTGGCCATTGCGCTGATTGCCACCGCCGTTGGATTGGTTTACGCCCAGCTGGTCAGCCAGGGATTAGTTAGGCCAGTGCGATCGCTCACGAAAGCCATGGCTGCCGTTCAAGCTGGAGATCTAGATATTTCCCTCCCAGTGTCCAGCCGCGACGAAGTGGGAACGCTGGCTCGCAACTTCAACGCCATGGTCAAAGAACTCAGAACCAAAGTCCATCTCGAAGAAACCTTTGGTAAATATGTTGACCCCCGCATTGTTCAATCCCTGATGGACAATGCCCCCACCACCCGGACTGAAGGCGATCGTCGGGTCATGACCGTGTTCTTCGCCGATGTCAAAGGCTTGGAGGCCGTTCTCTCTCGGTTGGAGCCTGAGGCTCAGGTCAACCTGATGAACCACTATTTGAACATCATGTCAGCACCCATAACGGCCCATGATGGGGTGATCGACAAATTTATCGGCACGGTCATGATGGGCTTCTGGGGACCGCCCTTTTGTGATGCCCAGTGCCATGGTCAGCTGGCCTGCGAAGCCGCGTTAGAGCAAATCGAACGCCTTCGCCTGTTGCAGCAGCATATTCAAGAACTCACCGGAGAAGCCGCTCCCCTACATCTCCACATTGGCCTCTCCACTGGCAAACTCGTGGTCGGCAATATGGGCTCTGCCGCCGCCAAGTCCTACACCGTGATGGGCGACACCGTAAATACAGCCTCTCGCCTCAAAGGGGCCAGCCATCAATACGGCGTCACAGTGCTGATGAATGAAGCGACCCAGCAACAAGTCGCAGACACCATGGACACCCGAGAGCTGGATTTAATTCAGGTCGTTGGCAAGGAAGAGCCCGTGCGGATTTATGAGCTGCTGGGCCGCAAAGGTGACTTATCCGGTGACCAGCTAGAAGCCAAAACAGCATTTGAGGCAGGGCTACAGGCCTATCGGCAGCAACAGTGGTCCCTGGCTCGTGCCCAGTTTACCTATAGCCTGGCTTCTTCAGCCCGAGCAGCCTCGACAATCTCTGTCGCCTCTAAATCTCAAAAAATTGCGCCTACAACAGAAGTCTCTACCATCCCCACAGCCACGATTGAAACACCCGCAACATTGTACTTAGACCGCATCAGGCTTCTGGAAGCTCAGCCCCCTGGCGAGCAATGGGATGGAGTTTGGCAACTCACGCAAAAATAACAGGCCCGACCATCAAGCAAATCAACAGTCCAACGAATCGGAGTCTTCCAGGGTGATGCAACTTTCTACAAAATCTCGCTTCTCATTGCCCATCGGCATGAAGATCTTTGGCGTTGCAACCAGCATGTTGACCTTGTTGCTAGGTGTGACTTATCTGAGCCATCAGAACATCCGGGATGTGAACCATGAACTGATTGACATTGCTGATTACCTGGCTCCCCTCAACAAAAACCTAGCGGAGATCAACGTTCACACCCTAGAACAGGAAATTCACTTTGAGCGCATGGCTCGCTACTACGCCATGGATGACGTGGATAAAGCCAAAATTGCAGCCGAAGCTGAAGCCTTTGCCCTGCTAGCGCTGAAGGTCACTGGGGAGATTTCCGCTGCGTTGAGCCTGGCAGAGGTGGCTGCCACCCAAAGTTATCTCCCCGAAGACCGGCAACAAGCAGCCCGGCTGCAAGCCTTTTTGGACATGTTGCAAACGGATCATCAGAGGCTGGAGAAGCTGAGCCGTCAAATTATGGGCAAGCTCGCTGCGGGTGATCTAGAGGGCGCACAGCGCTTGGATACTCAACTCGCTGAGTTTGAAGATGCCTTTGATGACCGGGTCCAAAAGATTTTATTCGAGCTCTCCGACTTCATCGAGACCTCTGCACTGCGCTCCCAAGCCCATGAAGAACAGACCCTCCGCATGAGCTGGGGCTTGGCTGCGATCGCCAGCGCAGTGGGCCTGCTCTTTGCCTCCCTCGTCACCGCAGGTCTAATCCGCCCCGTGCGCCGACTGGTCGCCCAAACCCATGCCGTTGAGCAGGGCAATCTGGATGTGGAAGTCCCGATTCATTCCGGCGATGAAGTGGGCCAGCTCAGCCAGTCCTTCAATGCCATGGTCCATGAGCTGCGAGAAAAGAAGCGGCTCAAGAGCACCTTTGGCCAATATGTAGACCCCCGCATTGTAGAGACGTTGGTGAAGCAACAGAAACGCCTCCAGACCCAGAGCAGCACTCAAAGCCAAATGATGACGCTGTTTTTCTCGGATATGGCTGGGTTTAGCAGCATCAGCGAACTGCTCACCCCAACGGGCCTAGTCACCCTCATCAATCAATATCTGACCCTAGCCTCGGCCCCCATCCAAGAGCACCAGGGCGTCATCAATCAGTTTATTGGCGATGCTGTCAGCGCCTTTTGGGGTGCTCCCTTTGTGGCCCCCGAAGACCATGCCAAGCTCGCCTGCTACGCTGCCCTAGAGCAATTTGATCAACTGACAAAACTGCGCCGAGCCTTGCCCGAAATCATGGGCATTCGCAAAGGCTTACCGGAGATCAACATCCGCATTGGCCTAGCCTCAGGCACCGTCGTGGCAGGCAATATCGGTTCAGATCATTCCAAGTCTTACACCGTCATGGGGCCAGCGGTGCAGATCGCGGAGACCTTGGAAGGGGCCAGCAAAATTTATGGAACGCGGATTTTGATGACGGCAACCACCAAGGAACTGGCTGGGGAGTCAATTGAAATCCGCGAGATTGATCAGATGGTGCTGAGCGAAGGGACAGAACCGGAGCCGATTTACGAACTATTGGGGATTACTGGCAGCACTGATGAGGGAGTTTTAGAGATGCGCGATCGCTTCCACACAGCCCTCGCCGCCTATCGCGCCCAGCAATGGGCGGAGGCCGAGACAAGCTTCCAGCTCTGTCTCCAGCAAATTCCTGATGACGGCCCATCCTGCTATTACCTGGCCCAGTTACAAGCGCATCGAGTCAAACTTCTGCCTGAGCCCGTAGACATGCTTGGCTAGAAACCCGGTTTCTCAATCGCCTCACAGTCGCCTCAACGCGATCGCACAAGCACCTCTCCCCTAGCTCCCGCCAAACTTATTTCCCTCGCGGCCACATCCGTTTGCAAGAACTGCGCGATCGCCCTCAAATAAGACTCCTTCCCCGGCTTATACAAACCAAAATGCCCAGCCCCAGCCACTAAATGTAACTGCTTCGGCTCCGGTGCCGCTGCAAACAGTTGCTCAGCCATCAGCGACGAAACAATCACATCATCCGTGCCATGGATAAACAGCGTCGGCATCTGAAGCTGAGGCACCTTGGCGATCGAATCGAACTTATCCGTCAGAATAATCTCCAGCGGCAATAGCTTGAACAGCGGATTCTGCCGCACCGCCGCCGTCATCGATGTAAACGTACTTTGGGCAATTAACGCCTGAGCTTCGGGATGGCGACTGGCCAAGTTAATCGCCACAGCACCGCCCATGGATTCGCCATAAATGATAATATCGCTGGGATAAATTCCGCGAGTCTCGGTCAAATAGCGCCAGGCAATTTCGCTATCCTCATACATCTGCGCTTCGCTAGGAGCCTCCCCCTCACTAGCCCCAAACCCTCGATAGTCCGTCATCAAAATCGAGAAGCCCAACTGCCGCATCGCCGTCGCTCGATGCAGCGATGTGCCAGAGCTTTTGTTGCCCGATCGCCCATAGAAGTACAGCAGCGTCTTGGGCTTCTCCAACACATTCACCGGCTCACCTGCCAAAATTTCGTAAGGTGCCTCGGCTGTAGGAGCTGGAATCCACCAACTATGGAGATTCACACCATCCTCCACCGAAATCTCCAGTTCCTCAAAGGGCAAACCAAATTGTTCGCTATCAGGCAGTTGGCGCAGCTCGCGGCGGGGGTTGTAGAGAAACTGACGCTGGTTGAAATGCAGGTAGAGGCAGGTGCCGGTGTAGGCGATCGCGCCTAACCCGGCCAAGGCAACAACGGACTTTCCGAAAACAGACTGAAAGGGAGACTGAAGAGGCGACGGCACGGCAATGGCAATGAAAAATTGACGGGTCACTCCATCGGCTTGCCTACAGCAAACCCAAAGAAATCCCCAGACCTACAAGCTAGCAGATCTGAGGATTAAGGTGATGTCACATGAATCGTGAAGTGATGAGCAAGACGTAGAAGAACTCAGACAAGTTGTTCTCACATCTAATTCATACCCTCAATCCATGGAGCTGGGGCTTACTCCTAGAGAGCAGAACCCTGGTTAGTCATAGGCTCAGCGACCTGGAAGTAAACATCAACCAAGTCGATGTTGTTGCCAGCCGTGGTCTGAGCAACACTGCGCTCACCCAAGATATTGCCCTGGGCATCCAGGTTGAATTCGCTGGTGTAGTTCACATTCAGTGCTTCAATACCAGCGTCAGCCAAGGAGCGCAGCTCACCCACATCGGTGAAGCCGTTCTCGTTAGCATCTTGCCAGAGGCTCAGCTCACCAAAGCCTGCATCAGCAGCGTTAACCCAGCCATCGCCATTGCTGTCAAAACCAGATAGCTTATCGAAGCCAGCAGCCGGTCCTTCTCCGCCAAACAGTTCGGCGCGAGAGCTAATCAAGCCATCGCCATTGTTGTCAATTGCGAGGAATCCATCCTGACCCGAGAGCCAGCCGGTGTTGATGGCGGTGCCACTGTTCAACATGTCAAAGGTGACACCCTGGTCAATACTGAGGGTTTGAACGCCATCGCCATTGAGGTCGAGGGCCAGAGGCGTTTGGAAACCTTGGTCCCAAACATCCACTCTGAACTCACCTTCCTTAGAAGCACCGAAGCTGTCGGTTGCCGTGAAAGAGAACTCACCCAAGTCGCTGCCGGGCAGACGGTCAAAGCGCCAGGTCTCGCGATACTCGGTATACACCTGAAGCACCAAGCGACCTGTATCCGCATTGAAAGACTTCACATCCCAACCCATAAAGCCAGCAGCGTTGTCGTCACCTTGCTCACGACGCTGGTTGGCGAAGTTGAGGCTAAAGGTCAGGTCATCGCCATCGGGGTCAGACACGATTTGGGAGAGGTCAACCACTAGCTCACGACCTGGGTTGTCGTTACCACCACCGCGATAGGCATCGCCCACGCTGAAATAGTCACCTTGTCCAGTATGAACCGGAGCATTGTTAGTGCTAATGAGACCGGCATCTACATTGGGCAAGTGCTGACCTTCGGCGAGGCTCACGAAGCCAGTCAAGCCGAAGGAATCTACATCAGAGTCAATCGCGTCATTATTGCCCACATCCTGAGTGGTGAACTCAGTGCGGTCAGGCTGTTCAAATGACAGTTGGTAATCATCAGGCAACAAGTTATCAAACTGATAGTCGCCGTTGGAATTTGTTGTTGTGCTATCAACAAAATCGCCATTGCCATTGAATAATTCCACTGTGAGTCCAGACTTGCCTGGCTCAGAGGTGAACTTCTGCTTGAGCGAGACATCGTCAATACCTGCACCATCGCCCAGGTCACCAGAGCCCGAAACAAACTCTAAACTTTGCTGACCGGCTTGCAAGTCTACTTCAACAGAGACCGTGCTTTGGCCGCTTGCGACCACAGACCGAACAGTCTGGCCATTGATTTTGACCTCGAAGTCGTTGTCGTTAGGATGCTCATTCAGATTCTCCAACACGTTGAAGGTCAGAACATAGGTCCCAGCATCGGTGACATTCACATTCTGGCGAAGGACAGAGCCGCCTTCTAACTCAACAACCGCATCACCATGGGCATTGTTGAAGTCGGAGGAGTTACTCTCGTAAATGCTGACATCGTGGCTAGCCACGGTCCAACCGGGCAGTTCGCTACCGGTAACATGGAAATCTACCCCACTATTGTTGAGGCTGTTATTTTCAAAGTTGCCGTTGACAATCAGGTTGGGACCGAAGCCACTGCCGCTGTCCTGGATGCCGTTGCCATTGTCATCATGGAACGCAGTACCTTCGATGGAGCCGCGCTGAATTGCATCCACAACCACGCTGACATCAGCGGTGTCTTCACCACCATTGCCATCGTTGACATGGTACGAGAAAGTCTCAGTGCCAGTGAAGCCATCATCAGGGGTAAAGCTGAGTTGGCCGTTGTCTAGCAGGGTGACAGAACCGTTGTCTGTGGCGATCGTCTCGCCCACAGAGATGGACTGACCATTCAAAGAGGTAACGCTGAGGGCATCGCCATCGGGGTCGGCATCGTTACCCAAGACATCGATGGTGACAGGGGTTCCTTCATCTGTAATTGCACTGTCATTCGCTGCATTGGGAGCAACGTTCGGTTCAGGTGCCACAGTCACCACAACGTTAGCCGTGTCTTCGCCACCGTTGCCATCGTTGACATGGTAAGAGAATGTCTCTTCACCCACGAAGCCGTCATTGGGTACGAAGCTAAGCTGACCGTCATCCAATAGCGTAACAACGCCATTGTCAGTGAAAACAGGTTGGCCGGGTGCCACAGACTCACCATTCAAGGAAGTGATGCTGAGGGCATCGCCATCGGGGTCAGCGTCATTACCAAGAACATTGATGGTGACAGGTGTACCAAAGTCGGTGCTGCTGCTATCGTCCGTGGCATCTGGAGCGCTGTTGGGGGCAGGGTCGATTGTGACCGTGACCTGAGCAACATCATGACCACCGTTGCCATCACTGATTTGGTAAGCAAAGGTGTCATTGCCCACAAAGCCATCGTTGGGGGTGTAAACAATCTGCCCATCGACGATTTGAGCATTGCCATTCACTGCATTGCCCACAATCTCCTTGATGGAAAGGGTATCGCCATCGGGATCAGTGTCGTTACCCAAAACATCAATGGTGAGAGGGGTATTCACCTCAGTAGTGCGGCTATCGTTAACCGCATCGGGATTGCTGTTAGGCAAAGGGGTAACGTTAACGAGCACGTTCGCTGTGTCTTCGCCACCATTGCCATCGCTCACATGGTAAGAGAACGTCTCATTACCAATGAAGCCAGCATTGGGGTTGAAGCTCACTTCACCGTTGGCGAGCAGAGTCGCAGAACCATTGTTGGTGGTAATGGTGTCACCCACGGAAACGGCTTGACCGTTGAGGGAGGTAACGCTCAAGGCATCTCCATCGGAGTCACTATCGTTGCCTAGCAAACTGATGGTGACAGGCGTGCCCACTTGGGTGCTGCTGCTGTCATCCGTTGCATTGGGATCACTGTTGCTAGGTACGGCGGGTAAAATGCCAGCATCAACATTGTTGAGCTGTTGACCAGCCGCGAGGTTAATGACATCCGTCATGCCATTGCTGGGGTCCACATCGGAATCCAGACCTTCGTTACCACCCACGTTTGCCGTGGTAAAGGTCGCACCATCGGGCAGGCTATCGAAAGTAACTTTGTACTGACCAGCATCGAGATCTTCGAAGCCGTAGAAGCCACCATCGTTGTTGATGGTTTGGACACGAGTGATGTCGTCGCCTGTGCCAAACTGTCCATCTGCACCAGCACCGCTGAGGGTTGCACGCACACCATTCACGCCGGATTCGCCGTTGTCCAGGATGCCGTTGCCATTCTCATCAAGGAACACGCGGTTTCCAATCTTGCCAGTGCCAGGGTCGGGCTCCGGAGAAACCGTAACGCGAACGTTGGCCGTATCTTCGCCACCGTTGCCATCGCTCACGTGGTAGGAGAAGGTCTCATTGCCCACAAATCCAGCATTGGGGGTGAAGCTCAGCTGGCCATTGTCTAACAGCGTAACGGCACCATTGGGAGTGAACACCGTTTCTCCGGGAACCACGGTCTGTCCTTCGAGGGAGCTCACAGACAGAACATCGCCGTTGGGATCCGCATCGTTGCCCAGCACATCAATCGTGACAGGTGTTCCAACCAGGGTGCTGCTGCCGTCATCGGCTGCGTTGGGGTCATCATTGGCAGGAGCAGCAATCACGCCTGCATCAACGTTATTGAGCTGCTGACCTGCGGCGAGATCAATCACCTCAGTCATGCCGGTGTTGACATCCACATCAGAGTCGAGGTGTTCGTCGTTGCCCACATCCTGAGTCGTAAAGGTGGCACCATCGGGCAGGTTGTCAAAGGTGACTTTGTACTGGCCCGCATCCAGGTTCTCGAAACCGTAGAAACCACCGTCGTTGTTGATGGTTTGCACGCGGCTGATGTCGTCACCTGTGCCGAATTCACCGTCAGCACCCGCACCTGCGAGGGTGACGCGCACGCCGTTCACGCCGGATTCGCCGTTGTCGAGAATGCCGTTGCCGTTCTCATCCAGGAACACGCGGTTACCGATCTTGCCGGTACCGGGGTCAACCGGACCAGAGCCTTCGACAATACCTGCATCAATGTTATTGAGCTGCTGACCTGCGGCGAGGTCAATTACCTCAGTCATGCCGGTGTTGACATCCACATCAGAGTCGAGGTGCTCGTCGTCGCCCACATTAGCCGTGGTGAAGGTTGCACCGTCGGGCAGGTTGTCGAAGCGAACCTTATACTGACCGGCATCGAGACCTTCAAAGCCGTAGAAACCACCGTCGTTATTGATGGTTTGTACGCGGCTGATGTCGTCGCCTGTGCCGAATTCGCCATCAGCACCCGCACCTGCTAAGGTGACGCGCACACCGTTCACGCCAGATTCACCGTTGTCGAAAATGCCGTTGCCGTTCTCATCCAAGAACACGCGGTTGCCAATCTTGCCTGTGCCGGGGTCTACGGGACCGGAGCCTTCAACGATGCCTGCATCGACATTGTTCAGTTGCTCGCCTGCTGCGAGGTCAATCACATCGGTCATGCCGGTGTTGACATCCACATCAGAGTCGAGGTGCTCGTCGTTACCCACATCCTGGGTGGTGAAGCTTGCGCCTTCAGGCAGGTTGTCAAAGGTAACTTTGTATTGGCCAGCATCTAGGTTTTCAAAACCGTAGAAGCCACCGTCGTTGTTGATGGTTTGAACGCGGGTGATGTCGTCGCCTGTGCCGAATTCGCCATCAGCACCCGCACCTGCTAGGGTGACGCGCACACCGTTCACACCGGATTCGCCGTTGTCGAGAATGCCGTTGCCGTTCTCATCCAGGAACACGCGGTTACCGATCTTGCCGGTACCGGGGTCAACCGGACCGGAGCCTGCGACGATGCCTGCATCAATGTTGTTGAGCTGCTCACCCGCTGCGAGATCAATCACCTCAGTCATGCCGGTGTTGACATCCACATCGGAGTCGAGGTGTTCGTCGCTACCCACGTCAGCTGTGGTGAAGGTTGCACCGTCAGGTAGGTTATCGAAGATGACTTTGTACTGGCCCGCATCCAGGTTGTCAAAACCGTAGAAACCACCATCGTTGTTGATGGTTTGCACGCGGTTGATATCGTCGCCTGTGCCGAATTCGCCGTCTGCACCAGCACCGCTCAGTGTGACGCGCACACCATTCACGCCGGATTCGCCGTTGTCGAGAATGCCGTTGCCGTTCTCATCCAGGAACACGCGGTTGCCAATCTTGCCGGTACCAGGATCGCTGGAGCCAGGGGTGAGGCCGAGGTTGACTTTAGTCGCTTCCGGCGTGCCTGCCGTGATGAAGTCCGTCTCAACCAGTCCGGCTGACAGTTCAGTGACGCCATCAGAATCTTTGAAATCGCTGCCAGCCACACCCAAGGAAGGCTCAAACACGTTGGCAGGACTCAAGGACCGCCCAGCTAAATCGCTATCGCCTTGGTAATCAAACTGAATTTTATAATCACTATTTCCCAAACCATAGATAAAGTAAAATCCTTGGTCATTTGTGACTGTGGAAGTTACGGTTTGACCATTTTCATTTTCGAAAGCAACAATATTTCCATCGCCATCAACAACCCGTATGGTTACGCCTGAGAAACCGGCTTCTTCTTGATTCGTCAAATTCCCATCAGCATCGCGCTGGAGCACGATGCCATCGGCATTAATATCATCAAAAACGCATCCGGTAAAAGACAAGGACATAGGGAACTAACTCCTAGGTGGAACACAAGTGGAAGATTGCGGCTAATGAGTAAAAGCGCTTGCTCTTCCGTTGTTGCGGGGTAACCATCATCGAAACAGTTGCTGCGTTGAGCAAAGATCATCGAATCTGATTCGCAAGTGAGATCACAACAAATCTGTTATTGGGCTGTGGGACATCGGTTATTACGGTATTCCAAGCCTTAATTCAGAGAAATACAGTGAGTTCACGTACATCGTTGTACGGCTAACGACATGTGTATAAAATTTATTTCTGACATCAATATGAAAGGAAAATATAGAAATTTATTTGTGATTAATCTTGCGGATAAATTCTCCTTTGAAATTGATTAGAAACCCAGCTGTCTCAAGAGCTTTTAGTCCTTAAATGACGATTAACGATCGCGATGCAACATCAACCTGGGGCATAGAGACAGGAAGCGATCGCCCCCACATCACCACAGTCGCCAGCCCAGCGCGATACTCTGGGAGATGTATTCCTTTGCCGGGTCTGTGACCGTTTATGCTTGCCAACATTAAGGCGATCGCCGAGAAGCTAAGCCCCCGCCTGATCGACATTCGCCGCCACATCCATGCCCACCCCGAGCTCAGCGGCAACGAACACCAAACCGCCGCCTATGTGGCTGGGGTACTGTCTAGCTGCGGCCTCCATGTCGAGGAATCCGTTGGACGCACAGGCCTAGTGGCAGAGCTGCCAGGCAGCGGTCAGGACAAGCGTCTCCTGGCAGTCCGGTCTGACATGGATGCCCTACCCATCGAAGAGCAAACGGGCCTGGACTTTGCCTCTCGCCAGCAGGGCATCATGCATGCCTGCGGGCACGATGTTCATACAACCGTCGGTCTCGGTACCGTCATGGTTTTAGCAGAGCTAGGCATCCAGCTCCCCGGCACTGTGCGATTCCTCTTCCAACCCGCCGAAGAAATTGCCCAGGGCGCAAAGTGGATGGTGACTGACGGAGCCATGGAAGGGGTTGACTCCATCTTTGGCCTCCATGTGTTTCCCACGATTCCCGGCGGAAAAGTCGGCATTCGCTACGGAGCTTTAACGGCTGCTGCCGATGATATTGAAATTACGATTATTGGGGAATCGGGCCATGGTGCCCGGCCCCATGAAGCCACAGATGCGATCTGGATTGCAGCCCAGGTCATCACAACCCTGCAACAGGCTATCAGCCGCACCCAAAACCCACTCCATCCCGTCGTCCTCACCTTTGGCCAAATCAAAGGCGGGCGGGCTTCTAATATTGTGGCCGATCAGGTCAAGCTTACTGGCACGGTCCGCTGCCTCAACCCAGAGACCTACCGCGATATCCCCGGCTGGATCGAAGATCTCGTTGCCAATATTTGCAAAACCCATGGCGCGAAGTACGACTTCCAGTACAACCGCCTCGTACCTTCAGTGCAAAACGACGATCGCCTCACCCAATACGTCCAAGCCACCGTGGAAGAATGCTTTGGCAAAGCCGCCGTGCAAAACCTGCGCGAGCCTTCACTGGGGGCCGAAGACTTTTCGGTTTACCTCGACCATGCACCAGGAACGATGTTTCGCCTGGGGGTAGGCTTTGAAGATCGCGAAAACTATCCGCTACACCATCCCAAATTTGAGGTGAATGAGGAATGCCTCGTAACCGGTGTAACAACCATGGCAGGAGCAGTGTACAAGTACTGGCAATAGCCAATTGACCTCATGATCTGTTGCTCACGACTAGGGTTACCAGAGTTGGGGATCTTGTAGAGAGGCAACGCAAGTCAACTGTCCAGAGGAGGCAAAGGTGTCCGTTGCTGCCAGGGGTTTGGCCTGCCAGCCAAATTCGTATTGCAAAGGGTAGGGCGCTGCGTAGGCTAAGGCTGCTTCTGCGGTGAAGCCAAAGCGGCCGTAATATTTCGGGTCGCCGTAGACGAAGAGAATATCTGTTTTGAGAGCAAGCAAATGCTGAATGCCTGCCTCGATCAAGGCAGTGCCAATGCCTTGCTTGTGCAACACTGGTCGCACAGCGAGGGGAGCCAAGATATAGCCTTGCAAATTATCGCTATCAGCCAGGGAAATAGGGCTAAAGGCAATGTGGCCCACCGCTTGACCATCGGCTTCGGCAACGAATGCAAAGGTTTCGGGGAGGGTCTTCTCATCCAACAGGTTAACCGCAAGGGTTGCGACCAGCTCTCGCTCTTCGGCAGGAAAAGCGGACTGGTGAATCTCTCTTATACTCTCTAGATCGAGGAGTGAGGCCAGTCTAATATCCATTAGATTCATCTCACAGTGGCGTTATACAAGGCTCAGTAACTCTGATTGTCGTGAATCGTTTTGCTCTGCTGCACCAAAACAATGCCCGGCAGACTACAGCACTAATCGCCCATGCTCTGCGGCGAACACGCTCTTTTGAAGGTGGCTCAACCCCTCTGTCTTCATCATTATTCTGAACTGAAATCATCGGGATTGTAGGGAAGAACTCAGATGTTGCTTATACAGTTCTTGCATCATGTCCCAGAAAGAGCGGTACCGAAAGGCTCCTGGATGTTTATTGCCGAAGTCCCATGCTTCCCATTCATTTCTAGAATCTATAATTTTGGGATTTAGAAGATAAACATAGCCATCCTCTGCTGAACTGATCTGGAGGGCAGTCTTCATGTATCGTCCTCTTAAAAAACAGCAGTTTTGATGTTCTCCATATTGAAAATATTTCTCATCATCAACATCGTCACCATCATCCCAACATTCTGCCCAGTCTCTATTTTCTTCAACGAACCATTCAATCCTGTCTACACCATACAATTCACAGCTTTCATTTAAGATGGCAAAACCATTAGAGGCAAGTAGAAAATTCCGATAACTAATAGGTAGATCTTCTCCTAGCCTTGACTCTAGCTCCGAAACTTCTTCCTCAGTTGCTCCCATCCAAAGACAAGACTTATTTGCATATTCTCCATCATCATAACTATCTAGATCTTCTTCTTCAAGATTCCTCAAGATAGATTCACTCCACTTCTCTAATAAATCATTCCAATCATCTATTGTTGGAATAAAATCTTGTTTGGTGGGAGTATGCTTCCTCTGGCTCACTACATCCAGAAAATTCTGAGCTTGCTCTTGGGTAAAATTAACAGTGTTTTTTAAAGCCCCTTCCGACATCCGAGTCAATACATCGGGTAGATAAGCTGCAAGAGTTAAACCCGCAGTTACATCTCCTGCAGATTGAAACCATTTTTGGATAAATTTATCAACTTTGTTTACATCTCCAATATTCAGGTAAGTCCGTATCCCCAAAACTAGAATATCCTGTTCTACATAGCTGAGTTGATCAATTTCCCATGCATCCAGGACATCCTCAAAAATCTTCAATAGCTCACTAGCTTCCTGCCATTTTTGATGATTAACATAATTTTGAGAGAGCACACGATGCAAATCTCGAAAAAAGTCATTCAGCTTAAATCTGCCTTCTTCTTTGATATCAGCTCTTGGATGTGTAAGATCATGCAAGAAATCTTCGCTCCAATCACCTGAAGGCATCGGCAAGTTGAACCAGCGGTCTATAGCAAAAATATTTTCGTATTCTTGATTTTTTCTATGGATATAGTCTCCAAGCGCATCTAATGCAATGGAATGCCCTGGAAAGAACTCAGGGCAAGGAATTTTGAGAAAATAGCATAGGGCAGGAATAATGTCTTTAATGGGATGAGCCAAGGAACTTGACTCACTAACTTTTAGCTCCCCCTTTGTTAGTTTTATAAATCCCTGGTAGGCCAGCTCAGGAAAACCTGCTAGCAAGAGAATTGTGCTAGCTTCTAGCAAGAAGGGGGATGCTTCGTCAGGAGGTAGCGTTTGTATACTATGTCCTAAAGCAGATAGATGCTCGAAACCTATTAATTGTGTCTCTTTCACTATTTACCTCAACAATTAGAGCACTGTTCAAACTGACGATGAATTAGCCTATCCACCTCAAAATGCTATGCCGACTCAGTTCCACACAATATTTTATGTGTAAATTTTCATACTCACCTTGTTCGGCTTATCTCTCTAAATCGTCACGTTAGACCCGCTGAAATGAAGCATCCTAGAAGCATGGGACTGAAAGCCACTCTATGACTTCTGTGATCGCCATTACTCCATTCACCCCAAGATACTTAAATTCAAGTTTAGGCTGCCCACTGGTGTTTGGGGTGCGATCCCCCCTCCCTGCCATCACGCGATACATATCACTGCAACCTAAGCCACCGCACGACTGGCTGCCATCGGTGCAGGCTGATAGCGCACATGCTTTTGCAACACCGCCAGCACCTTCTCCGGCACCACTGGCTTACCCATAAAATCATTAGCCCCCACCATCTTGGCCCGCACACGATCCACCACACCGTCATTGCCTGTCAAAATCGCAACAGGTGTCTCTTTCAATGCTGAAACACGACGAATTTGACTGCAAAGCTCGTAGCCATTAATCACCGGCATAATCAAATCCAAGAAAATGAAATCCGGCTTACGACGCATCAACGTCGACAAGGCCTGAATCGGATCTTGAATACTCAACACCTGATAGCCCAGCGGCACCAATACCTGTTCCAGGATGTAGCCCACCTGGGGACTGTCATCAATACAAACAATCAGGGGACCCTCCGGTGACGGAGCCTGATTCATCATCGGTGTCTCAGCCTCTGAAGAATCGCGCCAGATCTCTTCCATGCTGGCGGAACTATCCGCTGGTTCAGCGACTGCATCCAGGGGGGGAGCAGGCATGGCAGCCCGGCGATCGCTACTTCGGCGATCGTTCCCCATAGACTTCGGCACCGGAGCCGGAAAGTCGGCAATGGGCTGAAAGGCCAAGACATTCTTTTCCACATAGGGACGTAGAAAGAGCGCTAGGTCTGTCAGAGACTGACGCTTGATCATGGCAATATCCCGCAGCGCCGATTTCCCCGTCAGGGAACTCACTAACGTGACGTACATCTGGGGTGAGCAATGCTTCTTCAACACATCGTGGGAGGTAATCACCGGGGCAAAGTTCGGCGAATAGTCCCCCAATCCCCCCAGCTGCCAAGCCTTGAGCTGCTGCCGCGCCTGGCTCATAAAGTCATCCGGCGTGCCCAGAATCGTCACCGGAGAATCATCAATATTTCGCTGGCTGACATTGCAACCCATCTCCGTGATGTAAGCCGAAGCTTGGAGTACATCAAACAAAACTTCCGTGATATTCGTTTCAATCGCGCGCTGCACATCTTCACGCTTGAGACGATTGCGCTTGAGCAGCACGCTGAGGACCAAATGCTCCCACTGGGCTGGCAACTCCTTTTCCCGCATCTGGATACTGGCAGGGGAAATGCCCAATTGCCGCAGCACGCGATGCCAGCGGCGAAAGCGATGCTCACCGCCCGAAGCCCAGACAATGCGCCCTAGTTGGAAATAGAGATCCCACTGCTGACCCGATTGGGTCACCAGATTGAGGCGTCCGTTAATCTCGGACTGGATGACCTGCTGAACAATGCCCGTGAGCTGCAGCGGATTGGTGCCAGGATTAAGCGGATATACCGTCTCTGTAGAGGCGCTAGTCATAAAGCAGCACGATAGATGCGAAGGGTGACGCCAGCGGGCAAAGCGCTGGGGGGTCATAACCACCCCTGAGGGGACTCAACCCTGAGGGGTGGCTATCCTTCTTCTAAGGTGCCCGCTAAAAACAAGGGCTCAACACCGTGGAATAGCGGGTTTTAATTTAGGCTGGGCTTCGTAAATCTAGCCAGCGAGTCCATTGACGGCCTATCGAGAAGCCCCAACGAGGGTTCTATACCTCGTCACACCAGGCATAGATCTGGTCTACCAGCCAGGTGCCTTCCTGCCAACTCAAGCTCGTACTAATGGGAATCTCACCCTGCTGAGTTTGAACAATCAGGGTTCGGCGGTTGCTTTGCAGCCCCCCAAACCCCTCGCGGTTTAGCCATGGGCCAAAGTCCGTCGTTCTTCGACGAGGCTCTCGGTCATCACGGAGGCGACGCTGACCGATCCCCGTTTCCCCCTCGCGAACTTGACTGCTTCTAGCAGAAGATTCCACCGTATGAAAAACCTGGCGCAGGGAACCACTGGCCCGACGACGGCCCCAGCGCAATAGATATCCTCCCAATTGCTTGCCTAAGCTGAAGCGAATATCACGGCCTCGACGCTCAAAACGCAACACCTGGGGCGTGGCTAGAAACATTCCCAGCAGGGTAAAGAGTAAGCAAAACGGTAGGGTCACGGAACTCGCTAGCAAGGCCCAAATGCTAAAGCCCACTCCCAGAACTGCAAAGACGTAACCCAGTTCTTCGCCTGGCATTTCTACTAGCAGGAGATCGGGCGATCGCTTCAGCCGCAACCGAGCGCTGGCGGGTGCAAGGGCATCGGACGGAGGGCGCTCTAGCGATCCAATGGGATTCACAGCCTGGGGATTCACCATGGACTCTCTGGAAATCAGCGGCGACATTCCAGGAGAGGATTGGACCACCAGCGGCCCATCAGCAACGGGTGGAACTGACTGAATTGGACCGGCAGGATAGGGCTCAGTGGATGGCGGCACAAGGAAATCACGATGCTGACGGCTCGGCCCATTCGGCAGCTGAGTACTGGAGTCCTGGCGAACTACTGGACCTTGGGCCTGATTAGGCTGATAGCGAGGAAACGCCGAGCCTGGCAGTTGTTGCAATGCCGCCAGAGCAGCCCGAGCCGAAGGGGTGCGACGCTGCACATCGGGCTCTAGCAAATGTTGCAGCCACCGACAGAAGCTGGGACTAATATCAGCGCCCATGGCCGCCTCAAACTGTAGGCGCAGGTTCTCTTGGGGTAGGTCCGCTGGGGCAATGCCCGTGAGTAAATGCACCAGTGTGGCACCCAAGGCATATAGATCTGAAGCGGGAACACTGCGGCCGCCAAATTGCTCCAGGGGGGCATAGCCATAGGTGCCCACCACGGTAAAGCTAGACCCCAAAGAAGCCTTTGCCACATAGTCTTGCACCGCCCCCAAATCAATCAAATAGATCTGCTGATCATCCCCCCAGATCACATTGCTGGGCTTAATATCGCGGTGGAGAATGGGCGGAGATTGTCCATGGAGGTAGATCAAAATCTCCAGCAGCTCCCCGGCCCATTGGCGCAGCTGGGCTTCCGTTAACTGCGTTCCCCCCTCGGCCAGAAGCTGATCGAGACTCTGACCCGGAATATCATCCTGAACCAGACCAAACCACAGCAATCGATCTTCCACAGAGAAGCTATCGCGATAGCGGGGCAGAGCAGGATGACTCAGCCCTTTTAAGACCGCCGCTTCCCGCTCAAAGAGTTTGACCTGGCCCCAGTCAATCTCATCGGAGAAAGCTAGCAGTTTCACAATCACCGTTTCAGCTGCTTCGGCATTGGAGGCTGTATCTGAGCCAGACCCAGGTTCTGAAGCTGCCTGGCCCAGATCATCAGCCTGCCCCGCAAGATCAGATGTAGCCACCCCAGTCGCTGACAGCTCCCCCGAATCCCAAGGGTCATCTGCTAGCAAGCGTTCCGGTCGATCCTTCGTAATGGGCCTGGAGGCAGCAACAGCTTGAGTCCCTGAACCAGCGTTGCCCCTGTCGCGCTTCAAGTCACCGTTCAGAGCACATTTCAAATCGAGGGCGCGCCAAGTCTGCCGCCCTGGACGGCGGCCCAGCCGTTCCACTAACCGATATTGATCACAGAGAATCTGACCAGATTGCAGCATTGAGATGGGGGAGGGGGGCATCGAGACAGGATTCATTCCCCACCCCTATTCTGTCGGATCGTCGTCCATCCAGGATGAAAATGACTTCAGCTCTTGCAGCAAAAGGCTTTCGAGATCGCGATCGCCAAACCCAAGGCTGCTAACCTCGCGATCGCCCCTTCCCCCACCTCATCCCGCGCCCGCACAATCCCCCTGCCCCAGGAACAAAAGCGCCACATCGTAACGAATCGATCTGTATTGTCAGCAATAGTTGCTGTCGCAAGAAACGAAAGATTCCGTTTCAAAGCGCTACATAGACTTAGAAACGATAAAAATTGATCCAAATCTTGTTCAAGCTTGGTGCAACGTTACAAAAAACGGGGTAAATATGCCCCCTAGAGCAATTGACAAACCGCGATCGCTCCTAAATCTGCCCTAACCTCCACCGAACTTGTTTACCCCCTGTAATTATTCAGATTTTGCCGACCGCTGACCTATCCCCACCCCCCGCATATTGCAATCTCAACGGGGGTGCTACCTTTAGCTCAAGAGACCCGAAATTTACTGAAATTCTGCTTTTCTCCTGCGTAATCTTTGTCTTTGCCCTCAAGTTTTTAGGCTCCCATTCTCCTCTGTCTAAGTCGGATGGATTGATCTTCGTCAACGGCAGATTTGCAGTCCAGGACTCTCCAAGACGCGCTGCATCTCTATGTTGAAAATCGCCATCACTCCAGCCCCGCGCAAGGACCTATTCCACATTTCTAATGTCATGCTTGATTTTCGCTCTTTACTTTCCCGTGCGACCCGACCCAACCTAGCTCCATCCAACGCCTCAGCCATCTGCTATGTTCAAGCTTTGAAGCTTACCTGCCTCACCCTGGGTGGCTTAGGTATGGTGGGCTTAGGCGGCTGTAGCGTTGCCCGCAGTGGCAATCCCACCAACCTGCCCGAGGCCGTCTCCCCCCAGACGAAAGGTCAGCTAGAGGTGCGAGCCAACGGTGAAGACTTTGTCCGCGATGGCTTTACCAGCAAAGACGGCTGGAACATTACCTTCGATCATCTCTATGTGGGTCTCGCTGAGGTGACGGCACTCCAGACCGATCCGCCCTTCGACCCTGATGGCGATACAGTCCCCCAGGTCACCGCAGCCCTGGAACAGTCCGAAGCCGTGGTGGTGGACCTGGTCAATGATGCCTCGCCTACGACGGCCCTAGTCGCCACCTTTGACAAGGCCCAATCAGGACGCTACAACGCCTTGGGTTGGCGGGTCGTGCCAGCCCCCGGTGGCCCCAGCGCCGGACAAAGTCTCCAGCTTGTCGGCCAAGCGAGTAAAGACAGTGAGACCCTAGAGTTCTCGCTGGATTGGGATCAAAGCTATCAATATCTCTGCGGTGATTTTATTGGCGATCAGCGCAAAGGCATTCTTAAGCAAGGCGATCGCACCGACTTAGAAGCCACCTTCCACTTTGACCATCTGTTTGGGGATGGTGAGGCCCCTCCTGAAGATGCGATCAACCAAGATGCCCTGGGCTTTGCTCCCCTGGCAGCGCTGGCTGATCAAGGTAACGTCACCCTCAATCGCAGTGAGCTGCAAGCCCAGCTCAGTCCGGAAGACTTCACCCAGCTAGAAACGGCCATCGCCGGGCTGGCCCATGTGGGCGAAGGCCATTGCCAACAGGTCACGGCGATCGCGCCAACTCCGGAGGTCCAACCATGAGACCGACCCAAGCTGCCCATGGCATCGGCATTGGGCTCAGCAGCCTAGGCCTCTGGAGCAGTCTCCTGGGCCTGCCTGCCCAGGGCCACGGCACCCAGATTGACTATCAGGTCACCCCCAGCGTGAACGTTGTGGCTCAATACGAAAGCGGCGACGCCATGGCCCAAGCCCAGGTCGCGGTCTTCGCACCGGACAATCCCCAAACGCCTTGGCAAACGGGCCTCACCGATGCGGCAGGCCGCTTCCAATTCAGTCCCGCTCCGAGCCAAAGCGGCAACTGGGAAGTCCAGGTTCGCCAGGCTGGCCATGGCAGCCTGATCACCATTCCCATTGCTGCCAACGGCTCAGTGGAGCCTCTCCCTCAAAGTGGCCTCAGCCCAGTCCATAAATTGCTCATGATGGGCTTGGGGCTCTGGGGATTGCTGGGCACAGGGCTCTATTTTTCCAATCGCCCCAGGGCTCAGCCCCAGCCCAATCCAGAGCCAACGACGGTCAAGGCATAGATGCTTATACACCGGCAGCCGTTTTGTCCAAGCTTCAGTACTCCTGGCTGACTAGGACTACTCCAGGGAGCTAATCCCATCTCTAACTGTGCCGTTTTAGGGCCATTGCTCTGCTGTATCCCGCCTTCTTCTCCGCCTTATGCACATCCCTGACATCCTTCCAGCACCAGTGGCGATCGCGGGCTACAGCCTCACCGGACTCACCACCTGGCTCTGCCTCAAGCGCATCGACCGCCTCCCCGATCCCCAGGCTCAGGTCCCCAAAGCCTCCCTGCTCACCGCAGCCTTCTTTGTGGCCTCCTGGATTCATATCCCCACTCCCCTGGCCAGCGTTCACTTCGTGCTCAATGGCTTACTCGGGGTGTTGCTGGGCTGGTTTGCATTTCCGGCAATTCTGATTGGCTTACTGTTCCAAGCGGTGATGTTCCAGCATGGGGGTCTGTCCACCCTGGGAGTCAATGCGTTGGTCATGGGTATCCCTGCCCTGATCGCTCACCTCGTCTTTCAAATGGGCCGCATGGGCCTGGGGCATCGTAGGGGCGACCCCACGACGGACCAGGCCGCCCAAGCCAATGCCAGCGCTCTCCCTCGCTGGCTGCTGGGCAGTCTGGGGTTTGTGGCAGGTGCCTTGGGCCTGGGACTATCCGTTCTGGCCTTCTTCTCGGCCATGGTCATCTTCCTTCCCGCTCACTTAGATGCCGCCATGGAGCAGCGGGCGATCGCGCTCCTCTGCATTGCTCACCTCCCGGTCATCGCCTTAGAAGGGGGCTTCACCGCCATGCTTGTGTTGTTTCTACAACGGGTCAAGCCAGAGCTTTTACCCAGCCTACCCAAGCAACGCACCCAGCCAACCCAGCTCCCCAACCTGCAAACCGCCCCCACCGTCAGCGACTTCAGGTCAACGCCTTCACCTTCAAGCCCAAGCCCCGCCTGGCAGGAGGGTAGCCGATGAACATTGGTCTAGAGCAATATAGCTGTGGGAATTCGCTGCTGCATCGTTGGAATACCAAGGATAAGCTGCTGGGACTTGGAGCCCTCATTCTTGCTTTCTCGGCGGTGCGTCAGTTAGAGATGCTGCCCGCCATGGTTGCGATTACAACCTTGTTTTTTGTGGCATCGCGATTGCCCCTCCAGCTCTGGCGCGATCGCCTGAAGCTGCCCGGTTTTTTCCTCATTTCCATGCTGCTGTGGCTGCCCTTTAACGGCGAGACCGCGATCGCCCAGCTCGGTCCCTGGTCAATCTACAGCGAAGGCCTGCAATCTCTGTTACTCCTGGGCACCCGCTTCCTCTGCATCCTCACCCTGGGGCTAGTCTTGGTGGGCACAGCTCCGTTCTTCAGCCTAGTTCGAGCCCTAAGATCCTGGGGCCTGCCCATCCTCCTGGCAGACATGATGCTGCTCTCCTATCGTTACCTTTACGAAATTGGGGGCGAGTTCAAAACCATGCGCACCGCGATGCGGCTGCGCGGCTTCCAGGGCCGTCAACTCAATCAGCGAACCCTCGCAGTTCTAGCAGGACTGGCCGGAAGCTTGCTCGTGCGCAGCTACGAAAAATCTGAGCGGGTCTACAGCGCCATGCGCTTGCGGGGCTATGGAACCCAGTCCCCGCATCCCAACCCTCGCATCCAACGGAAAAGCTCCTCTCCCACAGCTCGGCGTTGGGATGAAACTTTACTACTGGGTGTCACCCTCATGCTCTCGGTGATATTTGCACTCTCCCCATGGCTGTGGCGCGGTGGCTAGTGGCTCAAGCAGAAGTCCCCTAATCGCTACCCCTCCCCAGACCTGCGGACATGGCGATGCCATGTCCCTACGAGCCTCCCCTTTTAATTGCCATGACCGTTTCTGCCCCTCGCTTCGCCACTGTTGACCCCCGCGCGAATCCCGCTTTACTGGCCATCTCCAACCTCAGCTATGGCTACCCCGGCTGCGAGCCCATCCTGCGCAGCGTCACCACGCAAATTCACCCCGGCGAACGCATCGGCCTGATCGGCCCCAATGGCGCAGGTAAAACCACCTTCTTCCATGCTGTCTGCGGTTTATTAGCCCCCACTGGAGGCGAACTCTGGCTGGGCGATCGCCCCATCCTCCCCCGAGAATTCCGCCCCGAGCTAGGCCTCGTCTTCCAAAATGCCTCGGACCAACTCTTCTCCCTCACCGTCCGCGATGACATCGCCTTTGGCCCTGTCAACATGGGCCTAGAAGAAGCCGAAGTGGCAGAACGAGTCGAGATGGCTCTACAACTCACCGGCACCACCGCCCTAGCCGATCGTGCTCCTCATCACCTCTCCGGGGGGGAACGCCGCATGGTCGCCATTGCCAGTGTGCTAGCCATGGATCCGCAATTCGTCATCTACGACGAGCCAAGTGCCAACCTCGATCTTCGTGCCAGACGTCGCCTGATCCATTTCCTCCAAGCAGCCGAGCAAACCTTTATGGTGGCTTCCCATGATTTAGAACTGCTGCTGGAAGTTTGCGATCGCCTCCTGCTACTGGATGAAGGCTACATTCTCGCAGACGGCACTCCCCAAGAAGTTCTGGCTAACGCCGACTTAATGCTCAACCACGGCCTAGAAGTGCCCAGCCTACTGCGACTTTAGGGCACTTCTCTGGCATGGCGTTGATTTTATAACGATCCCAAGCTCATTTTGAATCGCGTCAAATTGAACCTAAAGCCTATAGGCTATACAGCTCACCTTTTTCAGGATCAGACCAATCACAGGCCTTTCCCTTTGTCTCCAAGAGATACTGATTCCAAGGTTGAGGTTGAATCGGCATATCGCTGGAATAGACAATATTAAATAGACCATTTTCCTGAACTCGTCCAATCCGAACCGTTTTTGACAAATGATGATTTTCATTCATCGTGTACAGTCCATTCGGTGCATCAAAGGTCAAACCATAGGCAGCTTCACGAACGGCATCAATGTCAGTAGTACCAGCTTTTTCCACAGCCATTTTCCACAAATAAACCATGACGTAAGCTGCTTCCATCGGGTCGTTAGTAACGCGGTCTGTTCCATACTCATCTTTGAATTTAACAACCCATTCCCGATTATCCGGGCTCACTACCGCTTGGAAATAATTCCAGGCAGCAAAATGCCCAGCAAGAAATTCAGGTCCAATCTTTTGAACTTCTTCCTCAGCCAACGACACTGACATAACAGGGTATTTATCAGCATTCAGCCCAGCAGCTTTGAGTTCCTTGAAAAAGGCAACATTACTATTACCATTCAGAGTATTAAAAATCACTCCACCTTTCGGTAGGGATTTTTTAATACTCTGAATAATCTGACTCACTTCAGAGCTACCCAATGGGATATAAGCCTCACCAACCGAAGAAGCATCATTGGCTTTTAGTTGAGCCTTAATAATGTCGTTTGCTGTTCGGGGGAAAACATAATCAGACCCCACTAGAAAGAACTTATTCCCCTTATTCTTCAGCAACCAATCTACAGCAGGTTCAATCTGCTGATTAGGTGTAGCACCGGTATAAAAGATATTCTTTGAGCATTCCTGTCCTTCATACTGAACGGGATACCATAGCAGGTGATTCTTCGTTTCAAAGGTATCTTTGACCGCCTTACGACTGGCAGAGGTCCAGCAACCAAATACGGTAGAAACCTTATCTTGGTCAATTAACTTGACCGCTTTGTCCTTGAATGTGGGCCAGTCGGAAGCCCCATCTTCCTTAACAGCTAAAATCTGCTTACCCAGAACTCCCCCCGAAGCATTGATTTCTCGGATCGCCATTTCTTCAGCATCTACAACAGCAGTCTCACTAATTGCCATGGAACCAGTGAGAGAATGCAGAATACCAACCTTGATAACCTCACCACCATTAGAAGCGGCATTGTCACTTGAACCGTCTTCAAAGCGGGTGGCACAAGATTTAAGCAAAACACTGCCAGCAGCAGCAGAGCTCAGCATAAGGAATTTACGGCGATTGAGAAGATCAGACATGAGTAATTTTTCGAAGATCAAATGTCACAACATTGAAAACTTTTATCTCAGTTAGGGAAGTCCCAGAAATAAAATATCCCAACCTTAGTCTCATAGCGCTTGGAATACCTCCCAACAACGCCTGGGGATAAATCCCCAGGCTAAGAGCGAAAGCCCACTAAAGTGGGCTGAGATCCAAGAGTTTAGCGCTTTCAGTCCGTCAAAACGGACTTGAACTTTGAGCTGTGAACTTTAGCTCACAGCAGCCAGACGAAGCCCAACTGGCAAGGGTTGAATGCAGCTATGCCAGAACTATGTGACCTCGGATGCTTTATTCCTAGGAAGTCCCTGGTAGGAGCCGAAAATATACGATCTTCTTTCAGCTCACCTTCTGAGCACAATTAAAAGTCTCAAACCAGACGAACGAAGGGCTTAGCGATAGAGTTATACCGCAAATATAGCTGTCGAATCGCTGGCACTCGGGCCAAGCTTCCTAATCCCTGCCTGAGTACCAGCGCTAGTTCAGCCTACTTAGCCGCAACTTCACTCGCCGCATTCACGGCATCGCTGTACAGCGCACCTTTATAGATCTCCAGCTCAGGCGCAGCCTCAATGGCACCCTGGGTCACCATAAATTCAGCAGACTCCTTAAGCACCTTAGCCAAAGAACCAGGCTTATCAGCAGTGCCCAAATACTTGGGGCTAGCCTGCTCTTCAGCACTCAGCCAAACCAGCTCATCCATGGCAGCCAAGGTCTTCTCAGCATCCAGACCCAGCTCACCGGAGATAGCCGCTGCCGCCGCTTCGGGCTCAGCGCGATACATCTCAACAGCCTCGTCCAGCGCGGAGACGTACTGCGCCATTGCACCAGGGTACTGGCTCGCGAATTCCTTATTCACCACAGCCAAATCTGCAGTAATGATGCCCTCTTCAGCCAGCTGCTTCGCAGAAGTCAGCATGATGCCGTTGTTGTCGAGCATCTTACCCAAGGTGGGGTGCCAGATGAAGCCGCCGTCAATCTCGCCGCTTTCCCAAGCCGCCAAGGTTTCGTCGGGAGTCATGTCCACAACGTTGACTTCGCTGACATCAATGCCATTGTTCTCCAATGCAGAGAGCAAGCTGAAGTGAGTGGTGGAGCCAAAGGGCACAGCAATTTTCTTGCCCTTAATATCTTCCAGGCGAATGATGCCGGAGTCCGTGCGAACTGCTAAGGCTTCGTTATCACCAATCAAATCGTGAATGAAGTAGACCTGGTAAGGCAAGTCCGTCGCAATACCCGTGGACACAGGCACAGAACCTGCCAAGCCAGCATCCAGCTCACCCGCTGCCATGGCCTTGTTCACATCACCACCAGAGCTGTACTTAATCCAGCTAATCTTGGTGTCAGGCAAGTTCTCTTCAACCAAACCTTCAGCCTTCGCCAGCAGCTCAGCATTGGGCACAACCTGGTAGCCAATGCGGATTTCTTCAGGCATGGTGCCAGTGTTAGCAGCACCAGAAGACGTCTCTGTGCCATTGGGAGCACAAGCACTGAAAGTTAATGCCATCCCAACACCGGCCAAGCCGAGGAGAGTATTGAACTTTCTGCGGCTGACGGACTGGAAACGAAACTTGTTCGAGAGCATGCGGAATATTCCTCACCTTTAGTAGGCTAAATGAGTCGTCAAGCGACCATTGAATCGCTGGCGATCGCACCAATCCAGGATTCGTTCAGACTTAGAGTTCCCAATCCCTGGCCAGAAAAAACGAATGCGGCAATTCATCATGCTTTATCGCAAATTTAGACCTACATTTATTTGATTTCACGCTTTTTCAACCTGAAAATATCAAAATGCTCCTGTTGTTCTCAGTAGTCATCGGGGCATGCTAAGGAGGTGCTGCAAAGATAATCCAGTCAACTGCTGAAGTGATATTTCGGAAGGCATCTCAAACTTGAATGCCGCACCAGAATCCCCTCGGCCTTATGTCACATTGAGAAGCTCGATATGGTCAATACATTTAGCGGAATAGAACAGTGCCGCAGCCTTGCGCAAGCTGATAAGCATGGTTTCTTGCAGGTTACCCATAATGGTGTGACTTGGAAGGTCTTTGTCAGCCAAGGAAAGCTCTGCTATGCCCACCACTCAGTTCAAACCTTAGATACGCTCAATTACCATCTGGCTCAGTTGGGTCATGAGGCCATTAACCAGCTTGCAGCTGACATGGACAGCATGAACCCAGGCTCCTGGGGCAAGTTGAATGCCACGGTAGAACATCTCCATCAGCAGGGGAAACTGGATGCAGCGGGTCGCACCAACCTCAAGAACGCGATCGCAAAAGAGGCCCTCGAAACCCTACTCTGGCTTCCCGCAGGCAATGCAGAATGGCATGACCTGGCCAATGTCGCCGTCTCTGAGGACATGCCCGAACTGTCCCCAGTGCTCGACGAGCTAGACATCCGTCTTCAGTCTTGGCAAAAGTTGACTCCCCATATCGAGTCTCCCCATCAGCAACCCTATTGCCCAGACACCAATCAGCTCAGCCAAACCGTCGCCAACGGCATGCTGAACCCAGGTTTGCTATCCATGCTGGCCAAGCTGATGCAGAACAAAAGCATTGGCGAGCTATCCATCTTCTTGAAGCAGGATCGCTTGAAGGTGGCTCAGCTCCTGTCTCCCTACATTCAGAGCGGGGTAATTCAGCTGCGCGATGCGGCCGCACCTCTTAACCAACTACCCAATATTCCAGCTTTAGCTGCCACAGCTTCGGTTTCCGCTCCCCAGGGCGCGATCAGTGCCCCTGCAAACGGCGGCTCAGCCAAACGCCAGAAGATTGTTTGCATTGACGATAGCCCCGCCATGCTGGAAACCATTGAGGGCTATTTGGGCTCTGAGGGCTTCGATGTAGCCACGGTGGAAAATCCGATGGAATCGCTTTCCACCATGTTTGCGATGAAACCCGACTTGATCCTCATGGATGTTTCCATGCCAGGCATCAATGGAAACCGTCTCTGCCAAATCCTCAAGCGAAGCTCTGTTTTCAAAGAGGTTCCTATCATTATGGTCAGTGGAAATACGGGAGCATTAGACAAAGCCAAGGCTGAGTCTTCTGGCGCCACCGACTACCTCACGAAACCATTTTCGAAAGAAGATTTAGTCGCGATTGTGGAGACCCACCTAAAGACGGCGATCGCCTCTTAGCAGAGCATTCATCGGAATAATGGTTTCTAGACAAATGATGAACCATTCCCTCTGTTGGGCTTACTAAGGGCAATTAGTACCGCTGAAGTTAATCCTTAACCTGCCTGTTTAGGCAGGGACCTTCAAGCTTTCGAGCTGAGGGATACGCCCAAAAACGGCTAAAAAGCAGAGGGTTAGCCCTTCTGCGATTAAGCCAGCACAAAGTCAGAGTTGAAGAAGGTCCATCGTCTAGATTTCTCCTCACTCCCATTTTGTTTCTAACCAACCATCAAATATATTTAGGACTCGTAAATCATGGCTAAAACAGTATTGGTTGTGGACGACATGGATTCCCAACGCCAACTGATGTCTAATTTTTTGGTGCGTGCTGGCTATGACGTCACCACTGCTGAGAGCGGTGCAGACGCACTGGAAAAGGTCAAAGTCAGCCAACCCGACATCGTCGTCACCGATTTGGTCATGCCTGAGGTGACAGGTTTGGAACTCTGTCGCGAGCTTAAGCGTGAGCCTGCCACTGCAGAAATTCCTGTGATTGCTTGCACCACAAAAGACCGCAAGATCGACCAAAACTGGGCTAAGAAGCAAGGTGTTTCGGCTTATGTGATTAAGCCCTTCACCGAAGATCAGTTGATCAGTGCTGTGCAATCCGTTGCAGCTTAATAACTGAACTGTCGTTCCGGACGTAGGTCCTTCGCTCTACGTCCGAACTTCTTGTATCTCTTGAACGCAATGACCGCCATCTCATGCTGAATCGCCTCTCAATGTGACCGTTCAGCCATGGGCGAATAACCCTCGCAATGTTTGCCAACGCGACCCGTTGTGAGCTGACCTATTTAGCGATCCGCTGTGGGGACTAGCCCTCATCGAGCGACAACAGCAAGAAGCCAGTCTTCTCCTAGGAGAAACGTTTTAACCCCATGCAAACTCCACTCCAGGCCCGCTCCTCCCTAGATCGACTCCAGTCGCTTCTTCCCGAGGTATTTACGCCCAAAAGCAGAACCGGTGAGCTATTCCTCAGGTTTCAGCTGGGTAACAACATCAACGCAGCCATTTCCCTCGAACGGATTGTGGAAACCCTGCGCATTCCCGCCCAAAGAATCACCCCCATGCCCAATATGCCGGCCTGCACCCTAGGCCTGCTGGAAAACCAAGGCAAGGTGTTCTGGGCAGTGGACTTGGCAAAGGCATTAGGCCTGAACCAGGGCGCAACCCGCACCCGTGAGTACGAAATTATTATCGTTGAGGCCTTGCCTCTAGATAACTCCACCACGGCTGCCGCCAATTTCGCCAATGGAGAAACGCTGCTGCTGGGTCTGGTGGTGGCAAAAATCCGCAGTACCCTGCGTCTCCAATCCGATGAGATTGAGAAGACGGTTCCACTCAAAGACCTCTCGGTGCTAGAAGCCTATGTCCAGGGCAGCTTTCACCGAGATGGTGATGAGACCTTAATTCTGAGTGTTGAGGCTCTCTCCAATGCCAAGGGCTTGTACGGCGATTAACAAGCCCTCGCAGCAACAGCTGACCTCGCTCAGCAGTGCATTGCTCTAGTTCCGCATTTCTTCACTCGCTTCAAACCTTCTAATTTCTTCCCATGGCTCCTTCTGATCTTTCCTCCACCGAAAACCTATCCTCCACTGAGGTTCCATCATCCACAGAAGCATTGGATGACTTCGCAGCCCAGGTACCTCAACCTTCCCTAGAGGGCTCCATGCTGGAGAGTCGCACCTTTGCGCCGAAGAAGAGTGCCACCCTTGTACAGCGGCTGCTGACGGTTGTACTGCCGACGGCACTAGTTCCCCTGTTGGCAGCGGGTGGCTTTGAATTCTTTACCGTTCAACGTAAGTCTCAGCAAGAATCCTTAACAGCGCTGGAGTTGGAATCTCTGCTTGCTGCTGAAACAACCACAAACTATCTCAAGGACCTGGAAAAACTGCCTGAGACGGTAACTTTAAGTCCTCTGATGCAGCAACAGCTACGGGCTGCTGGGGAAAAGGCCAAGGAGGATGGCCTACATATTGAACCTATTGAGGAGGTGGAGAAGAAGTTTGCCAGCACCAAACTGTTCGACAAAAATGACAAGCTAAATAAGTACCTCTTAGACGTTGCAAGGGTCGAAGGCTTCTCGGAAATGTTCCTAACCGAGCGTCACGGCTTCAATATTGCTTTTAGCCACCCCACCTCTGACTTTGTCCAGCGGGATGAAAGCTGGTGGCAAATTGCCAGCCAAGAAGATGTATATGTTGGATCACCCGAATTTGATGAATCCACGGGCGTCACAGGTATCACTATCTCCCAGATTATCAAAGACGTTGACAGCGACGACTTCTTAGGCGTGATTAAATCCTTGGTGACCACGGAAGACCTCGAGCAACGCCTGCTTGAAATTAATCAGGGTGAGTTGTCTTTGGCTGAGGGTCTGCAACTGTGGGACGTCCGCTCCGGTGACCGGGTTGTGACCTTCACTAGCAGTGATGGTGAGCCAGCGGACAACAGCGATGCAGCCCAAGGGGATGGGGAAACGCCTGCGGTGGCTAATGCGGCGCCCGTTGGTAACGAGAAAATCCAAACAATATTGGACAACGAAACGGTTCAGAACATTTCCCGTGCTTTGGACAAAGCACTGATTAATCCTGACCAGCCTATTGAAGATGTCGAAGCCTCGATTGAGAACGAGACGGGTATCGTCAATAGTGAGCTTGAGTTGGAAGTTACACGCCTCAGCAATCCGACAGGCGATCCGATTTTTTCTGCCTTGGTGAGGCTTGATGGTCACTATGTCAGCATCCATACAGTCCCAGGGACCCACTGGGTCGCCATCGATGCCCTAAGAGAAGAATTGATTAACGCGGAAGCCTATGAGCTGTTGCAGGTCTTTGCCCTCACCACCCTAATCTTGGCTATTGCGGCAACCGTCGTACTGAACTGGCTGGCGCGACGCCTAGCTGCTCCTCTCAACTCTCTGACTGAAGTGGCTGAGGCTGCCACCGATGGTCAACTAGATGCCCGAGCCAAGCTGGAAGGTACGATTGAGACCCAAAAGCTGGGTGCTGGCTTTAATACCCTGCTCGCCCAAACTCAAACGCTGCTAAAGGAACAGTCTGAGAGTGCTGCCGCGCAGGAGCGTCAGCGTCAAGCCCTGGAAAATGAAATTGCTGACCTGATGGAAGACGTAGGCGATGCTGCAGAGGGTGACCTACGGGTTCGCGCCAAACTGTCCGAGGGTGACGTGGGCATTGTGGCTGACTTGTTCAACTCGGTTATTGAGAACCTGCGAATTACAACCCAGCAGGTAAAGGACTCTACCGGCAAGGTAAGCACCTCACTACTCGCCAACGAAGCCACCGTCCTAGACCTATCCGCCCAGGCTGTGGAAGAGGCAGAATCGCTCAAGGACACCATGGAAGCTGTGGAAGATATTGCCAAGTCCATTGACGAGGTAGCCGCCAACGCGACCCAGGCTTCTGCCCTGACCCAAGATACCTTTGCCACGGTTCAGGCCGGTACGGACTCCATGGACCAAACGGTGGAAAGTATTCTAGGCCTACGCTCCACTGTGGGCGAGACCGCGAAGAAGATTAAGCGACTGGGTGAATCTGCCCAGAAGATTTCCCAGGCGGTTAGCTTGATTGACGAGATTGCGCTGAAGACCAACCTACTGGCTGTAAACGCCAGTGTGGAGGCCGCCCGAGCTGGCGAGATGGGTCAAGGCTTTACGGCGGTTGCTGAGCAGGTCGGTTCTCTGGCTGAACAATCTGCGGCTGCGACCAAGGAAATTGCTCAAATTGTCTCGGGTATTCAAACCGAAACCCAAGAGGTGGTCGAGGCCATTGAAACCGGTACCGCTCAGGTGGTTGACTCCACCAGCTTGGTGGAAGCCACGAAGACCAGACTGGCTGAGGTGCTGCTCAAGTCCGAGCAAATTAACCAGCTGATGAACCAAATTTCAGCTTCGGCTCAATACCAGACCGAGTCTTCTGCGGCGGTTACCGACCTGGTGAAGGAAGCAGCCGAAGGTTCTGCTCAACGCTCGCAGTCCTCCCAGCAAATGGCGAAGTCGATTCAAGAAACTGCGCAGATTGCGAAGGCTCTGGAAGCTTCTGTAGAGCAGTTCAAGCTCGAAGACTAGTTCGGCTTTTTTAGGATGGGGGTTGGCTGGGATGTTCCGGCCCCCCATGCAGCACACAGTTATTCTCGCCCTTTCACCGTCTTGAGTTCCGTATAAGCGCCACACCATGGATACAGATCAGCAGGTTAGGCTCAGCTTCCTCGAAGAATCAGAAGAGTATTTTGAGCAAATGGAGCAAGTGTTGCTCGGTTTGCCCGATGCGGAGAATCCGGTGCAGCAGCTCGATGTTGCCATGCGGGCGGCGCATTCCCTCAAGGGTGGTGCTGGCATGATGGGCTTTATGCCCATGGCCGAGGTCGCTCACCGACTGGAGGATTTCTTGAAAATCGTCCGGGCTCGCAGCGTGAAGGTCGATACCGAATTGGAGACCTTGCTGTTGGGCGGGGTTGACTGTCTTAAGGATGTGCGTCAGCAACTGGCGGACAATGGTGAGGTCGATGAGGGCTGGACGGCGGCCCATGCTGATCCGCTGTTTGCACAGCTGCGCGATCGCCTCGGTGACCTAAGCGAAGCCGACGAAAATAAGCTGCTCTCTGCGGATGAGGATATCGATGTTGCCACTTTGGTGTTTAACACCGGTGTGGAAGAATCCCTCGATGCTTTTGAGGCCAGCATTAGCAATTTCCAAGGGGAGGCCCTGCGTCAAGCCCTGATGGAACAGTGCGATCGCCTCACCGATCTAGGCCTGATGGGCGAAGTGGATAACTTTGTCGCCCTCTGCCAATCCGTGCGTGCTCAGGCAGAAGCCGTGAGCCTGGCCCAGCTGCCTGCGCTGCGGGATGAAGCCTTGGCCCTGTGGCAACGGACGCAAAGCCTGGTCATGCTGGGTCGTCTGGATAACTTGCCCACCGAGCTAGACTTCACACCTGACCCAGCTCTGGAAGCTGAAGTTTTGCCCGCGATCGCGCCAGAAATGCCTGACGCGGACGAGCTCACCGCCATGGCCATGGCGGTGGAGATGGCCTTGGAGCAGCAATCTCGGCCTGCCCCAGCGGACGAAAACCTGAATAATGATGAACTCTCCATTCTCCAGGCAGAGATGGCCGAGGCAGCGGCCCTCGCCCTCGGAGCCATGGAAGCCACGGGCCAGGAAGCAGAATCTGCCAGCCCAGAGAACCTTCCCAGCGACCCAGTCTCCACAACCGACATTGGAGAGAACAATGAGCTAATCGACTTAAGCAAGCTCCAAGCCGAATTTGCTCAAATCGAAATGCCAGCCGAGGTTACCGAAGCCGCTCAGGCTGAATCCACAGTCGTCGAGCCCGTCCAGAAGCCAGCTTCTAAGCCAGAAATTAGCCCGGCCAGCTCACCGCCCGTGGCTCCAGCGGCATCTCCCACTGCGGCACAGCGCAAACCCAAAGCGACACCGGCCAAAGCCTCTAAATCCCAAACTGAGCGTCGCCAGCAGCCTCGCAGCAGCAGCAGCAGCAGCGGCGGCACCCTGCGCGTCTCCGCCGATGAACTCAAGCAGATTAACAATCTGTTCGGTAGCTTGATCTTGGAGCGCAATGCCGTTAACTTGCGTCAGCAACAGCTCGATGAATTCACGATGCTGCTGCAAGATCGCATGAATGCATTGGAAGCCTTTAACCTGCGCTTGCGCCAATGGTATGACAAGTCATCCTCTGCCAATGACGAAGGCAGCGCAGACGGAACCGGTTCTCCAGTCACCGTAAATCCATCTGCCATCACAGCCAATCACCAGAGCAGTGAGGCTAGTGGTGACGAAGATTTCGACGCCCTAGAGATGGACCAATATTCTGACCTGCACCTATTGGCGGGTGAGCAGATGGAAACCGTCGTCAAACTCCAAGAGGTGACCGCCGATATTCGCCTGGGCCTACAGGAAATGGGCACGGCGCTACAGTCTCTCAATGGCACAACGCGCCAGCTCCAGGGTCGCATTACTCGCACCCAGATGCGTCCTTTCTCAGACATTGTGGGCCGTTTCCCTCGGGTCATCCGTGACTTGTCTGTGCAGTACGACAAGAAGGTTGAGCTCAAGCTGGAAGGAGAAGGCACCCTGTTTGAGCGGGTTGCACTGAACGTTCTCACTGATCCCTTAACCCACCTGTTGCGCAACTCCTTTGACCATGGCATTGAGCCTGCAGAAGAGCGCCTCGCCGCAGGCAAATCCAGCGAAGGGACGATTACATTGCGGGCTTCCCAGCTGGGCAACCGGGCGCGAATTGTCCTCCAGGATGATGGCCGTGGGATCAACTTGGACAAGATTCGCGATCGCATGCGCAAGCATGACATCCCTGAAACCCACATTGCAGGTATGAGCGAACAGGACTTGCTCTCCCTCATCTTCGATGCAGGCTTTAGTACAGCTGAGAAAGTCACCGCCCTATCGGGTCGTGGCGTGGGCATGGACGTGGTCCGTACTAACCTCAATAAGGTAGGCGGCGATATCAAAGTGGAAACGAAGCAGGGCAAAGGCACCACCTTCACCATCGATATTCCCCTGAGTTTGTCAGTTCTTCGCATCATGTTGCTGGAACAAGATGAGATGGTCTTTGCTATTCCGGTCACAGCGGTAGATGAGCTGCTACATCTCGATTCGGAGATGATCATCAACACTCCCAAAGGGCCTTGCTTCCCATGGAAGGGGCATAAGGTACCTGTGATGCCCATGGAGAACTTCATCAGCTTCAACGGCAGCGCTCCCATTACGCCCCTGGATGGCATGCCGGTGATTAATCAAGCCATGGTGCTGATTGTGCGCCATAACAATGGTTACTACGCGATTCCCATTCAGCGTTACTGGGGTGAGCAGGAAGTTGCAACCCGTCCCGTGGCCAGCCCTCTGCCATTGCCCCAGGGCTGCGTCGGCGCAACCGTTTTAGGTGATGGTCGTGTGGTCCCACTCATGGATTTGCCTCGCCTCATCAGTGCTAGCAGCGAGCCCAAAACGGTCGACCTCTCGAAAGCTGCTGCTGATGCAACGGACGACGGCTTCACCGAGGGTCCCACTCTAACGAGCGCCTCTGACACGTCGACGCAGCAGACTATCTTAGTCGTGGACGACTCAGTACACCTGCGTCGCTATCTCACCATGACCTTGGAGAAAGCAGGCTACTTTGTCGAGCAAGCGCGGGATGGTCAAGAAGCGGTAGACCGTCTCCTAAGCGGCCTCAAAGTGCAAGCCGTGCTCTGCGACGTAGAAATGCCTCGCCTAGATGGCTACGGCGTCCTGGACAAAATTAAAGGACGGCCTGAGTTTAAGTCCTTGCCCATTTCCATGCTCACCTCCCGCAGTAGCGAAAAGCATCGCAAGTTGGCGATGAATCTCGGCGCTTCTGCTTACTTCTCCAAGCCCTACAATGACCAGGAATTGCTACAAACTTTGGATGAGTTAATCGCTGCGGCGGTCTAAGACTCAGTGAGTTAAGCCTATCCTCGCGTCATCATAGACCTTTGAACTCCCTGGGTTGCCCTCAAGCGAACTCAGGGAGTTCTCAGCTTTCTATGAGAGATTTTATAGGTGTTACATCTCCTATCCCTCAGTTCGTCTTCTTACATTGAAGACATCAATCCTCTGAGTTATCTCTATGAAAGGCTCCATACTACTGGTTGAAGATGAAACTTGCCTGGCTCGGCTCATGGCGCTAGAACTTAGCGAAGCGGGCTATGACGTCACCATCGCTAGTGACGGTTTAGCTGGTCTGGAACAGGCTGAAGCCAACGCTCCCGACTTATTACTGTTGGACTGGTCTCTGCCCAAGCTGACGGGCCTAGACCTTTGCGCCAAGCTACGGAGAGCGGGTGATGCGGTGCCAATTATTTTTGTCACCTCCCGCGCGGAAGATGAGTATAAGGCGATCGCCCTCGAAGCCGGTGCCAATGACTATTTGATGAAGCCGTTCAATATCAATGCGCTATTGGACAAAATCAGTACGTTCTTTAATCCACAACTCTCTACCCTCTTGGACTAGCGTTATGGAAGCATGTGGTCAATAGTTGGCTAACAAACTCAAGCGATCGTTTTGGCTAGCAGCAGGCTAAGGAAGCAGACGCGACTCAAGATAACTCGCTGAACCAAGCCTGATATGAGCCAGAGCCAGCTCTTACAAGGTGGGCAAGAAGCTGACTCAAGCAGGCCTAAAAGGAGTATGGATAGGACATGAGAACGAGGCGATCGCGCAAAGAAAAAACTGCTCTCTATTGTCCCTGGTTACGCCATTCGATCAGCCTAACGTTGCGGAAACAGCCTCTACAGCATATCGAGAGCTTTCGCTAAAAGACCAACTGATCCCTATGAGAAAGGCTATCTCTCACATCGATTTCGGTTGCAATGCCTTGGCTGTCTGACATTTGCCAGATTAGATTGTCGCCTGCAAACACTCGATGGCGCAGAAATACATCGGTGATGCCATCGTTATTAAAGTCTCTAGCCCCTTCAATATGCCAATCTATATCTGTGATCTCTCGACCGAATAAGGATTCTTCAATGATCATGCCTCGGTCCATTTTCCACAGGACATTCTGGCCAGAGTCATAGTCACGAAGCAAAAAGTCGCTTTGCCCATCACCATCAAAGTCGGCAACGGCATCAATTCTCCAACTATCATCTTGAATCTCTCGACCCACCAGGCCTTCCCACAAAATATTGCCATTGCCGTCCAAATACCAAGCAATCGTTTGATCAGCGATAGTGTTGCGAAGGATGACGTCCTCATTACCATCTAGATCTATATCACCCGCTCCAACGATCTCCCAATTTGGATCGGAGACAAGTCGGCCAAAGAGATCTCCATCGGTCTCACCATCGTTGCCCGGCAAAACGCTATTGCTATTGGGGTCCATGTAGTAGACAAGATACTGTCCAGCATTGGCATGTCTCATCAAGATGTCGTCTTGACCATCGCCGTTCAAGTCCCCCATGGCTTCCAATGACCAGCTCAGTGCAGGCGGGATATCGCGGGAAGCCTGGAAGCCAGTCTCCACGAGATCTTCACCACGGAAGTCTCGATCACTCCGCTCATAATTGAGGTGCTGTAGAAAACCGCGAAAACCGATGGCGGCACCTGCACCCAATATTCCAAATGTTTCTTCAGCGGTGACGGAAACTGTGAATTGTTGCTCAACAGCGCCTCCCCGTCCATCTTCCGACCTCACACGAATTGAGTAAGGCAATTGGCCTACATCTGTCGAGTCTCTTGTCTGGAGAACATTTCCATCAATAATCCTAAAAGCGCTATAGTCGTCATCCCCCTCCCCGGCAACCAAGGTATAGACGTGGCTATCTGTGGCGTCAGCATCTATTGTTCCTAGCGTGCCAACATTAAATCTGTTACCTGAAAAAATGGGAATATCACGATTGGAGAGTGTGATTTCTGTGGGCGCAGCATTGTCCTCATCTAGATCATTGACGCTGAGGTTAAAAAGCTTGTCAAAGAATTCTCCTGATTGATCAGTGGTGCGGATTTGCAGGCTGTAGCTGGATTGGGTTTCGTAGTCGGGGGAACTGTTGATAATCAGTTGATCGCTATCAATCGTGAAAGCTCCGTTGTCATTACTGCCACTCACGAAGCTATAGGTGAAGCTGTCGTCAATATCGCTATCGGTGGTGCGAAAACTTGCAATGGTACTGCCTGCAGCAATATTTTCGTCAAACTCAGAAATCGCGTTGAAGTCAGCATCAAAGGGAGAGGCGATTGAAACAACTCCGCTGACAAGCTGACTCGTGACGGCACTGCTATCACCACCTCCACCAGGATTGCCCCAGGTGATAATAGAGCCGTCTGCCTTAATAGCAATGAATGCATAGCTATTGGCAATGAGCTGAACAACACCACTTGCAAGCTGACTCGCGACGGCACTGCTATCACCTCCTCTACTAGGGTCGCCCCAGGTCACAACTGAGCCATCTTTTTTCAAAGCTGCGAATGCACTTTCGGTGGAGAAGATTGTACTGACATCACTAGCCAGTGCTGCACTGACAGCACTGCTATCTCCTCCCGCGATCGCATCCCCCCAGGTCACCACAGAACCATCTTCTTTCAGGGCAGCAAACGCTTCACCAACGAATCTGTCGAAGGTCACTCTCTCGACTAAGAAATTTCTATTGCCATTGGAGAAGATTTCCTTGACACCACTGGAGAGATCAACGCCACTGCTATCCCCTCCCCCTCCATTGCCCCAAGTAACGACAGAGCCATCTTCCTTTAGGGCTGCGAATGCTCCCGGAGTGGAATAAAGACGCTGAACCCCACTGTTTAACTGCTCCGCAACAGCACTACTATCGTCACCAAATCCATAGGAGCTGAAAGAGGCCACAGGCCCAAAAGGCTTGACATCAGAAATGAGGCCACCATAGATTGGCCCACCTCCCCAGGTCGTTACGGAACCGTCTTCTCCAAGGACTGCAAATGCATACTGCGTAGCAGCTATTTCGCGTGCGTTGGTGGGTAAGTTGACCTCCTGCTGAAAATTACCACCAAAACCTCTATCCCCCCAGCGAACAACAGAGCCATCATTTTTAATGGCAGCATTGGCAGCGCCATTAGAGATGACAGATTTGATGCCGCTTGAAAAGTCAACACTACCAATTGCACGATGGTAGAAGGCAGACGAACCCCAAGTTCTAACAAAGCCATCATTTGTGACCGCCGAAAAACCACTCCCAGAGGTATAGATGTCGCGCACACCACTAGAAAAATCAATGTTTTGAGTATCAATCGCAGTATTGCGATTCTCAGGATCCGCCCAATAGAAAACCTGTCGTCCCCAAGTGACAACACTGCCGTCTTCTTTTAAGGCTGTGAAGGCTCTATCGCTGGAGAATAGCTTGACTACGCCTTCAGACAACTCAAAAGCAACAGCGGTGCTATCACCGCCATAATTAGAGTCACCCCAGGTCACCACAGAGCCATCATTCTTCAGCGCCGCAAATGCTCGCGTCGAAGAAAAGACTTCACTCACATCGCTGGAGACATTAACGCCACTACTGTCTCCCCCTGAATTGGGGTCTCCCCAAGTGACCACCGAGCCATCTGCTTTGACCGCTGCAAAGGCAGAGGTATTCCGATATTCCTGATAGCTACCGCCACCGCCACCAAGCCGCCCAACAGCGATTTCTTGACCCAGGCGAATATCTGTAGGAGTAGCCATAGTGTTGATGCGAGATGGAAAGTGCTGTGCTGTGGACTTTAGAGGCTGCTCTCTAATGCCAATCAAGGTCAAGAGCTCGATTGATACTCCGGAAGCAATTAGCCCTGAGCCATTGGCGCAGTGGGCGCTGTAGCTTCAGCAGTTGCCGGTATATATTCTAACAATCAGAGTAGTATGCTCTCTCTCCTTAGATTGCTATAAACCCCAAAATTCAGTGCTTCTTTATTCCAACAAGAAGCTTGCCTTTACAGAGAGATTCAGAGACTCGCTATTCAGCTCGCTTTCACAGCTCAAACTATTCCATATAGCAATGAGCAGGCAAGCAATCCCACTTACCCGCTCACCCGCTCAAGCTTTAGAGCACAAGTTGAGAATAAGGATTAGCAGTCCCTTGAATCAGCCGCTCCTGGGAAATTTGGCCATCCTTCATCTCCCACAACAGCGTTTGAGAAGCCAGGTTATTTTGTAAGATGATGTCCACTTCACCATCGCGATTGAGATCCTTCGCTCCAACGATGTGCCAATTGAGATCTTCTACAATGCGACCGATCAATCGCTCAGAGATGATCTCAGTACCATCCATTTCCATCAGCAGGTTTTGGCCAGAACCATAGTGCCGCAACAGCAAGTCAGCTTGGCCATCGCCTGTGAAATCAGCAGTGGCTTCAATCTGCCAGCGGCTATCTTCAAAGTCTCGGCCCACAGGGGTTTCAGCGAGGATATTGCCCTGGATATCCATAAACCAAGCCAGGGTTTGGTCCGCCTCAGTATTACGCAGCAGCAAGTCTGCTTGGTCATCTCCGTTGAAATCGCTGATGCCAACAATCTCCCAATCCTGGGGGAGTAGGCGTCCGATCAATCTCTCTTCTGTAATTTTGGGGCGATCGCTCTCCAAATACCAAGCCAACACCTGACCTGAGATATGGCGGAGTACAGCATCCTCTTGCCCATCACCGTTCAAGTCGCCCAGCATTTTTATCTGCCAGTTTTGATCCGTGAGGTCTCGTTGCAGACTAGTTTGGCTTGCCTGGCGGCGAGCGCTAAAGTCAACTAGAGAGACATCGCCACTGAGTTGATTCCAGAACAACGCATTAGCACTAGGGCCTTGAGCATCACTGGCAGGATTCAAGACACTGTAACGGGCAACCACAAAATCTTCACCAGTTGAGGTTGATACTCTCCCACTGATCAATAGATTTTCATTTTTATCTAACGCCACATCTGTGACTGCTCCAAACTGGCCATCAAAGTCAGTAAGGGTAATTCCCTCAGTCCCAAAACTGCTGTCAATTTCGCCATCGTCACCATAACGAGCCATAACAACATCGTTTAAAGACGTTGATCCAACGAAAGTAATTTGATCGAAGCGGTCCACTACTATGTCGTAAATCCCAACGGGATAGCGTTCTGTTCGGGGGATAATAACCTGTCCACCATCACCAAAGCTGGTGTCAAAATTACCTGTGAGATCAAATCGAGTCAAAATAGCATTTCTCTCATTTCCTTGTGTCGCATAAGTGACAATTAGTTTTCCATTGTTATCTACGCGACTCGCTCTTACACGCTGCTGAAGTAAAATCTGTCCGTCATCACCAAAGCTCGTATCTAAGCTTCCGTCATAGAAATAGCGAGCTGCGCGAAATCCATTTTCTATGACCTCTCCAGCCCCTGTCACATAGAATCCTGCATCCGTTAATAAAATGCGATCGCCAATTTCATAGTCACCACTTAATGACGTCAAAAGTTTGCCATCATCGCCAAAGCTAGTATCCAGAATGCCTGAGCTGGTATAGCGCACAATACCAAGATTTCTAAAATCTACACCTGTGGACTCTACAGCTCCAGTGACAAGAATATTGCCCATTAAGTCTAGACTCAGAGTGGAGGCAATAAATTGACTAGTACCGAATAGAAGAGAAGCTTGACCATTAGAGCCAAAGTCGATGTCGCGTTCCCCTTGACTGTCATAACGCGTCAACAAAATGGTCGGTTTTAAGTCAGATTTAAGGTTTGTCCCGTAAGTGAGAACTAAGGAGCCACCTCTCACGTCTTCGATCGCATCTAGAATCTGTACAAAATCAAACTTCTCGGAATTTCTATCAACAACAATACCGCCATTTCCAAAGCTATCATCCAGACTTCCATTAGTCTTATAACGGGCAAGGGCAACGTCTGTACCGAATTGGTTTGTCAACTGAGTGGTAGTCCCTACGACTGTGACATCGCCATCACGATTGCTAATGACATGTTCTGCAACATCATTTCTACCAGCAATGTCAAGGATTATCTGTCCGTCACCCGCAAAGTTGCGATCAAGTTTTCCGTGATAAGCGACCTCGTCTATATCATTGACCGATAATGAGAGCTCTTCTTCATAGAAGCTCCCAGCGGAATCTGTGGTGCGAACACGAATGCTATAGCTGTTCTGAGTCTCGTAGTCAGGCGACTGTTTGATGCGGAGCTGATCATTTTGAATAGTGAAGGCAGCATTGTCGCGATCGCCAAACCCTTCAACAAGGCTGTAGGTGAACCGATCATTCAAGTTCGGTTCGGTACTCTGGAAGCGAGCAACAAGACTATTCGCTGCAATATTTTCATTGAATCTGAGTACGTCAAAAAAGCCACGACTTCGTGAAAACGGAATGACAACGACATCACTGGACTGTAGCCCTGCAACTGAGCGACTGTCCTCGCCTTCACTGCCAGAAGCCCAGCTAGCGGTGGAACCATCCTGCTGGATTGCGATGAACTCCCCGCTGCGACTGCTGTATTCAGAACTATTTGACTGAGATTGATTAATATCGCTCCAATCTACTGTGTGCCTCACTCCTAAATCTGTGGAACCCAAGTTAATCTCATCCTGCAGTGGGAGAATATATTGAAGCGATCGCTCCTCTTCACCTAACCCAGCCGTCAGATTCCCCCGGATGGTTTGATCACTATCTCCTAAAGAATCAACAGCAGTGCATCTCGCAACAGAATCTGAAGTGCTAGGCATAAAGTATTAGTTGGTAGAGCAAAACCGCAGAGATACTGCCCAACTTCTCGAAGCTGTGTAGCTGGGCCTAGATTGAATCTACTGCGCGTCTATGGAGAACAACAGGTTAGAAGTGGGAAATTACGGGTAAATTCACATAGAAACTGGTTCTACTTGTCTTCACTTCACGAAGAATCATGCCTGAAAACACGTAGATTCCTGGCTCAAGAGCGCATATATGCGAGTTATTCAGAATCTATGCCCTAGTCAGTTTTGATTTCGCACAAGGAATTTTTAGGTGCTATTTCAGGATTGAAGAAGCAGCTGAGCTGGGCCGATACAGTAGGAATCCAAAGACGATCCCGATCGCCAATCCACTCAAATGGGCGGACTGACTAATCTGAGGAATCAAGAAATCCATCACCGATTGAATGAGAACTAGGACTACGAGAACGCGGAACTGCTCTGCGGCGATCGCCGACTTACTCCGCAGCCAGCTTCGCAAAAGAATCACCAACATCGCCCCCAGCAAACCCATCACCGCTCCAGAAGCTCCCACCCCCATTAGATTGGGTTGGTTTTGCAACAATGCAACGCCCATCATCCCAAACATAGAACCAATGCCGGTGACGGTATAGATCAACAGGAATTTGGGTGTGCCCAGCTTGTTTTCCACGAAGCGACCGTAGTAGAACAGACCAAACATATTGGCGGCAATGTGGACGAGACCCGCATGGAGAAAGACTGCACTAATGACTCGCCACCATTCTCCATCCAGGACGGAGGCCGGGACCAATGGACCATATCTAACAAGACCACCGGCATAGGCAACGGCAAGATTTGCCAGGGAAAGGACTTGGAAACTGCCGTTGAAGTTGTAAACCAAGTCGAGGACGAAGACTAGGGCAAGGGCAATATATTGAGAAGCAAAGACTAAGAGATTGAGGGCGATGAGCACAGTGGTGGCGCGAATCCAGCGGCGTTTGGGCTGGCTGTCGCTGAGGCTGACTTCACCAAGGACTTCGGTTTCGAGGCGATCAAGGATAGCGGTGGAGTCGAGGGTGAGTTTGGCTTTGTCTATAGGGGTTGTATGGGCAAGGCGGTAAGCGATCGCCTGCTGAAACATGGCGTTGCTGTCTTGGTGCAGCGCGTTGAGCTGTACGGTGCCTGCTTTGCGATCGCCTGCGGCTAGGGTGGCAGTCCCTAGCCAAAATCGCTGGGTGGTGGAAGGCGTAGTGGCAAGCTGATTGGAGAGAATATGTTGTACTGGCATCTTTCTTCCGCAAAAGGCCAGGACCATCATGCGCAAGATGTTGAAGGAGTTGCGGTCTTTGGAAAGGTTGCCGCTGCGGTGAAATTTGTTGTAGGTGGCTAGAAGTTGGTTGAGGTTGCCAACTTCTCCAAAAGCGCGGACGTAGGCCACGCCGAGGGAAGAGGGGCTACTGAAAAGGGCTTCTTCGGCAAAGTGCATTTGCACCCAGGTGAGGAATTCGGTCCAGCGACCCGTGAGGCGGTAATAGAGGACGTTGGCATTTTGGCCGATGGCTCCGGGCTTGCGGCGGTAGCGTTCGAGGAGGGCTAGGGCTTCTTTAGATTTGCCATCCTGGGCGAGGGCGAGGCCTCGGAGGAAGTCGGGGCATTGGAGGTAGCCGCCGATGAAGCTGAGGATGCTCCAGCGCTGGGCCAGTTGGGCGGCTTGGTGGTATTGCTCGCGCTGGTTGAGGCGGTTGAGGCGGATGAGGAGGATGAGGGGCCAGAGTAGGGTTATGGCCCAGACTAGGCCGCTGATCCAGCCAGACAGGTTGGGGGCAAAGAAGTAGCTGATGCCCAGGATGAGGAGGTTTAGGGCGGCGATCGCGACCATGCCGGTGGCAATGCGTCTGGCTTGGAGAACGAGGGCTCCACAGCTGATGAGCACAATTTGGATGAGGAAGCCGTTGAAGCTCATGGACTGGGGGGTTAGGACTTTTCCTAGGGTAGCCACTGGGAATGAGAGTTGGGGAGATTTTGTGGGGTGTTATTGGAACTTTGCAGATTGCGTTACGGCAGTTGTCGCGCTGGGTTGGGCTGGAGGACGGTGGGGTGCAAAACTAGGGTTAGGCGTATCGGTTTTGGAAGCAGGATGAATAATCAGCAGTTGGCTCCGCTGTTGGCTTGGGTGGCGGCGAAGTATGCGGAGGAGTTGGATGTGCAGTTTTTGCAGGGGCCGGTGGAGGATCTGTGGGGGCGGCATGTGGTGTGGTTGTTTTTGTTGACGAAGGGGGATGATGTGGATCCTCGGGATGGTAAGGCGATGGCGGGTTTTATTGATGGGTTATCCGATGACATGATGGCGCCTGCGCGGGATATTTTTATTGAGACGGTGCGGCGGCGGTTGGCGGTGTTGGATGAGTATGGGCAGGCTCCGAGTGAGGGGTGATTGGGTGTAGCCACAGTTCCCGTAGGGGCACAGCTGTGCGCCCGCAGAGATGTTGGTGTCGCGAAGCCAGTCTGGGTTGAAGAGTTGAAGAGGCAAGTCGAGACAGCCTTGGGGCCAGCCCCAAACCCCGCCGCGGGGGACGAAGCGCCTCCCCCATCGGGTTCCCCCCTGCGCAAAAGGCTGGGTTGCTTCACTTGAATTGACCAGTACTGTGTAAGTTGTAGATTGCTCAGGTGTTGTTGCGGGGTCTTACAGAAAGTCTTGATGCAACAGGCCAGCCCCTGTCTGCCTGATTTGAGGGAGGACTGCCTGCAGGGTGAGGGGTCGCTTTGCTGCTTATTTCCAAAGCAAAGCTCCGCCTTCTTCAAGAAAGCGGAGCTTCAAAGCCTTATGCCAAAGCGGCCTCTTTCTCCTATGTTTTTACTTCAGGTTTTCAGCACCCGATATCACCTTCGCACTGGTCAAACGATCGCCTTGCTCAATGGCATCCACGACATCCATTCCATCAGTCACATAGCCAAAGACAGCATAGCTACCGTCGAGGAAGTCTAGCTGAGATAGGGCGATGTAGAACTGAGAGGAGGCAGAGTCAAGGTTTTGGGAGCGGGCCATGGCGATCGCGCCACGCTTGTGGGTCAGCTCCAGGTCGGTGCCTTTGCGGAAGGTGCGGCTATAGGTGGGCTCGTCAGCTCCAGCTTTTTTGATTTCGAGGGGGACGTTGCGCTCTAGGCCCAGGTCAGGGTCGATGAAGCCCCCTGTGCCGAGGCGGTTGACGGGGACTTTGGGGTCTTTGCTTTGGGGGTCGCCGCCTTGGGCCACGAAGGGCTTGGGCTCGTGGATGACGCGGTGGAAGACGGTGCCGTCGTAGGTGCCGCGCTGGATTAAGTCAACAAAGTTGCCTGCGGTGATGGGGGCGTTGGTGCCGTCTAGCTCGACGGTGATGGTTCCGCCGTTGATGGTCAGTTCGATGACTGCTTTGCCATCCAAGCGAGGCAGATTAGCTTCAGTTGCCTGAGCAATTACAGTGCCTTCAAATTGAGGGGTGGCTAGGGCGGAGCTGGGGGAGGCGGTCCAGAGGAGGCCGCTGGCGATCGCCAATACTGCCAGAGCTTTGAGAAATTTGAAACGCATAGGGGAGGAATGAGTCTGCATGCAACCTTCGCATTTTAGCGGTCCCTTTCCGAGGTTGGTCCAAAGTGAGGCTTCATGACGGAATAAGGGCGTTGAGGATGAGAGTTGAGGGCTGCTCTGGGAGTAGGGATGGAGGCGTTCGGGATTGCCGTTTGGAGTTCGCTGTTGAATTGCTGGAGCTGTGATGCTGAGTGTTAGGACCGGAGCGTCATGCATCGCGAATATGCTCTATGGCGACCATCAGGGCCTCGATCATGACTTCAAAGCTGTCACTGCTGGCTCGTCCTAGGGGCAAGTTCTCGCCCAGTTCTAGGCCAATGAAGCCGTTAATCGTGGCATTGATCATGCGCATGGCATCGATGAGCTTGGTGTCGCTGAGGCCATGGAGTTGCAAGGCTTGGGCAATAAATTGTTGGGTTTCTTGGATGACTGCCATGGCGGCCTGATCTGCGGGCTCTAGGATGAAGCCGGTCATGACGCGATATCGAGCGGGATGTTGCTGAGCAAACTCTCGCGTGAGTCGCCAGCCTTGGAGGAGGCGATCGCGTCCATCCTCAATCCCATCCAGACGAGGTCGGCAATAGTCCAGATATTGCTCCCATAGCGCTAGAGCGACGGCTCGCTCTAATCCAGCCTGCCCCGCCACATGTTTGTAAATGGCTGGGGGTTTGATGCCCAGATACCGCGCCACTCGGCTGACACCCAATGCAGTGGGGCCTTCCGCGTCGATGCAGGCGATCGCCCCAGTAACGACATCCTGGGGGGTGAGTGAATGCTCTTTAGACGGGCGACCCATGGCAACTTGAATTATTTAGTTAACGCAATTAACTAAATGCACTAGGATGACGATATAGCTCTCATCCTAGGGGGTCACCTGCCATGGCATCGCTGATTTTTGAACCGGCCCATCAGCTGGCGCGGCTGATTTGTGCAGGGCAACTGTCTTCCCTGGCGCTAACGGAAGCCCATTTGGAGCGCATTGCCACCCACAACCCCACCCTGAATGCTATCTGTACCTTCGATGAGCAGGGAGCCAGGGCGAGGGCTAAGGCTGCGGATGAGGCGCTGAGCCGAGGTGACTGCTGGGGACCGCTCCATGGGGTTCCGATCACGATTAAAGACATCTTTGAAACCGAGGGGCTGCGCACGACCGCAGGGCATCGGCCTCTCAAAGACTATGTGCCCCAGCAGGATGCCACGGTGGTCGCCAGACTGCGAGCTGCGGGTGCCGTGATCCTCGGGAAGACCAACCCGGCAGAGCTGGCCAGTGATTGGCAGGGCATCAATGGTCTGTTCCCTCGGGTGAATAATCCTTGGAATGGGGACTGTACGCCGGGAGGCAGTACGAGTGGGGGCACAGCGGCGATTGCTGCCGGTCTCTCGCCCCTCACCATTGGTGATGACTTCGGGGGGTCTCTGCGCCAGCCCGCTCACTTCTGCGGAATCTATAGCCTGAAGCCCACGGATCGGCGCTTACCCACAACGGGACATATCCCCGAGCTACCCGGCAGGCCTAAGTGCATCAGGCAAATGCTGACGGTGGGGCCGATGGCGCGATCTGTGGCGGATTTGCGATTGGCGTTGACGGTGATGGCAGGGCCAGATCCGCATCAGCCCGATATTCCACCAGTCCCCTTGGATGAGCCGGGCGATCGCCCCTTGAAGCAATTGCGGATTGCCTGGACGGATGAGTTTCCTGGGTTTCCCGTGGCGGCGGAGATCAAGGTTGGCTTGGGTGCAGCGATCACCAAGATCTCGGATGCTGGGGCAACTGTTGAGCCTTGGATCGCCCCGTTGAACTATGGCGAGGTCTGGCGGTTGGGGTTTCAGACTGCGGTTTACAACTCCATTTTTGCCCAGGATGCCAATGGGGGGTATTGGGATTTTACGATGCGCAAGCTTGCGTT
>CALLAT010000080.1 GCA_938002085.1 uncultured Pseudanabaenaceae cyanobacterium
TCACAATTGGGTACGCCCTCATTGGTCGTCTAACCTCACTCCTGCAAAGGCAATCGGGTTTATTGATAGAGCTGTGAGCCTTGAGGAAATGCTCAATTCAAGAGGCTTTCAAGCCCTCCCCACCTAGCAGACCAGTGCCAGGCTTAGCCCCTGGAACGGGTTCAAAGTCAACATAAACAGCCTAAAAGACCTATTCCAGAACCTTTCAGGCTGTTTGTGCTCTACAAGCTCACAACGATGAAATAGTCGTTCCAGCTTATCTCATTTGAGAATGCATCAGCCCTCGCTTAGCCCCTGCCGATTCAGCTGATTTAGAAGTGACCAACATCAATTCAGAATCCTAATTTGGTAGAGCTTAAGTGACCTGAATTTGACAGCCGCTCAAAGTACTTCCCTCTGAGTATCAAGGGACTTGATCTCATGGCTCAGAGCCCCCAACTGGGCGGCTCTGAGCCATGACAAGCTGTTTAATCCGTTTGAACAAACTTGAGTTTTGAGTGGGAAGGTTTAACTCCTAACTCAAAACTCAGATTGAGAATAAATGTGGCCCAACTCCCCCTGGACTCAGAACAAGTCCAGGGCGTTTGCTCTAGATAAAGATAGAGATGGCCAGGAGTCGGATATCCGAATTTCCTGTGATTATGGTGATATTGCTGCATAAGCCGCTAATCTTGCACCTATCAAAAATTTCAGAACGTAACTTAGCGTTCGTTTTCCTGCGATTGTTGAAGGTCTTCGGAAATTACGGATTCTGTTGCTGAATATATATTGACAGGAGATTATTTACTAATTTCAGGGAAACCTCAAAGCAACTGCAAGCTGTAAAGGCTGTGAATACCGACCCAGCAACCTATGGAGATCGTTAGGATCGGTTCCAACGCCAGCACTGCTCATCTGAGATTAGGCAATGTCCGTCTTTGATTGCGTACTGGACTGTAGTTGGCCTGGATTGCTGTTGTGTTTGAGCTACTAGAGGCCAATACCTTGAGCACTTTTATTATATTTCTCTCCATTGCAGTGGGGCTAGCCGTTGGCACGGCCCTCGTGCTGCTGCTTCAACTTCAGCGTCGTGCAGAAGTAATCAATAGCATGCCGTCGTTTTCCAATGCGGTGGGTCAATGGGGCGTTGTGGAGGTGCCCTTTAGTTCGACTAGCCGGGGCAAGGTTCGTCTCACGCTCAAGGGCTCAACGATGGATCTGCTTGCAACCACTGATGCTGAACGCCAGTTAGGGGTGGGTGAACAGGTCTTTGTTGTTGCAGCCCAGGGCAATAGCGTGCTGGTGGTTCCAAAGGATCAAATGCAGTCCTCTTAAGTGAGTTTTGTTGTTTTGTAACTTGACCTTTCTGATGAAAGCAGTTGCAGGGCAAGCCGAGTTAGTCGTTGTAGGAATATCTATGCTTGAAAATCTTCATCAGCTCCAGCAAGTTGCCCATGGGGGACAGGTCTCTCACCTGTTGCAGTCCCTGGGACATCTCAAGTCTGTCCAGACTGCCATGCCCAAGGCCACAGATGCGGTCCATGGGGTGGCTCAGCATTTAGTCCATGGCACGACAACTGCTACGACTCACAAGGCGATACAGACTGCGAGCCAGAGCCCGATTGCGACAAGCTCGCTTCCCAGCCCCACTTCCCAAGATGGTTCGATTCAGCTAGCTCAGGCAGAGCTACCGTTTCAGCGACAAAATATAGAGGTGCGGGAGGCCAGTTCAGCTGGATTTGTCCTCGTACTGACGCCGCTGCTGCTAGCCATAGGCGGAACGGCTTTGGCTTATTGGTTTGTGAAGTCGTTCCTTTGCATTTGCAAGCCCAATGAGGTGCTGGTGATTTCTGGCCGGAAGTGGCGCAATGAAGATGGCCAGGAAGTGGGCTATCGCGTTTTGGCTGGGGGCCGGGCAATTCGCATCCCAATTTTGGAAACGATTGACCGCTTGAATGTAAACACCATGCCGGTGCAGGTGGAGATTCGCAATGCCTATGCCAAGGGGGGAACACCGCTAGATATTCAAGCGATCGCCAATATCAAGGTGTCCAGTCGGCCCAATATTGTGGGCAATGCGATCGAACGTTTCCTCGGCAGTAAGCGAGACGAGATTTCCCGCGTTGCTCGGGAAACCCTGGAAGGTAATTTGCGCGGCGTAGTTGCAACCTTAACGCCGGAGCAGGTGAATGAAGATCGTTTGGAATTTGTGGAGCGGATCTCGGCGGATGTGAGCCGCGACTTGGAAAAGCTAGGACTGGAAATTGACACGTTCAAAATCCAAAATGTCTCCGATGAAGTGGACTATTTAAGTTCCTTGGGTCGCCGTCGCATTGCCGCAATTTTGCGAGATGCCGAGATTGCAGAGTCCGATGCGATCGGTGAAGCGGACCGCATTGAAGCTGAATGTGACCAGGAATCTGAAGTAGCCAAGGCCCAGGACCGCATCGCCATCCTAGAAAAGGAGAATGAGCTGCGGGAAATGCGTGCCAAACTGGAGCAGACTGCGAAGTCTGAAGAGGAAGTCACCGAAGCAGCGGCTCGAGAGCGGCGGGCGAAATTTGAACAGACCTTGCAGACGGTGCGTGCTGAATTGGAGCGTTTGCGTCTCCAAGCTGACGAGATCTTGCCAGCGGAGGCTCGCCAACAAGCTCAGGAAATCAATGCCCGAGGTAACGCAGCCTCGTTTAAGGAAAATGCCAAGGCTGAGGCCATGGCCAATGAAATGATGGGTGAGGTTTGGCAGAACATCGGTAGCGATGCGCCGGAGCTGATGGTGATTCAGCAGCTAGAGATGATTCTCAAGGAAGCGGTGAAGATTCCCAGCCGCTTGCATTTGGAGAATATCAGTGTGGTGGATAGCGGTGATGGTCGCTCCCTGGCCAATCTAGTGAATCTCTATCCCGACATTATGGCGAAGTACCTGGAGAGCGTGAACCAGACCCTGGGTATTGATGTACTGGGGATGCTGAATAATCCCGAGATGCGGACGCTGACGCCTTCTTTGACAGATGTTGGAGCAACTGATTCTGGTGCAGCTCGCTCGGAAGTAGCGTCATCGGCGGCAGTGGCTGAACCTGAGCGTCCTGATGTGGCGATGCCGGATGCTACGACTCTGAATGCGCAGCCAACTGATGAGGGTGAGCCGGAGGCTTAGCTGGGCTGGGCGAACAGCTGTTCGCCCCTACGGGAATTTTGGAATGTTTGGACGTTTCTTGGATTTGAATCATGGTTTTACCTCTAATTGCTGTTGCAGTGGGTGCGGGTGTCGGTGGCGCAGCCTTTGCGATTAAGAATCTCTATCATGTCTGCCAGCCCAATGAGATTCTGATCTTTGCAGGGAGTCGTCAGCCAGTGAATGGCCGTAACGACACGGTGGGATATCGCCTGGTGAAAGGCGGCAGCAGCATTCAGATTCCGCTGCTGGAAGAGACCTACCGCATGAACCTCAAGAATATGATTATTGAGTTAAAGGTTCAGAATGCCTATTCCAAGGGCGGTATTCCCCTAAATGTGGAAGGTGTGGCCAACATCAAGATTTCCGGTGAGGAACCAACGATTCACAATGCGATCGAACGGCTGCTGGGCAAAAAGCAGAAGGAAATTGAGCAACTGGCGCGGGAAACCCTGGAGGGTAATCTGCGGGGCGTCCTGGCAAGTCTGACACCGGAGCAGGTGAACGAGGACAAGGTGGCTTTTGCCCATAGCCTTTTGGATGAGGCGGAGGACGATCTCGAAAAGCTGGGCATTATCCTCGATAGTCTTCAGATTCAGAATATTTCTGATGAGGTTCGCTATCTGGATTCCATTGGCCGAAAGCAGCAGGCAGAGATGGTGCGGGATGCTCGCATTGCTGAGGTTCAGGCGCGATCGCAATCAGCTATCCGCTCCTCCGAGAACGAACGCAAAACCATGTTGCGCCGCATAGAACGGGACGTCGCCACGGCCCAGGCAGAAGCTGATGAGCGAGTGCGGGATGCTCAAACGAAACGCGTTGCTCTCGTGGCTGAGGCTGAATCGGATGTGGGTACCGAGATTGCTAGAACCCAGGCTGATGTGGCAGTGCAAAAGGAGCGCATTAAGCAAGTGGAGCAGCAGCTGCAGGCGGATGTAGTTGCTCCAGCAGAGTCCCAGTGCCAGCAGTCCATTGCCAAGGCAAAGGGTAATGCGGCTCAAATTATTGAGGAAGGCCGGGCTCAAGCGGAAGGTCTGGAGCAGTTGGCACAGTCTTGGAAGGCTGCAGGTCCCAATGCGAAGGAAGTGTTCTTGTTCCCCAAATTAGATGTATTGCTGAAAGCGATTTCCGCTGGCTTCCCAGATGTAGATGTGCAGAATGTGACGGTGATTGATAGCAGTCAGAGCAGCAATGGAATTTTGCAGAATGCTAATTTAATTGAGCAGTTGCGCCAGGCGACGGGGATTGATGTAACGGATTTAGTTAATCGTTTTGGAGGTGGGACTGAAAAGGCGATCGATGTAGCAGCACAGCAAGATGATGTGTGATCAATTGCTGAAAGCCAAGCAGCAACACCGTCAGAATTGTTAACACCATGAATGAGCTCAGGGACTGTTTATAGGTCCCGGAGCTCATTCATTTAAGGAGTTAGAGCCGCAAAGTCTTGCCAAGACTTTGGTCGAAGGCTTGAAACACTCAAAAAAATTTAATTCTAATGAATTACAGCAGAATGCAGGCTTCAGCCCTCTGGCTAAACTAGCTCAGTAAAAAGACATCAGAAGGTAAAGTCAGCTTGCGCACAAAACCACAACCTTCGAAGCTTGGTCAGTTACCATATGACCGCTGAAAGCCTTGTCTTGCAGGGCTGAATCAGGGCAACTGTATCTCAGAAGCTCGGGAAAGACTGTAACAACGCCAAAGAAAGAGGCAAGCAGCTTAGTAATGCTGTAGAGAAACTAGCGGTTTACCTCTTTCACAACTTAGCGCTCCTTTAGGATTCAGCCTCTTCACCACACTTAACTAGGTGAATATTTTTGTATCCCAACTTGACCTCGAATTCATCGCCTGGTTCTAAGCCCATACTTTTGGTGTAAGCCGAACCTAATAAAAGCTGTCCATTTTTTTGAACGGTGAGTCTATAGGTCATCTCACGGCCACGGCGTTTATCCCCTGATCCCCCTCCCAAGTTGAGTCCTTTGGCTTCCAAAAGAGCTTCATAAAATTCCGCAACGTTAATTTTCTCTTCCCCTTTTTTCGTCGTCTTAACGTAACCGCAAAGTCGAGCCAACTCTCGCCGTGAAGCATCAGGGGCAGTCTTGCTCAACTTTTTGAGTTCTTTGAGAAGTGCCTTATCTGTTAATTGTTCAGCCATTTTTAGAATACGCTAGTCAAAGGAGATATAAAGATATTCTAGTCATAAAATAACCAATTAGCGATTTTAATAAAAAATTAGACTACTAGGTCCAGCAGATTATTTGAATATCTCTAATATATCGAGAGGAAAGCTTATAAACGTTTTTCTTATTTACAAGGAATAACGGTTCACAGGGATAAGACTCTCATGTTAGTGAGAGGCAAAGGAAAATTCTGTCTGTAAGAGCAACAAAGAAGTACAGGCTAATCCGTTAGGCACTGGCCTCTTAAGTAGGTAGGAAGTGAAAGCCCCTAGAGAGCAGCATTTCCTCAAGAGTCAATGGCCGTTCAATGAACCCGATCGCGGTTGCGGGAGTGAGTTTAGAAGACCAATGAGGACGAACCCAATTGTGAA
>CALLAT010000081.1 GCA_938002085.1 uncultured Pseudanabaenaceae cyanobacterium
GGCTGGAGCATGGCTGGGGTCGCCGCCCGTTGCGACTGTGGCAACTTCCATTCCAGCTTGTTTCATTCGATCCACAGCAAAGTTGTACATCGCCGTACCTAAACCTCTCCCTCGATAGTCTGGGTGAACCGCATTCAGTCCCCTATCTCTCCAACCTTTGTCTCCCGATTGAGCTGCACTGAGACAAACCCAATGACCCGCCCAGACAATTCTGCTGCGTACAGTTCCCAGTCGGAATCAGGTTTGAACATAGTGCTGAGAAGCTCCTCCTGCTCTTCATCTTCTCGGGCTTGGGCGATCGCATAGATGTCATCCCCCAGAATGGAGCGAAAGGATGCAAAGACTGGGGCAAAGGCTGCTTGCCGAATTTCTTCCAAGCGATCAGCATCGCTAGCCTTAGCTGAACAGATCACGAGGTCTGGCCGAGACATAGATCAACCTCCTAGCAGACTGTTTGCGGAATCATTCAGCAACGGGCAACCAGATCTCATAGGACATCATGTCCGGCGACCCGCCATCATCAGGATATCGCTCAAACACTGCCCCTTCCCGCTGCTTCTCGCCTGAATTAGGCAACCAAGTACTGAAGATCGCATCAAATAGCATCGGAATCTCCCCGACCGGCCCCCGCTGACGAAAGACCGCATACCGCCCCGCGGACAACGTCACCACACAAGTCCCCTCCGGCATTGGCTCGGGCATCGGCTCAATGCTCAGCCCCACCGCATAGGAGAAACACCCATCTGGTTGCATGGCATAGGAGACGCCGTAGGAGGCTGGCTCTGGCTGACCAGGGAATTCCGATTTACGCGTCCAGAATTCGCTCCACAGACCTGGGATTGCTGTGCGCGTTTCTAGGGTGAAGTCTCGGCTCATCGCGACTAGAGACCGTTCCGGTACTTGCTGAAATTCTGGCTCGGGTAGGAGCATGGCATTTCTCCTGATGGCTTGATAGCAGATTCAATACAATTGTACTATATTAAAATTCACAATGTCAGCAAGTTTTGGGCTATCTCAATAAGTCGCCAGCCTATTTCCTGACAGTCTCATGTCGAGCCAAGCAATATAGCAAGCATATTGACTATATGTTTACTGCTTTTCTAAGGGCAATATACACAGCATTTAGGTCAGCACCAACCTGCTTTAGTTTGACCGGCTCTTGCATATGTTTAGACATGACCCATACTTCAGGAGTTCGATCGCCGAGAAAGAATGTGTCGACTATCTGAATATATTCAATATCAAAGAATGAAATACTGATTCTAGTAAAAGGATAACAAATTTCTAATCTTCCATTACCAACAATCAGTCCAACAATAGTTCGAGCATATTCGAGAATTAAGCATGAGCTGCTTAAAATAGCTCCTAAAAATCCAAAGAGAGGCATCCCTTCTAATGCTAAGTAGAGACCTGATGCAGCAAACCCAAGCATGAATGATAGATAATAAAAATGATAAAATAGACTTTTTGAAAACTTCAATGGAGTGGATTCCATATTGTTAAGAATTTTTTCATTTAACGTACTCCTCAGCTCTTCAAATCCGTTCAGATGATAGTGAACCTTAAGTAATCTTTTCCCACTACTGTCTAATAAATCTAAGCCTTGCATCTTTATGAATCGCAAGTATGTACTTGCCGTAACTAGAGAAATTTTTTCCCAGGGGATTAAACCCTTATTTCTCCCGACATGCATGTACCAGATACCATCGGCATCCGTTACGATATCTGCATAAGGTAGCTCTCTTAACGTTAGCCATGTAAGAATTAGCCCACAACCAATAACTACTGTCGAGATAAGTGCAAGGATTATAGTTCCATGTGCATTCCCTTTTTCTTCATCCGGTAGAAACGGTAGGGAGAGACCTAATATGAAGAAAAATAAAATCCCTAGAAAACAAGTTTTTGTAATAGTGATATATTTTTTATCGATCTTGAATTCTTGCATAAATTAAATAATTCTCTAATTAGACGGAAATTGATCGATCTGTACTTCTAGGTTAGCGAATAGTCTAAGTTTTCCAAAGTGCATTGATTAATGCTCCAGAAATGATTAATACGCCACCCATAAGCGTCCACAGAGTCGGCACCTCAGCAAAAAAGATGATGCCAAGAATGGTAGAGAAAATCACCTGCACATAGGAATAGGAGGTTATTTTACTCGCAGCTTCCTTGGCCATGGCTTTTGTGAGGCCAACTTGGCCAATTTGAGTAAACAGCCCCACGAGGAGTAATCCTAGAAATGTATCGAGTTCGGGAACGACAAAGTTATCGCCCAGCAAGATCAATGAGATGGGCAGAGCAATTAAAGGGAAATAGAAAATAATAACGGAGCTATCTTCGGTCTGACTGAGGCGGCGCACCAACACGTAGGCCACTGCACTGCCAAAGGCTCCGATCAAGGCGGCTGCAATACTCAACGGAGGCAACCCAGTCATAATACCGCTGAGGCTTGGGCGCACCATAATCAAAAGGCCAGCAAAGCTGAGGAAGATGCAGAGCAGGGTTGAGCGCTTGACGGGTTCGCCCAGAAAAACCAACGCTAGCAGGGCGGTATAGGCAGGGTAGGTGTATTGGAGGATGGTGGCATCGGCGAGGGGCAGGGTGGCAATGGCGTAGTAAATGCAGAGGAGGGCGATCGCTCCCACAGTCCCCCTAGCAACCAGCAGCGGACGATTATTACCCCAGACCGAAATGCCCTTACGTTTGACATCTACATAACTCAGCAACAAAGAGATTGAAGCCCTGGCCGCAATAATTTCTAAAACCGGAATGCCATACCCCGCCACGGTTTTGACACAGGCTGACATGAGTGCAAAGCCTAACGCCGACAGCAAGATGTAACGAACGGCGAGGGGGATGGCACTCAGAGTCATTAATTCAAGGTGTAGATGTCCATAGCAAGCCTAGCCTGCCTAACACCATCACTACGGGCATAGAGACACCACATCTCTCCATGCCCATCTTCCAAACTCCAAACCTCTACAAAACCTAGCGCGCAGCCATTGGATGGCATCCTAGGTTCTGACAGATATCTAAAACTTGCCGCCATTGACCCACTCATCCTGCGGTGGCACTAATTCTTGATTCACCCACAGCTCTTCAATCTGTCCATTCCGTAACCGAAAAATGTCAAACCGCGCCATTTCTTGGCCTTCTCGGAAGACTCGGCTATAGGCAACGACAAAGTTCCCCTGACCCATAATTTTAAAAACCTGATTATAGGCACCTATACAGTCATCGAATTTGCCAGCATTGGATGAGCTATGGAGAACAAAAGCCTCACGATTGACGTAATAATCCCATTTCTCACTTTGACCGAGGACCATCACATCGCACATAAAATTACGAATGATTTCTTTATTCTCGACCGTGAATGCAATATCCTCAATCTCCGTCGGACCATCAATTTGATCATGCTCAGATTCAGGGGCAGAGTCAAATGCTGCAATTACATCCCAATGTTCAATAATTTTGTCATCTTCGTCGGTGTCAAATAAATCGGTTGTGACCCACTTTGCATCACCGTTATTAATATCTTGGAAAGCTTGCACAAAAACATATTGTCCATCAACAATCGACCGAACAATACGAATATCCCTGATGGGACAGCGCTCAAGGAATGGTTCAAAAAATTCAAGAAACCCTTCAATACCGTTTCTTACCCCTGTGCTGTGTTGGGTGTAGCGTCTCCCAGTGTATTTTGTGACGGCATCGCGGACATGGCCGTCACGAATGCCTTCCATGTAGAGATTGGTCGCATTTTCTAGCTTTTGGCTCATTGGATTTTCTCGTAGAAGTTGAATGGTTAAGCGGTGATCAAAAGATTGTCTAAAGCGTTTGCTTCAAGCCCACAAAGTAATCTTTCCAACTCTGATGTGCTCTATCTGCGGCAGTTGAGAAATCGCTGGGACTATTCGCTGCTCCCGCTCGAATGCCAGCATAAATACCTGTAATCACAGTCCCCATAAACTCACCCAGTGCAGCCACACGCTCACTGCGATAGTCCTCTACCGTCATGTCACGGTAGGTCAGTTGAGTACCGAAGGCTAAGTTCAAATAGTCCGCTAATTCAGATTGAGTTATGGCTTCACCATGCAAGTTGTAGATATGACCATTGTGCTTATTCTCAGTCAACATTTGACTGTAGGCATAGGCTAGCTCTGGACGAGTGGTATAGCCGCATTTACCTTCTCCAGCACAGTTTGCAATCTCACCCGCTTGTTTATAGGTCTCGATGTATTCCACATCAGGCTCAATATAAATGCCATTTCGGCCAATGGACCATTGCAAGCCACTAGCGCGAATATCTTGTTCGGTTTGGCGATTGCTTTGAATCACAGGACTAAATGTTGTTCCTTCATCAGCGCCCTGAACGCTGGTGTAAACAATTTTAGTAACGCCTGATGCTTTAGCCGCTTCAATCACATTGCGATGTTGACCGATGCGTTTATCTGGAGCATCAATTCCAGAGACCAGCAATACTGTATCGACTCCCTGGAGCGAGGTCTCTAAATCTTCGCGATTGTTATAATCGCCTTTGCGCACTTCTATACCCAGATTGGCCGCCTTAGCGGGCGTCCGAGCCAACCCAATCACGTTCTCTTGGCCAATCACTAAGCAGGTCGCTTTAGCGATTTCACGACCTAATTGTCCACTAGCTGCTGTAATCGCAATTTTTACCATGGGTCTTTTTCTGAAAAGTCGTTTGGGAAAATGAGCCTGATCATCATGGGAAGCTGCGGAAGTAATGCCTCTGGCTCTATTGGTCTACCGCCGATTTGGATGATTGAGCCATCGCCAACAGTGATGAAACCCAATGCTCGGTAGCGCTTCAGCGTTCGAGCACTCTGGTAATTCCCCAGCGTGCCGCCAGGGCCTCGGGGGTCAGAAAAACGGCAATCCATACTGCCGCGACGATGCCCAACGGAGCGCCCATGGAGCCATGGCCAGTGGCGAGGGTGTTCAAGAGATCTCCCAGCTCTGTCAGAAACCGCATTGAAAACACTATGGCGATCGCGCTAGGCGTCTTGAGCCAGAGGGCGAGTAGCATGACAGCGCCCATTGCCAAATTGCGAATGCCCCAGCCAGTTGTAACGTAAGAGATTGCGCTCCACTGGGTGAAGTTCGGGAAATCGCTGAAGAACTTCATGGGCGAAAGGACCCCCAGCAATCCAGCAACAATTCCGATGGTGGCCAGAAGGCAACCGAAGTAGAGAATCCACTTGGGCAGATGGTCGGAGATTGCAGGGGGCGAAGTGAATTTGTCAGTCATAGGGTCTTCCTTTCCGGAGTTCATTCAGCTTTTGCCCAATTAGCACTGACTTCTGAGGTAACGAGCAATAAATTCAATAGCACTTTGGCCAATTAGGATTCACCGTAGTCATGGTCTGGGTGATTACTTGTGTCTAATTTCCAATACCCTCGCGAAACAAGGCGATCTTTGCTGACCTTATGTTTGTTCAGTAGTTGTGAACGCATCCGGCGCATCGCATTCGCTTCACAGGCAATCCACCAAAAGACATCATCAAAGTCTTTTACAACGCCTAAGATATTCGGTAGATAGTCTTCCAAGAGTTTCCCTGGAGTCGCAGCTTTCTCCTGGCGAAAGAGCCAGATGGGTTCCACCTCAATCATGGAGCTGAGCGATCGCTGTTCGCGAGCATCTTCGACTTCACAAATGATGATGGGCTGACAGCTGGTTGGCAGTGCTTCCAATACTGCACCAGCGGCAGGTATGGCAGATTCGTCCACCAACATCACCATTGTTTTAGGAGCATCTGGAATCTCCATTCCACCCCCCGGTCCCGCAATGGTTAAGGCATCCCCGACTTGAGCCTGGGCTGCCCAAGTTGAGGCTAGGCCACTCCCATGGAGCACCACCTCCACTGTCAGTTCATTGGTTTCGGGATTGAATTTCCGGGGGGTATAGGTCCGCATCTGCGAGCGAAGTTTCTTGGGGTCAGGTGGTTCGTTCGGATTGGCACCAAACAACAGCTTGATATGTGCACCCGGACGGGGAGCCGTAAAACCTGCCAGGGCTTCACCGCCAAAAACGATCCGTCGCACCCGAGGGGTGACTTGCTCAATGGTTTGGACCGTAACCTGTCGCATCTGAGGACGGCGTCTTGGATTAGAGGTCATTATTCGGGTTTTGAGAATTAACCGTGTTAGAGAAGTAAGCCTAACTCCAGGCAAGCAATAGGCCTTTTGCAGAGATCTTGGCCCTCTCCTAATCTCCCAAAGTCAATCTTCCAAACGTGGGAGAGTGACTTTGAAGCTCCCCATCCCTAAATCTGGGAAATGGAGACAGTTTTCGAAGTGATGCCCAGCATAAATCATCCAACCAGTATAATAAACGGTCAAAACTGCCAATATTTAGGGTCAAAAATGGACCAACCCGCCCTAGCGAATGTCCAATGGTCGCCTGCGGTGAACAGTCACTTTGAAGTACTCCGCTTGAGGGACTTCAATCGGCGAGAATTGCCGGATGACCATGACCCCTGGAAACCCCATCGGCTTCATTTCCACGCTTTAATTTTGTTTACCCAAGGCCAGGGCACCCATGGCATTGATTTTATTGATCATCCCGTCAAGGCAGGGACATTAGTTCATGTTTGTGCCAACCAGATCCACTATTTTGGCCAGACCCAGGAATTAGAGGCCTTCATGGTTGTGTTTGTGCCCGCTGCATTGCCAACTAATTTGTTAGGGCTATCTACCAGTGTTTCTAGTCCCATATCCTGGTCTACTATTCAACATATTTGGCCTTCTGTTGTATCGCTTGAGTTGGAACAAGCCCAGATGCTTCAGCAACATATTGAGCTGTTGGAAACATATAAAGGGAAGGGCGATCGCCCGCCAGCCGCTGCACAATATTTATTGTGGTCCGTGATTGCGCTTGCATCTCAAGCGGCAGTTGCCTCTGAAAAGCACCAGGCTGGCCAGACAATAGATCCAAGGTTTCTAGAGTTTGTGGAGTTGCTGGAGCAATCATTTGAGTTCTGTCGAAATGTGCAATGGTATGCGGAACAGATGAATTGCTCGGCCAGGACGCTTTATCGAATTTGTATGGCAGTGGCTGGTAAATCACCCAAGGCGATTACGAATGAGCGGGTCGTGGTTGAGGCCCAGCGGCGTCTACTTTTTGGCAAGACAACTGTGAAAGAAGTGGGTTCTTCTCTGGGATTTGAAGAGACGACCAATTTTATTAAGTTCTTCAGACACCTTGTTGGTCAGAGCCCTGATGAGTTTCGGATGAAATCAAAATTGCAGTGCGGTGCTCAAGACTGAGTCGACAAGAGGTGGCTGTAGCCTTAGCGCTTAATCTCCCCCACCAGCATTCCTAAGACAATAGAGGCACCACATCTCTCCCTGCCTGCCTGCCGCTCCTGCAAGCTTAAAACCTCCACAAAACCTACCAACCGGGCAAAAGCACAACCCACGCCATCCAAGGCATCAAATTTGAAACCTCTATCCATCTGCAAGGGATGTCATGGGGCAACGGCTTGCATCAGCTTATGGTTTGGGTGATTCGCGACGCGCTGAAGCCAGGCTTGAATGGCGGGATAGGCGTCCAGCTCAAAGCCCCCCTCATAGGCGACATGGGTATAGGCGTATAACGAAATATCCGCGATGGTTAAGTGGTCTCCCACCAGCCAAGCCTTGTCCGTGAGGGCTTGTTCCATGACGGCCAGCGCTTTATACCCACCCTGTTGTTTCGACTGATATTCCGCTTCTCGCTCAGCAGGGCGTCCCAGATACTTGGCAATAAACCGGGCCACGGCAATGTAGGGCTCGTGGCTATATTGCTCAAAAAACTGCCAGCTCAGAACCCTGGCGCGTTCGAGCGGTGGCTCAGGCAAATAGGCTGTACCGTGGGCTAAAAAATTGAGAATTGCGTTGGATTCAGAGAGGTATGCACCGCTGGGTAATTCCAGTAAAGGAATCTTGCCATTGGGATTGCGAGCTAGAAATTCGTCAGTCTGGGTTTCCCCTGCGAGGATATCAACCTCAATCCACTGATGCTCAAGATTGAGATGGTGGGCCAGCAGTTGAACTTTATAGCAATTGCCAGATTGGCTATCCCCATAGATTTTCATCATAGTCATTTATTCAAGGTATGAGGTTGCTGTAACCAGCCTAGCCTGAAGGTCATCGCACTCACGGGTTACGCAAAATTATGCAGCGTTTATCCCTCCTAAATTTCTAACGAGAAACAGGAGGGATAATCGTTACAGCTATCGATGATAAACGGCGGTGATACTGGCACTGTCGAGCATATTTGCACGAATCATAAAGCCGACCAGCGCATTGCTGGGGCTGTCCGGCAGCTCCAAGCGTTCCGTCCCCAATGCATACACCGTAAAGACGTAACGATGGACTTCACCAGGAGGAGGACAAGCACCGCCAAAGCCAACGGCACCATAGTCATTGCGAATTTCGAGCGCCTCCCCCGGTAGGCCGTCATTACCACTCGCATTCTGAGCAATAGCATTCGTGGAAGCTGGGAGATTCACCACATTCCAATGCCACCAGCCAGAGCCTGTGGGCGCATCGGGATCATAAACATTGATGGCGAAGCTTTTGGTGCCTTTCGGTGCGCCGCTCCATGAGAGTTGAGGCGACTCGTTCTCGCCTTCGCAGCCAAACCCTTCAAAGACGTGGGTATTGGTCAACATGCCCCCTTCGGAAACGGTGGCACTGGTCAAGTCAAATGCCTGGGCAGCGGCAGGAGATGCAAGTGCGGTGGTGAGAAATAAGCTAAAGGCAATGAGTTTACGCAGCATGGTTGTGGGCCTCGCGAATCGGAATGTTGTCTACAATCTGAATTTAGCGAGGACAGCTGCGCTCCACTTCCAGCCATCCGGCAGAAACTATCGAAAAACGCTCAACCTTCTAGCTTGCGGATCTCACTGGGCTTGATCCCAAATCGCTTCTTGAACGAATCCGAAAAGTGAGAGGGCGTTTTGAAGCCACAATCTAGGGCGATATGGGAGATGGGAATCTCGGTGGACTGTAAAAGACTCAGCCCATGCTCCAGCCTGGTGTGTTGCAGGATTTTTGAGAATCCTTGGCCGGATTTGGTGAGCCAACGCCGCATGGTTGCCTCGCTGATGGCGAAATGCTCGGCCACTTCACTGGACCGCCAAGGATGGCTTAAATCGGTTTCGATCAGTCTCCGAACTTTGCTGAGGGGTTTCTCTTCTTCCTGGGGGGAGAGGTGAATATTGTGAGACTTTAACCAAATCAAGGGCTCCAGCAGACGATGCTGTCTGATCGGTTCTGGCATGTCTGTATCTGCCAGCGTGGCTTGAATCGTTTTTAAGATCTGGCAGGATTGACCGCTAGCAGCAGATACGATTTGAATCCCTGCTGATGCAGACTTTGCTATTTGCTCAGAGAACACCGTTTTGATCATCTGCCGTGGAAAACAAACGCCAGTGGCTCGATAATCGCTGCCCAGCACGGGGCGATTTTCCATCGTCACCATCGACCCTGGCGGGAATATGATCACGTCTTCAGCTTGGCCAATCAGTTCGCCGTTAATCGGACATAAGACCCTTTTACTACCCACCTGAATGAAGAACAAAAAGGTGTGTTGGAAATAGAGATCAGTGAAGGTCGCTGTCGTGGCCTGGGAGATTTCCAGGACCGAGACATTAGGATTAGCCGTGTCAGCTTCAATCGACTGTTGCATTCAATGGAAACCCTCAATCGACAACCGCTTCCTTGCCATTATCATCTCCAATGCAAGTGAATTTGTAACGAAAAGAATCTGACTGAGATGATGGCCTTGTCGTGCAAGCCATTGGTTTTGTGATGCAACAGGATGGCAGACCGTTAAATGATCCAACTGAAGCCGGTCTCTTTCTCGGATCGGTCCCACAGCTTTTCCATGACCGCCTTGTCGTAGGCAAACGGTTCCAGCGTCCCCTGGCCGACTGGGCCGACCCATTCCATGGGGCCCGTCGGACCGTAAAGGGCTCGCTGCTCCAAGCCCTTCTGGGTTGCACACATCACCTCTGGATAGGCGCCCTTTTCCGCCGATTGAACCATGGGCGACAACGACATGAGCTTGAACATGATCCGGGTGGTAAGGCCGCCACTGGTGTTGATCAGCGACGTTGCGGATGAGCCGGGATGGCAGACATAGACTTCGATAGTCTTGTTCGCAGTCTTGATTCGATCTTGCAGCTCATAGGCGAACATCATCTGCGCCAGCTTGCTTTGGCTGTAGGCGGGATTCGCGCTGTAGTTTTTGTCCCAGTTCATGTCGTCAAACTGGATCGTTCTCAGCCCCATCTTGTAACCGAGGCTGGCAACGACAACGATTCGGCCCTGGGATGCTTCGATGCGATCGCAGAGCATGCCACACAAAACAAAATGACCGTAATGGTTCGTGCCCAGCTGACTTTCGAAGCCGTCCTGGGTAAGTTTCCGCGTCGGCACCTGGGCGATCGCGGCATTACAAATAAGGGCATCGATTTGGGGCACCTTCTCCATGACCTCAGCCGCTGCTTCCCGGACGGAATCCAGCACGGCTAGGTCCATGCGCACGAATGTCACATCAGCATCACTGCCAAATTCCTCTTTTAGGGTTGCGATTGCAACAGTTGACTTATCGGCGTTGCGGTTTAGCATCACTACCTTTGCGCCTTTGGACAAGAGGATGCGTGAAGCCTGAAAGCCCGCGCCCGCGTTGGCGCCGGTAATGACAAAGGTTTTGCCTGCGAGGGAGCTGAGTTGCTCCGGGGTCCAGCCTTTGGGTCCGAATTGAGTGTCTTTCAAGGTCATGCTCCTTTCAGCGATAGAGGCGGGCCGATAGGCTATGTGATCTGAGTTTCTAGATTGATTCTGTTAAATTACTCTCAAATCTGCTTCAAAAACAGATGCAATCGTCCTATTCTCTTGCCTGATTGTCTCAATATCGTTTTTATGGTCCATGAGCAAACACCAGATCAAACAGCTCATCGAAGGCCAAATCCATGAGGATGGTCTAACGGAGACCGGCATCACGGGGGTGAAGCTGTTTCGAGCCACTGCCCCGATCCCCTGCGCCCCGGCAGTTTACGAACCCAGCGTCATCGCCATTGTCAGCGGGGCAAAGGAGGCTGTGCTGGATGGTAAGCGATATGTCTACGACGACAGCCGGTATTTATGTTGTCCCATGTCGATGCCGGTCCAGGCCGGGACACCTGCCGCATCGCCGGACAACCCGCTTTATGGCGTTTATGTTTCGCTGGATCAGCGCGTGATGACGGAACTGATCATCGAGATGGAAAGGGCCGGGGGCAGCATTGCCATGGCTAAAGGAAGCGCGATCGCGCCAGGGTTCAGGTTTGCACAATGGGATGCGGCGTTCTCGGATGCGCTGTTGAGGCTGCTGCAATTGGGCAAGAGCCCAACGGACGTTGCGGTGCTGGGAGAGGCGCGGCTGCGCGAGCTGTATTACGCGATTCTGAAAGGGGAGGCGGGCATGTTTGCCAGTCAGGCTTTTGGCGCTGGTAACGCAATTGCGCGGTCCATTGCCTATCTGTCCGCTCATCTGAATGAGCCGATCACCATCGAGGAAATGGCCCATCGCGCAGGCATGAGCCGGGCGGTGTTCCATCGCAAGTTTAAGCAGGCAACGACGATGTCGCCGATTCAGTTTGTGAAGTCGATGCGCCTCAATAATGCGGCGATGAAGATTGCGGGGGGCATGACGGTGAATGAAGCGGCGATGGAGGTGGGTTACCTGAGTGCGTCTCAGTTCAGTCGGGAGTTCAAGCGGATGTATGGGCAATCTCCCCGGCAATGGAGTGATGCTCAAAACCTCCCTTCGGGATTGAGTTGATTCCAACGTGATCAGATGTGAGCATCAGAGCCAGCAAGAACGGAGCGTAATGCGAACGCGACTCCTGTGGTCAGCATTTCACCATCTCCCACCCGCAGCGTAACCAGGCCATGCATCGTTGCCCACAAAATCTTCGCAACCTATTCCACTCGTTCCTCCGGTTTGGCTGGGGCGGATTTAACGGAGGTAGGGGTGATTCAATCGCGAGCGGTTGCTATCTCAACGCTGGCCCAGGCTGTTGTCGCAAATCCTAGTTTCTTCGATCAGCCCACGACCTTGGATAAGGCGATTGAGGTGCTGTGCCAACTCAAGGGCATTGGTCCTTGGACAGCGCATTACGTCGCGACGCGGGCGTTGCAGGCTCCCGATGCGTTTCCGCCAGGGGATGTTGGTCTGCTGCGTGGCATGGCAGCGCTGGGTGAACTGCTGACTAAGGCTGAACTCCAGGAGTATTCAACTCGGTGGCAACCCTGGCGAGCCTATGCCGCGATGCAGCTTTGGGCTGTGGATAGCCAATCTGAGCCTGCCATTGAGTCATTGGTACAAATGGTCATCTGACTGGCTATGCGGGTGGACTGAAGCGGAAGAAATAATTGCTAAGCCACGAAGGGGCGCTGTCAACTTTGACAGAAACTGATCAGACAACGACACAACTTTCAATATTCGCTAGCTCTCATGAGTCCTGAGCCCTGGCTGTGCGTTAGGGCAAGGCAGCGGCATCAAGGCAGCGTTTACCTATCTCTCAGTTCAAGATGTTTAAGCTATGGGGTATTCTTAGCAAAAGAGAAGGAATTATGGCGATCGCTTTCAAGACTTTCATGCTACTCACAAAGGGCAATGACAACTAAATTCAGAGCAATCTAACGCTTGCTATCACTGGACAGTAGCAGGTTCTGTGAATTTGCAAATTTGGCTCGGATCTATCGTTCCGGTACATAGATTTTGTTATGTGGCTAGACGCTCATCAATCTGGTCGCGCAATTGGTTGATTTAAGGCTTCTGTATCCATTTCGATGTCTGGAATCAGGTATGCAACTGATTTCTTCTTTTTAAAGAGCTCGTCGAAAAGGATATTTGGATAGAACGAGTGGGCAAGAATGTATGAGTCAAGGTGGTGGTACTTCACGAAAATTTCCATCACGAACTTTGAGTCAACATTGCTGGTGAGAAAGTCACGTGAAACCTCAGACCTTAGCGAAAAGGCAACAAGCTTACGTCGCTCTACACCTTTGGGCACGACACAGATCGGTTGGAACACCTCAAGCCCTTTTTCATGCTCGGCAAGTTCAGATGGATCGCGATCTTTATTTACCTTCTCGGAATCAAAGAAGAAGCGTGGAAGGAAAAAGTGACGTGTATCATTCACGGTCAGACTGAAGCTTACGAACTGAATTATTGATGGCTCTTGCGACGCATTTACGAAGTACAAGTCCGAAATGAATACCAGCTGTTCATGTGTGTCGGATTGACCAGTAGTTGCGTCCTTCAACGTGCTCAGATGCATTTCACAAGGACCGTGGGCAATCTCGCACATTGAAAACCGCAAATTTCTGGCGGCTTCTGGGTAGGCGGTGAGCAGCAATGTTTTGATTAGCTCCTCGAAGTCACCGCGCGGCAGAGTAGCCCCGTCGGTTGAAACTTCGAGTAAGCGAGAAGCAAGTGCGCGAACGAGCAATTCTCTTATCAGGGGAGGGGTCTGCGATATCGATTGGCGATAAAGGAAAGTGTCCAGTCGTTGAGCGGCTTGTTGTATTAGATCAATCGGATGTGAGTTGTTTATTGTGAGCGTAGCACCTTCAAAAACATCGCCGCTCTTGAGGGCAGCCACCACATGGGCGCAAAGAACTAGTTCATATTGGTCAGCACCAGTATGATGCGCCTTCAGTTCCTGAATATAAGCAGTTGCATCACTCTCGTTAACGCGGTTTTTTGAAGACTTGACCTGAACTGCACGGCTGGTTGCACCTGTCCAGTAAATGTCGACCTTTTCATCTAACTCTCGTGGCTCAATCGCTACATGCGTCCAATTGTCATGCTCGAGCATCTGCAAGAGAGCAATGAGCGTCTGGTAAAGGTACCCTTTGATGGAGTCTCGTGCTGCCAAACGTGTAACCTCCCTTTGCCATATCAATGACTACTAATTCGGCGGAACTATGTCAGCCTATCTTCCCTGGTAGAGGTGTTATGCAGAATTCTATTTTGCCTATCCACCCAAAGCAGGATGTTATGCCGATTCAATTCTGCATACCCCCCGAATATAGGCTGTTATACCGAAAGCCGTCAGCCTATCTCCCCAAATCGTTACCTTAAGCCGAACTGTGAATCAACTCCCCAATCAGAAGGGTTTGCTACAGATGGGCTAACACGTCTCGCACTTGAAATCTGGGCTGCTCCAATTCACCAAACTCTCCATCACTGCGACAATAGAGACACCACATCTCACCCTGCTCGCATGCCCATCCTCGAAGCCCAAAACCTCCACAAAAGCTACCGCCAGGGCAAAACCACCACCAACGCCGTGCGCGGCGTCAGCCTCACCCTCAACAGCGGCGAAATTCTCGCCTTCCTCGGCCCCAACGGCGCAGGCAAAACCACCAGCATCAAGATGATCGCAGGCCTCGTCCGCCCCGACGACGGCTGGGTCAAGCTCGACGGCCTCGACCCCCACAAACAATCCCGCGCCCTCAAATCCATCGGCGCAGTCCTCGAAGGCAACCGCAATCTCTACTGGCGACTCACCCCCCTGGAAAACCTCGAATACTTCGGCGTCCTGCGCGGCCTCTCCCGCAAAGTCGCCCGCCAGCGCGGCGAAGAATGGCTCCAGCGCCTAGGCCTCGTCGATAAACGCAACGTCACCGTGCAGACGCTCTCACGGGGCATGCAGCAGAAAGTGGCGATCGCCGTTGCCCTCATCCATCGCCCCAAGCTCCTCCTCCTGGACGAACCCACCCTGGGTCTTGATGTAGAAGCAACCCAAACCGTCAAAACCGTTGTCCGCGAGATCGCCGCCTCCGGCTGCGCCATTCTCCTCACCACCCACCAGCTGGATATTGCCGAAGATCTGAGCGATCGCGTCGCCATCATCCGCCAGGGCCAGGTCATCGCCGAGCAGCCCACGCGGGAGCTAATCCGCCAATTCTCCGGCACCAGCTACAACATCGAGCTAGAAGAGCCACCTGATGCTGAGACGCTAATCCGCCTAGAGCACCTAGGAGCAACCACCAAAGACAACCATATTTTTATCCGAGGCTCAGAGCAGTTGTACGACGTACTGGAAAAGCTGCGGCCCCTCGCCATTCAAGAAATCAAGAAAGACACCGCTGATTTAACCGAAGTCTTCCTCAAGCTGGTCCAAGACGCATAGCACCATTACAGGTCTGCGACCAAACCATTCACGCTCCCCTTCCTTCATCCCAAAGATTAGACTCCCCATGCTCGCCCTATTCCTAGCCGAAGTTCGCCGCAGTTGGATTCAATTCATCCGCTATCCCAGTGAAGCCATCATTGGCGTCTTCATCAGCACCATCACCTTCTACTTCCTCTTCACCGGAGCCAGCTATGTCGCCGGACCCAGCGGCAGCCTCGCCACCGCTGATGGCGCAGAGCGGTTGGATGTTTTAGTCATCGGCTACGTTCTTTGGCTTTTGATGCTGTTCGTCTTGAGTGAGGCAACCAATAGTTTGGAGGGCGAAGCCAAGACAGGAACATTGGAACAGATCTTTCTCTCTCCCCACAGTGCCGTAACGGTATTCTTGCTACGCGCATTGGCAGGGATGGCCATTCGGCTGCTATTGATCGCCGTGAATCTTGGGCTTATTTTGCTGATTACAGGTAGCAATCTAGCGTTTCCGCCGCTGCTGGTGTTGCCGCTGGTCACAATGCTGATGGCAGCCTATGGGTTTGCATTTGTGTTGGCTGGGTTGGTTCTGTTGTTTAAGCAAGTGCGGCAGGTGTTGGGGGGATTGCAGTTTGGCTTGCTGTTGCTGATTGGTGCGCCAGTCGAGAATTTTTCAGGGGTGGCAAAGGTGATGGCGTTGATGGCTCCGATGACGCCAAGTGCGGGGTTGTTGAGGGATTTGATGGCGCGGGCTGAGGGGTTGGACTTTGGGATGTTGGCGATCGCGTTGCTCAATGGGCTTTTCTACTTGGGGCTGGGCTTTTTCTGCTTTAGCAGGGCGGAGCGAGTTGCTAAGCAGCGGGGGTTATTGAGTGGTTATTAATGGTTAAGGTTTCAAGAGCTCTGCTTAAAGAGGCAAAACGAAATCCATGAGGGCCAGCCCTCAAACTCCCGCCAATGGTGGACAGAGTCTCCCCCAATGGATTACCCCCTGCTACAGCAATGTTGAGGTATAGCGATGGATGGTTGGGCGGCCTTTTGGTTTAGAGAGATGCGTTGCTTAGGACTCATCCACAAATAAATTACCGTTTATAGGGCTGACGAATGTGGTCGAATCTCGTAGTTCCATTCCCCGTGAAATGAGTTGCGCGTGAGACGGATGGTCCTGATTTCTTCGTCGGTCACCTTACGTCCGGTCAG
>CALLAT010000082.1 GCA_938002085.1 uncultured Pseudanabaenaceae cyanobacterium
CGGACGCTAAATTTTAAGGGTAGGGATATCTTCCAACGTCCTCAATCTATTGGGTGCATCGCTAGTAGTAGGTTTCGATCGTTGGAAAGCAAGTGTTGGCAATTACTCAGCAAGCATCGCTGGCTACAGTAATTCCAAAGGGCGTGATGTAATACAATATACATGTTATAAGTTAAGAATCTAGCACAGCGGTTGACGAAAAGGCAGGGACGACGCTTGCCTAAAGGACAACTTTGAAGCTCTAACCATATCGGCTCGCTACCGTGCGCTGTACGTGGGGATACTGTGCTTACCGCTTAAGCACGTCCGGGGTAGGCTCTGCCGCCCTTACTGCCAGAGCTAGAAGCACTCGGGTAGTAGTCATCGCCGGAGGAAGATCTACTGCTTCCGCCGCTGCCCTTGGAACCCTTGGAGCCCTTGGAGGATCCACTTCCTGACGATCTACTGGGATAGTAATCATCTCCTGTAGATGGGTAGTAGTCATCGCCGGAGGAACTGCTGCTTCCTTTAGAACCCTTGGATCCCTTTGAGCTGGAACCAGAGTGCCCACTTCCAGAATAGTAGTCGTCGCCACTGGAGTAAGAATGTCCTTTTCCAGAGTAGCTTCCGCTGCTGCTCGAACTGGAACTCGAACGACTGCCTTTGGAGCCCTTACCTCCCTTGCCACCCTTGCTGTGACCTTTGCTATGACCCTTACTTCCCTTGCTATGGTGTCCTTTGCCGTGACTTGATCCCTTGCTGCTGCTGCTGCTGCTGCTGCTGCTATGGGAGTAAGATGAACTGCTTCCCTTACTGCCACCCTTACTGCCACTTCGGCTGGAGCTTCCTGAAGGATAGTAATCATAGCTGCCGCTGCTACCGCTTCCTTTACTGCCACCCTTGCTACCACCCTTGCTTCCGCTTCTGCTCACGCTTCCAGAGGAAGAGGAGTAATCATAGCTGCCAGAACCGCTGCTTCCCTTACTTCCTCCCTTGCTGCCACTTCGGCTTGCGCTTCCAGAGGAGTTATATCCAGAGCTGCCGGAAGTGCTGCCGCTTCCTTTGGAGCCTGACCCTTTACTGCCACTGCGGCTGGCGCTGTGGATGTAACCATTGCTACTGCTACGGCTTGGGTAGTAATCATCTCCACTACTGGATCCTGAAGCGCTGCCTTTCGATCCGCCACTGCCCTTGCTTCCGCCAGATGACGCACGCGAGTAGTAGTCATCATCGTCATAGTAGACGCTTCCAGATGATCTGCTGCCCTTTGAGCCCTTCGAGCCCTTGGATCCGCCACTGCGGCTTCCTCCCTTGCCCTTTCCGCTGCTACTACTGCTACTACCACTGAAGAATCCTTTGCCACCCTTGCCTCCACTGCTGCTGCTTCCGCTGCGGCTTCCACTTCCACTGCCGCCTTTGCCCTTGGAGCTGCCACTGCTGCTACTGCTGCTGCTTCCACTGCGGCTTCCACTGCCACCCTTGCCCTTGGAGCTGCCACCGCTGCTGCTGCTGCTGCTGCGGCTTCCACTGCCGCCCTTTCCCTTGGAGCTGCCACTGCTACTGCTGCTTCCACTGCGGCTTCCACTACCACCCTTGCCCTTTCCGACGCTACTGCTGCTTCCACTTCGGCTTCCACTGCCGCCCTTTCCCTTGGAGCTACCACTACCGCTGCGGCTCACACTACCACCGCCTTTGCCTTTGCCTCCGCTGCGGCTACTGCTACTTCCGCTGCCACCCTTGCCCTTTCCGCCGCTACGACTGCTTCCACTTCCGCTTCGGCTTCCTCCTTTGGAACTGCCCTTGGAGCCTCCGCTTCTACTACCACTTCCGCCCTTGGAACCGCTGCGGCTGCCACTTCCACTACGAGATGGGTAGTAGTCATCGCCGTCACTGCTGCCACTGCCACTGGCGCTGCGACTGGCTCCTTTTGATCCAGATCCAGATCGAGAGCTAGATCCACTGCCAGATCGAGAGCTAGATCCACTGCCAGATCCAGATCCACCAGCTCTGACAAGAGTGCTGTCTGTGCTAACAGTGTCTGCGCTCAACAAGTCATTACATGTGTTGCAGTCGCAGTCACAGTAAAGTTCTCCTTCAAATGTCTCACAGCGACAGTTGGTACAGCAGGCAGGTACGTTCTCTGATAGGATACGGTGGCTTGGTGCTGCGGCCTGTCGTAAAGTCAAATTCATTGTGGGTGAGTCAACAGAAATTCGCATGGTTTAGCAGGTTGCATTCTTTAATTTTCCCCAAGAACCCCCAAAGGTGCAATGCTGTATCGCATACCTTTTCAGACCCCACCAGACCCAACTCATTAAGAATTCCTCGAAGTTGACCTTGTGCAGGAACAGCCACCAGCAATGCTGCCAAGAGCATTCGATTGACAATCTTCATGCTGGTTGTCTTTTTGGTCTATTGATTAATAATAATAATATGTGATGAATAATCTATCCGTTTGGATCGATTAGGTTTCTTCAAAGCGGAAAGACACGTTCGCTTTGTTTATGTTCTCTGTTGAGATGCGCTTAGCATACATTAATAATTGCGACTCGTGCCAAAATAAACTGTGAGGCTTTCAGAAGAAGTCTTTGAAGCAAAAATTGTGAGCAAAACGGATCAATTTTTCGCGTACTCTTTTCAGGATGAATAGTGCGCGCAGGGAAGAAGTCATTAAGTATCTTTCAGACACTTAAGAGAATTATTACGGGACTCACGTGGGCGCGGCTAATAAGGGTACAAGTACGGTATCATGTACAGTAAGTCTACATGATGTACCGGTAATGAGCATGCCTCATTTTTCTGATGACAAAAGAGCCAAAGTGCGACTTCATCTTTGAGTCGTTGGAGTTGATGGTGTTCTTCCTAATAGCATAGTAGGCAATGCAAAAAACTTCTTTCGAGCACAGTCGAACTACTGCTACGGTACTCCGGAGTTCTCCGTAGCTACTAGTAGTAGCTAGCTACTCTAGTAGTAGCTCGTAGCTTAAAGCTCAAAAACCCGTCACTCGTAGCGAAAACAGTCGATGAGCATCATCGTCATCCGTGGGCTACGCAGTAAATTTGGTATATTTTTTTTCGCGGAAGAAAAAGAGGTACGATAACATAGCCAGCCAGTGGTTTGATCCTTACCGTATCGCAACTACCTATATGGACCGGGGTACAGTAAGGTTTTGCGGGGCAAAAAATTGGAATCCCCCATTGCCACAGGAGGTTTTTTTGCACTCCTTTTTTCACTCACCAGCAAAAATGCCCCAAAAGTACCCCGCAAAATCCTTACTGTACCCCGGTCCATTAAAGCATTTCGCAAATTGGATCTTGTTGGCATTCCGCACTCGGTTGGATTCATTGGATATCAGTAATTGCCCTTCAATGCGCTTCCGCCGATGTTAAATTGAAGCATTAGTCCTCGCTACTACGCTGGCGCGTGAACCAATGCTGTGGCGACGGGCTCTTGACTGCGAGAATTTAGCAGTGTTGAACGCTATGAGCGTTGTGAGGAGCGTGCTTGTGGAGGGGAAACATAAAATCTGGCTGTGCTTGAAACCAGGCGAAAATATATAGGAAGAACAACTTAAAAAGCTCCCTTACAGGTGGGCGGTCTCTTTGGGGTCGCTTCTCGTCCCCACTGCTGCCTGGCGTGGCGCCCCGAAAGCGCAAATAGCGCGGCGGGAAGAAAAAAAAAGAAAGAAAAGTGGAAGTGGGGCTTCGGGTGTGGTGTGCATTCGATTCACACTAAAACATTCCAGTTCTTTCAGTTCCTTTAATGCGGCTCAGCAGAAAGTTCCTTCTTGGTGTGCTTTCGTCGTTCGTCGTGTTCTACGTAGCCACCGCTGGCTTTTCTGTCGCCCACGCTCTAGCTAGACTAGACTACTTGGTGTTGCGTGCAAACTTTTTGTATTTGAACGGGAAGAGAAGCTTGCGCGTGCTGCCTGGTTTTCATAATAATTACATAACAAGCACGCAGGCTGCTGGTACTTGATCAACGGCAATCGCGCAAGGCAAATTGACAGGCTAACTACTAACAGCAACTAGAGACTACTAAGCTGAATATCACAAGAGTTTGTTAAAGTTTGTTCTTATATATAAGCTGTATTTTATTGGACTTTTATAAAACAGTGTCGGTCACAGCACCACGACACACACCGATCGTGGTATTATAACAGAAAGGCGGGCCAGTATTCAGTAAAATATACTTAGTGCCTGGCCGCACGATCCTGTAACCTCAGATAAAGCGTGTGACGAAGTGATCAGTTCCTGGGTAAGTAGCCGCCTCATGGGTGTTCTTGTGCTTGAGGGTATACACGGCCACTTCGGCTTCCTTTGCTGCCGCCTTTTCCACCCTTGCTACCTCCACTCGATCGGCCAGAAGCTGAGCCTGGTCCAGAGGGATAGTAATCATCGCCGCTTGGGTAGGAACCTCCACTGGGCATGGAACCACCGCTGGTGGAGTAACCACCAGATCCCTTGCTTCCACTGCCTCCCTTGCTTCCACCGCTAGATCCGCCGCTAGATCCGCCGCTAGATCTTCCACTTCCTCCTTTGCTGCCTCCACTGGGGCCGCCTCCACTTGGGTAGTAGTCATCACCGCTGGGGTAGGAGCCACCGCTGGAGCCATTGCTGGAGCCACTGCTAGAGCCGCCGGAGTATGAGCCTCCATAGCCACCTTTGCTGCCTCCCTTGCTTCCACCAGATCCGGAGCCAGAGCGGGAGTATGAGCCTCCCTTGCTTCCACCTGAGCCAGAGTAGTAGTCATCACCACTGTAGGAGCCATAGCTTCCTCCCTTGCTTCCACCCTT